>NZ_VCKW01000236.1 GCF_005889715.1 Actinomadura soli
GCCGTCGCGACGGCAGTGCCTCGGATGCCTGGCTTTCGGGACTCACGGCGGGCATCGTAACGCCCTCCGGCCAGGAGGTCGGCCTCCCGTCCCGGCCGCCGTCGTTGCCTGAGTGAATCGTGCTTCTCCTTCCCGTGCCGGCCGCGAGGCGAAGTGGTGGTGAAGAAGCAGAGTATGGCGCAATGGCCCGGGACAACAGAGGGAAATGACGTAAATTGTCCTAATTTGCCGCTATCTTCTTGTGTTCGGATCGGGCATCCGGGGCGGCGCGGCCCATGCGGACCACCGGCGGGAATAGCGGCAATGCGCGTGAAAGGGGCCAAAGCGGTTGCGGGCCCGTCACGGACCGCCTTTATGATCCAGGGACCCTTCGCCCCGGGGGTCTGGGGGCGCGCCCCCGGAAAGGTAGGGCCCGATGATGCACGACACCGTGACCGGTGAGCTGAACTGGCTGCTCAACGATTTCGCGCAGCGGGTGACGAGCGTGCGGCAGGCGGTGATCCTGTCCCGGGACGGCCTGGCGGTCGCCGCGTCCGGCGACCTCGGCCGCGAGGACGCCGAGCACCTGTCCGCGCTGGCCTCCGGCCTGCAGAGCCTCGCGCGCGGCGCGGGACGGCACTTCGCGGGCGGGAACGTCCGGCAGAGCATCATCGAGATGGACGCCCTGCTCCTGTTCGTGTCGGCCGCCGGCGACGGCACGTGTCTCGCCGTCCTGGCCGAGGCGGAGGCGGACGCGGGTCTCGTCGCCTATGAAATGGCGGTGCTGATCAAGCGCGCCGGACGGCACATGCAGGCGAGCCCGAGGTTCGGCACGCAGGTCGGCGGCGAACGCCTCGGAATGTCCTGACCTGCCGGTATGCGCACGAGAGTGTGGCGGTCGCGCGGATGTCCGATCGCCGGGAAGCCCTGACGTAGTAGGCTCCCGCACACCCCCGTACTCCCACGCATCGGGAGGAATCCCCCCGCATGTCCCGCCCCCGGTTCTCCTCCATCCGGGCGAGGATCAGCCTGCTGGTCCTCGTGCCGCTGCTGGCGCTGGCCTCGCTGTGGGTGTTCCTCACCAGCATCACCTACGGCGACGCGAACGAGCTCCTGCAGAGCCGCAAGTTCCAGCAGGAGACGGTGCTGCCCATGCAGCGGCTCATCGACGGGCTGCAGAAGGAGCGGCGCCTGTCGATGGCCGAGCTCGGCGGCGCCCGCGTCGCGGCCCCCGGAGCGATGCGGGAACAGCGGCTGGCGACCGACAAGGCCGCCGCGGACGTCCGCGCGGGCAGCCGCGACCAGGGGCTGCGCGGCGCGATCCGGCCCGAGATCGTCCGGCGGCTGGACGCGCTCGTGCAGCGGCTCGGCACCCTCCAGACGGTCCGCCGCGGCGTGGACCAGCGGATCGCCGACCGCGGCGAGGTGCTCGGCGAGTACGGCGACCTCATCGACGCGGGCTTCGCCATCTACAACGCGACCACCCCGGGCGACGGGTCCATCACCGCGCACGCCCGCACCCTCACCTCGCTCGGCCGCGCCCGCGAGTTCATGGCCCGCGAGGACGCGCTGCTGACCGGCGCGCTCGCCGCCGGGCGGATCACCGCCGCCGAGCGCGGCCTGTTCGCGCAGCTCGTCGGGGCGCAGCGGATGCTGTACACCGACACCGCGGCGAACCTGCCGGACGCCGACCGCGCCCGCTACGAGCGCCTCAGCGCCTCCCCGCAGTTCCACCGCCTCCGCGCGCTGGAGGACGAGGTCATCCGCGGCGCCGAGCCGCCCGGGGACAAGGCCGCGCGGACGCGGTCGTCCGGTCGCCAGGGGCAGGCCGCCGGGCGCGCCGGCAGCGCCCCGGTCATCGAGCCGGCCACGTGGCGGTCCGCCGCCGACATCGCCAACGCCCGCATGTACGAGTTCGAGAACAAGGTCCTCGACGACGTCACCGAGCACGCCAGGGGCATCGCGATCAGCGCGTTCTGGCGGCTCGCCTTCGCCGGCGGCCTCGGCCTGCTCGCGATCGTGGCGTCGGCGGTCATCGCGGCCCGCGTCTCGCGGCGGCTGCTGCGCGAATGCCGGACGCTCGCCACCGGCGTCGTGGACTTCACCCGCGAGCGGCTGCCGAAGCTCGCCGAGCAGATCCGCGCCGGGCGTCCCGTCGAACCGGAGCCGGCGCCCGACGTCGACTACCGCATCGACGAGATCCGGCAGATCGCCGAGTCGTTCGACCGGGCCCGCGACGCCGTGCTGGCGGCCGCCGAGGGCGAGGTCGGGGCCCGGCGCGGCATCAGCGAGGTGTTCGTCAACCTCGCCCGCCGCAACCAGGCGCTGCTGCACCGGCAGCTCGGGCTGCTCGACACGATGGAGCGCCGCACCGAGGACCCGTCCGAGCTGTCGGACCTGTTCCGCCTCGACCACCTCGCGACCCGGATGCGCCGGCACGCCGAGGGCCTGGTCATCCTCGGCGGGAAGACGGCCGGGCGCGGCTGGCGCCGTCCCGTCCCGCTGGTGGACGTGGTCCGCGGCGCGGTCGCGGAGGTCGAGGACTACCCGCGCGTCCGGGTGCAGCCGCTGCCGCGGATCGCGCTGCTCGGCTCCGCGGTCGCCGACGTCATCCACCTGCTCGCGGAGGTGGTCGAGAACGCCACCACGTTCTCGCCGCCGCAGTCGCCGGTGCGGGTCGGCGGCCAGCCGGTCGCCAACGGGTTCGCGGTCGAGGTCGAGGACCGCGGTCTCGGCATGACCGAGGAGGCGCTGCGCGCCGCCAACGAGCGGCTCGCCAGCCCGCCGGAGTTCGACCCGTCCGACAGCGCCCAGCTCGGGCTGTTCGTCGTGGCGCGGCTCGCGGAGCGGCACGGGATCACGGTCACGCTGCGCCCGTCGCCGTACGGCGGGACGACCGCGGTCGCGCTGATCCCGAGCTCGCTCGTCGTGGAGAACTTCGAGCAGGAGCCGTCGCCGCGGCGCCCGACCGGGCCGATGCAGGAGCTGCCGAACACGCCGGCGGACCTGTGGGGCTCCGGCGGCGCCGTCCGCCTGGTCGCCGAGACCGGGACCGAGACGGCGGCGGAGACCGAGACAGAGGCTGAGACCCGGCCCGAACCGGCGCCGGAAGCCGAGCCGGCGGCTCCGCCGAAGAAGGGCGAGCTGCCCAAGCGGCGGCGGCAGCAGCACCTCGCGCCGCAGCTCAAACGGCGGGTCGACGAGCGCCTGGCCGCCAAGGGCCAGGCCCCGCCCGCCGCGCCGCCAGTCCCGCCGAGGGCCGGGCGGCCCGCGCCGCAGACCCCGCCGCAGGCCGAGCCGGAGAAGGCCGGGACGGTGCCGCTGTCCGCGCCCGTCCCGATGGACGCGCCCCCCGCGCCCGGCAGGGCCGGAGCCCCGGACGGGAGCAGGGACGGGACCGCCGAGCGCACGCCCGAGAGAATGCGATCGAAGCTGTCCGCCATGCAGCGCGGCTGGCAGCGCGGCAGGCAGGAAGCGGCCGGCGCCGGGACGGTGCGGAAGCCGGACGACCGGGAGCGGAGACCAGGCGACCAGGAGGACGACACCCCATGACAGAGGCCCAGTACTCCGGCGCGAACGTCCCGGGCGGCGCGGCCGGCGGCGAGCTGGACTGGCTGCTGGACAGCCTCGTCCAGCGGGTGGACGCGGTCCAGAACGCGGTCGTGCTGTCGAGCGACGGGCTGCGGATGGCGGCGTCCAGCGGGCTGGCCCGCGAGGAGTCCGACCACCTGGCCGCCGTGGCCGCCAGCTTCCAGAGCCTCGCGCGCGGGGCGGGGGAGTCGTTCGGCGGCGGGGCCGTCCGGCAGACGATCGTGGAGATGGAGTCGTCGTTCCTGTTCGTCACCGCCGCCGGGCACGGCACCTGCCTCGCCGTCCTCGCCGCCGCCGACGCCGACCTCGGGATCATCGCCTACGAGATGGCGATGCTCGTCGCCCGCGTCGGGCAGCACCTGTCGGCGGACCCGCGGGCCGCCGCCGAGCCGGGCGGCGGGTGAGGCATGGGGGACGCCGCCTGGCACGAGGACGAGGACACGGCGGGGCCGGTGGTCCGGCCCTACGCGCTGACCGGAGGCCGCACGCACTACCAGGGCGACGAGTTCGACCTCGTGGCCCTGATCGCCGCCGTGGACGCGCCGGAACCCGCGGACGATCTCCATCCGGCGCCCTCGTGGGCACCGGAACATGACATGATCTTGGAGCTTTGCCGCACACCGCTGTCGGTCGCCGAGATAGCGTCGGATCTGGAACTTCCCCTCGGGGTCGTCCGTGTCCTGCTCGGCGATCTGCTCGACCGCTCGCTGATACAGGTCCGGCGACCAGCGCCGGTGGCGCAGTTCCCCAGCGAGCGCGTACTCAAGGAAGTGATCGATGGAATCCGTGCGCTCTGACGCGGACGCCGCACAGGGCGATTCCGCGCTGACGGTGAAGATTCTCGTCGCCGGTGGATTCGGTGTCGGCAAGACCACCCTGGTCAGTGCGGTCAGCGAGATCCGCCCGCTGCGCACCGAGGAGGCCCTGACCGAGAAGAGCATCGGGGTCGACGACACCACCGCCGTCGCGGGCAAGACGACGACGACCGTGGCGATGGACTTCGGGCGGATCACCCTGCCCAACGGCCTCGTGCTGTTCGTCTTCGGCACGCCCGGGCAGGACCGGTTCTGGTTCATGTGGGACGAGCTGGCGAAGGGGGCGCTCGGCGCCGTCGTCCTCGTGGACACCCGGCGCCTGGCCGACTGCTTCGCCTCGGTGGACTACTTCGAGCGGCGCGGCCTGCCGTTCATCATCGGCGTGAACCGGTTCGACGGGGCGGGGCGGCACACGGCCGAGCAGGTCCGCGACGCCCTGGACCTGTCGCCCGACATCCCGGTGATCTCCTGCGACGTCCGCGACCGCGAGGACGCCAAGCAGGTGCTCATCACGCTCGTCGAGCACATCATGCGCACGATGAGCAGCCGCCAGGCGACGATCAGCTACTAGGACGACCGAAAGGCCCCCGCGGCGGTGCCGCGGGGGCCTTTCGACGCTCAGCTTTGTCCTCTGGGTGGGAAAAGTTGAGATGATCTAGAAGAAAGGTCTTCTCAAGTCGGCGAAAGCCGGTTACGTTCTCGCCAAGCCCCTCAACCGGCCCCCACCAGGAGAGGACGGCGTGATGCGCATGCCGGCCCGTCCGCAGAACGTGCATCAGGCACGCCTGCTGCGCCTGCTGCGCGACGAAGGCCCGCGCTCGCGCGCCGAGCTGGGCGACGTCGTCAGGCTGTCGCGGTCGAAGCTGGCCGTCGAGCTGGACCGGCTCGTCGAGCTCGGGCTCGTGGAGGGCGCGGGGCTGGCCGCGTCCCGGGGCGGGCGGCGGTCCGGGATCGTCCGGCTGTCGCCGCGGCTGCGGTTCGTCGCCTTCGACATCGGCGCCACCTCGATCGACGTCGCCGTGACCGACGGCGAGCTGGAGGTGCTCGGCCACGTCGGCGAGCAGTGCGACGTCCGGCAGGGCGCGACCGTCGTCCTCGACCGGGCGCTGGACCTGCTCGGCAAGCTGCGCGACGAGGGCCTCATCCCGCAGGTGCACGGCACCGGCATCGGCGTCCCCGGGCCGGTCAGCTTCCGGGACGGCATGCCGGTCGTCCCGCCGATCATGCCCGGCTGGGACCGGTTCCCGGTGCGGGACGCGATCGGGCAGGAGCTCGGCTGCCCGGTGCTGGTCGACAACGACGTGAACCTGATGGCGCTCGGCGAGCTGCACGCCGGCCTGGCCCGCTCGGTGGACGACTTCCTGCTCGTCAAGATCGGCACCGGGATCGGCTGCGGCATCGTCGTGGACGGCGCCATCTACCGCGGCGTGTCCGGCAGCGCCGGGGACATCGGCCACATCCGCGTGGACGACGACGGCCCGATCTGCGCCTGCGGCAACGCCGGGTGCCTGGAGGCGTTCTTCGGCGGCGCCGCGCTCGCGCGGGACGCCGCGGCGGCGGCTTCGGGTGAGTCGCCGCAGCTCGCCGCGCTGCTGGAGACCCACGGGGAGCTGACGGCCGAGCACGTCGGCATGGCCGCGGCAGCGGGCGACCCGGTCGCCGTGCGGCTCATCCGGGAGGGCGGCCGGCATGTCGGGCAGGTCCTCGCCGGGCTCGTCAGCTTCTTCAACCCGGGCCTCGTCATCATCGCGGGCGGCGTCGCCGGGCTCGGCCACGCGCTGCTCGCCGAGATCCGCAGCGTCGTCTACCGCCGGTCCGCGCCGCTCGCGACCGGCAACCTCCCGATCGTGCTGTCCGAGCTCGCCGGGACCGCCGGCGTCGTCGGCGGCGCCCGGCTCATCAGCGACCACGTCTTCTCCTTCACCGCCGCCTGACCGACTCCGCCCGTCCCTTCCGACTTCGTTCCTCCCGCCCCCGAGGAGGCCCGATGGGCTCGTCCGCACCCGAACCGCTGCTGGTGATGCGCGGGATCGTCAAGCAGTTCCCCGGCGTCCGCGCGCTGGACGGCGTCGACCTCGACGTGCGCCCCGGCGAGGTGCACTGCCTGCTCGGCCAGAACGGCGCCGGCAAGTCGACGCTCATCAAGGTGCTCGCGGGCGCCCATCAGCCGGACGCGGGCGAGATCGTCTTCGCGGGCGCGCCGGTGCGGCTCGCCGGGCCGACCGCCGCGATGCGGGCGGGCATCGCGACCATCTACCAGGAGCTCGACCTGGTGGACGGCCTGTCGGTCGCGGAGAACATCTTCCTCGGCCACGAGAAGGCGACGTTCGGGTTCACCCGGCGCGGCGACGCCGAGCGGTCGGCGCGGGAGCTGCTCGGCCGGCTCGGGCACGCCGAGATCCCGCCGCGCCGCGAGGTCGGGCGGCTGCCCGCGGCGGGCAAGCAGGTCGTCAGCATGGCCCGCGCGCTGTCGCACGACGCGCGCCTCATCGTGATGGACGAGCCGTCCGCCGCGCTCGCCCACGACGAGGTGGACAACCTGTTCCGCATCATCCGGGAGCTGACCGGCGCGGGCGTCGCGGTCGTCTACATCTCGCACCGGCTGGAGGAGATCCGCCAGATCGGCGACCGGGTGACCGTCCTCAAGGACGGCCGGGCCGTCGCGGCCGGGCTCCCCGCGCGCACCACGTCCACCGGCGAGATCGTGTCGCTGATGACGGGACGCGACGTCGAGTACGTCTTCCCGGAACGTTCCGAGGAGCCGCGCGGCGACCGTCCGGAGATCCTCCGCGTCGAGAGCCTGACGCTGCCGGGATCGTTCGAGGACGTGTCGTTCACCGTCCGCGCGGGCGAGATCGTCGGGCTGGCCGGGCTCGTCGGGTCCGGGCGCTCGGAGATCCTGGAGACCGTCTACGGGGCGCGGCGCCCCGCCCGGGGACGGGTGCTCGTCGACGGCCGTCCGGTGCGTCCCGGCGACACGGGCGCGGCGGTGCGGCGCGGCATGGGCATGGCGCCGGAGGAGCGCAAGAGCCAGGCGCTGCTTCCGGCCGGCACCGTCGCCGCGAACATCAGCGTCGCCGGGCTGTCGCGGTACGCGTCGTTCGGCTGGCTCAGCCGCCGCCGCGAGCTCGCCGACGTGCGCCGCCAGATCGAGGCGCTCGACATCCGCCCGCCCGACCCGGGCCGCCCCGTCGTGACGCTGTCGGGCGGCAACCAGCAGAAGGTCGTCCTCGCCCGCTGGCTCCTCGGCACCGCGGAGCTGCGGCTGCTGATCCTGGACGAGCCGACCCGCGGCGTGGACGTCGGCGCCCGCGCCGAGCTGTACGCGCTGATCCGCGGGCTCGCCGGGCGCGGCATCGGGGTGCTGCTGGTGTCCAGCGAGGTCCCCGAGGTGCTCGGGCTCGCCGACCGGGTCCTCGTCGTCCGCGAGGGACGGGTCGTGCACACCGGCGCCGCCCGCGACCTCGACGAGGCCGCCGTGCTCAACATGATCATGGAAGGGAGCGCCCTGTGACGAAGACCCGTCATTCTGGAGGGACGACCCCCCAGGCCCCCCGGAAGGGCGCAGGGCCGAACGAGCGGGGCGGCGCCCTCGTCTCCCTGACGAGGAAGGCCGGGAACGGCGCGCCCGCCGGCGTCGGCGAGATCCGGCACCTCGGGCTGGTCGCGGCGCTGGTGCTGCTCTGCGCGGCCGGCCTGATCACCGAGCCGGAGAACTTCGCGACGTCCGGGAACGCGGTCGGCGTCCTCGTGCTCGCCGCCACCATCGGCGTGATCAGCGTCGGCCAGACCTTCGTGATCATCGGCGGCGGGATCGACCTGTCGGTCGGGTCGGTGATGGCGCTGGCGTCGGTGTGGGCGACGACGGTCGCGACGCAGTCGTACGGCCCGGCGGTCATGGCGATGTGCGCGATCCTCGTCGGCACCGGGTCGGGCGTCGTGACCGGGCTGCTGATCTCCTACGGGCGGATGGTGCCGTTCATCGCCACGCTCGCGATGCTCGTCGCCGCGCGGGGCCTGGCGCAGCGGATGTCGGACCGCAGGACCCAGCTGATCCGCCCGGAGAACGACGCGATCGAGGCGCTGTCCACGACGAAGCTGCTCGGGCTGCCGCTGCTGGTGTACATCTTCGCGGCCGTCGCCGTCGCCGGGTGGCTGCTGCTCAACCGCACCACGTTCGGCCGCCGGACGTTCGCGGTCGGCGGGAACCGGGAGGCGGCGCGGCTCGCGGGCATCGACGTCCGCCGGCACACGCTGCTGCTGTACGCGCTGTCCGGGTTCTGCTGCGGCATCGCCGCGATCATCATCATGGCACTGACGACCACCGGCTCCAGCACCCACGGCGACCTGTACGAGCTGGACGCCATCGCCGCCGTCATCATCGGCGGGACGCTCCTGACCGGCGGCCGCGGCACGATCACCGGGTCCATCCTCGGCGTGCTGATCTTCACCCTCATCACCAACCTGTTCATCCTGAACGGCCTGCAGACCAGCGACCAGCTCATCGCCAAGGGCGTGATCATCGTGATCGCGGTGCTGCTGCAACGCCGCGGGCTCCGCTCGCCCGCCTGACCACCCCGTCCCACCCCCCATGACCAGGAGCACGTCATGAGCGACCACACATCTCGTCCGTCCCGCAGAGGGGTGCTGTTCGGCGGCGCCGTCGTCGCGGCCAGCACTCTCGCCGCGGCCTGCACCAGCAACAGCGAGGACGACCCGGCGCCCGCCGCGCAGGCCGGCACGCTCGGCGGCGACAACGACAAGCCGGGCAAGCAGGTCACGCTCGGGTTCTCCGCGCCCGCCGCCGACCACGGCTGGATCGCGGCGATCGCCAAGAACGCCGAGGCGCAGGCCAAGAAGTACCCGGACGTCACGTTCAAGCCGGTGGAGCCGACCAACGACATCAACCAGCAGATCTCCGCCGTCGAGTCGCTGATCCGCGCGAAGGTCGGCGCGCTGGTGATCCTGCCGAACGACGGCGAGCAGCTCAACCAGGTCGCGCGCAAGGCGATGGACGCCAGCATCCCCGTCGTCAACCTCGACCGCGTCTTCCCCGACAAGCTGTCGTACCGGACGTGGATCGGCGGCGACAACTACGGCATGGGCGTCTCCGCCGGCCACTACGTCGGCAAGAAGCTGAAGGACAAGGGCGTCTCGGACCCGGTGATCGTGGAGATCCAGGGCATCGCGACGCTGCCGCTGACGCAGGACCGCAGCAAGGGCTTCGCGGACGCGCTGAAGTCGTACGGCTTCTCGGTCACCGCGAAGCAGGACGCGAAGTTCACCGTCGAGTCCGGCAACCAGGTCGCCTCCAACCTGCTGCGCGCCCACAAGAAGATCGACGCGCTGTGGAACCACGACGACGACCAGGGCGTCGGCGTGCTCGCCGCGGTCAAGCAGTCGGGGCGCAAGGAGTTCTTCATGGTCGGCGGCGCGGGCTCGGCCAACGCGATGCGGGAGATCAAGGCCGGCGGGGTGCTGGAGGCGACCGTCACCTACTCGCCGACGATGGCCGCGTCCGCGATCAAGCTGGGCCGGCTGATCGCGCAGGGCAAGGGCATGGCCGACCTGGTCGAGCAGCAGGCGCCGCAGTCGGTCACGCTCGCGTCCGAGACGATCACGAAGGACAACGTCGACCGCTACATGCCGCTCGGTTTCGAGTCCTGAGCCGCGGGGGCGCCGGCGCGCCCGCGCAGTGGGGGGCGGGCGCGCCGGCCGGAAACAGCAGGGGAGCAGATATGACCACGACCGTCGGGGTCGGGATGGTCGGGCACGCGTTCATGGGACGCGCCCACTCGCACGCGTGGCGCAGCGTCGGGCCGTTCTTCGCGCCGCCGCTGACGCCCGTCATGACCGCCCTGGCCGGACGCTCCGCCGAGCGCGCCCGCGCGGCCGCCGCGTCGCTCGGCTGGGCGTCGGTGGAGACCGACTGGAAGGAGTTGCTCCGCCGCGACGACGTCCAGATCGTCGACATCTGCACGCCCGGCGACACCCACGCCGAGATCGCCGTCGCCGCGCTCGACGCGGGCAAGCACGTGCTGTGCGAGAAGCCCCTCGGCAACACGGTCGCGGAGGCGGAGGCGATGGCCGCCGCGGCGGAGCGGGCGCGGGCCCGCGGCGTCCGGTCGATGATCGGGTTCAACTACCGGCGCGTCCCGGCGGTCGCGCTCGCCCGCCGGCTGGTGGCCGAGGGCCGCGTCGGGACCGTCCGGCACATCCGCGCGCAGTACCTCCAGGACTGGCTGTCCGATCCGCGGGCCCCGTTCACCTGGCGGCTGGACCGCGACCGGGCCGGGTCGGGCGCGCTCGGCGACATCGCCTCGCACATCGTCGACACCGCGCAGTTCATCACCGGGCAGTCGCTCGTCGGGGTGTCGGCGCTGCTGGACACGTTCGTCCCGGAACGTCCGGTGCCGGGCGGCGGCACGGCCCGCGTCACCGTGGACGACGCCGCCCTGTTCATCGGCCGCACGGGCGGCGGCGCGCTCGCGACGTTCGAGGCCACCCGGTTCGCCACCGGACGCAAGAACGCGCTGCGCATCGAGGTCAGCGGCTCGTCCGGCGCGCTGGCGTTCGACCTGGAGTCGCTGAACGAGCTGTGGTTCTACGACGCGGGCGACGACGCGGCGGCGTCCGGTTTCCGGCGGATCGTCGTGACCGAGCCCGTCCACCCGTACGCCGGACGGTGGTGGCCGCCCGGTCACATCCTGGGGTACGAGCACACGTTCACCCACCAGATCGCCGACCTGCTCGCCGCCATCGCGGACGGCACGGACCCGAGCCCCTCGTTCGCCGACGGCCTCCAGGTGCAGCGCGTCCTCGCCGCGGTCGCCGGCAGCGCCGCCTCGCGATGCTGGACCGACGTCGAAGGGAGTCAGTGAAGTGGCACGACCGATCACGCTGTTCACCGGCCAGTGGGCGGACCTGCCGTTCGAGGAGGTCTGCCGGCTCGCGTCTGGCTGGGGCTACGAGGGCCTGGAGATCGCCTGCTGGGGCGACCACTTCGAGGTCGACAAGGCGCTCGCCGACGACGCCTACATCCCGCGGAGGCTGGAGATCCTCGCCAAGCACGACCTGAAGGTGTGGGCGATCTCCAACCATCTCGTCGGGCAGGCCGTCTGCGACATCCCGGACGAGCGCCACCAGGCGATCCTGCCGCCGCGCATCTGGGGCGACGGCGAGCCCGGAGGCGTCCGGCGGCGCGCCGCCGCCGAGATGAAGGATACGGCCCTCGCCGCCGCCGCGCTCGGCGTCGGCACCGTCGTCGGCTTCACCGGCTCCTCGATCTGGCACACGGTCGCGATGTTCCCGCCCGTCCCCGACGCGATGGTCGAGCGCGGCTACGCCGACTTCGCCGACCGCTGGAACCCGATCCTGGACGTGTTCGACGAGGCGGGCGTCCGGTTCGCGCACGAGGTCCACCCGAGCGAGATCGCCTACGACTACTGGACGACCGTCCGGACGCTGGAGGCGATCGGGCACCGCCCCGCGTTCGGGCTGAACTTCGACCCGTCCCACTTCGTGTGGCAGGACCTCGACCCGGTCGGCTTCCTGTTCGACTTCCGCGACCGGATCTACCACGTCGACTGCAAGGACACGAAGGTCCGCACGGGCGACGGCCGCCGCGGGCGCCTCTCGTCCCACCTGCCGTGGGCGGACCTGCGGCGCGGCTGGGACTTCATCTCCACCGGCCGCGGCGACGTCCCCTGGGAGGACGTGTTCCGCGCCCTCAACTCCATCGGCTACGCCGGGCCCGTCTCGATCGAATGGGAGGACGCCGGAATGGACCGCCTTCAGGGCGCCCCCGAGGCCCTGGAGTTCGTCCGCGCGCTCAACGCGATGGAGCCGCCGGCGGCCGCGTTCGACGCCGCGTTCTCGTCCGACGCGTCCGAGTCTTCGGATTGACCTGCGGCGTGCCGCTCCCGTGAGGCCACGCGCGGGGGCGGCTCGCCGCCTCCCTCACCCGGGCCGGTGATCGAACCTCAGGTCGGCGAAGTCGAAGCCCGGCGAGACCACGCAGCTGACCAGCACCTCCTGCGGCCCGGCCGGGCGCGCGGACTGCCAGACGCCGGGCGGCACGACGGCCTGCGGCACCTGCCCGGCCGTGACGTCCGGGCCGAGCGTGACCGGCTCCGGCGGCTCGGACGGCCGTTCCCCGTCGCCGCCGAGGAACAGCGACAGCGGCCCTCCCCGATGCCACAGCCACATCTCGGTGGACCGGACGGCATGCCACACCGACTCCTCGCCCGGTGGCAGCAGGAAGTAGATGCCGGTGGCCGACGCCCGCTCGCCCGGGTAGCCGTCCGGTGTGAAGGCCGCGTCCGAGCGCCACGTCTCCCGGTACCAGCCGCCCTCCGGATGCGGCAGCAGGTCCAGCGCTTCGGCGGTCGCGGGCCGGTCGAGGAGCGCCGCGTGCCGCCCGTCCGGGCCGCGCCGGGCGTACCGGACGCGGGCCGCCGCCGTCCGGTCGATCACCCCGCGCGGCGGCGCCGCACCGGGCTCCGGGTCGAGCGTGACGGCGACGACCTGGCCGTCCGCGAACACGTCGTCGGCGACGGCCAGCGCCCCGGCGTCGTCGTCCGGCGCCCACACCGCGCCCGCATCGGACAGGACGAACCTGGGCCCGGGCTGGGCCCGCCAGCCGTCGAGCGTCGTCAGGATCAGCACATGATCAAGCCTAGGCGGTGTCGAGCGGAGCTCGTCCGTTGAATGGTGGTGGGTGGGGGC
>NZ_VCKW01000237.1 GCF_005889715.1 Actinomadura soli
ACTGGGGCGAGAAGTGGACCTCGGCGCTGACCCCGGCCAAGACCACGGGCAGCAGGTTCGAGCAGCCGCTGCCGCCGACGATCCCGCAGGGCACCAAGATCGGCTGGGGGGTGCGGGCCTGGGACGGTGAGCAGTACAGCGCCTGGAGCTACAACGGGGCTCAGACCGGCTGTTACTTCTTCTACGACCCGGCCGAACCGGAGAAGCCGACGATCACATCGACCGACTATCCGGCCGACGACGTCTGGCACGGCGGGGTGGGGCAGCCTGGCATCTTCACGATCTCCGATGCCGCGGGGGTCGCCGACCGGTACATCATCACCCTGAACGAGGAACCGCCGCGGACGGTCCACACCGCCGCCGGCGCACCCCGGCAGGTGGAGGTCGCGCCGAACCGTTCAGGGCCCAACATCTTGACGGTGCAAGCGCTGGCGCCCTCCAGCCAGGTCGGTTCGAGCGATTCTTACGAGTTCCGCGTCAATGTGGGATCCGAACCGGTGGCCCGGTTCACCCTGGACGAGGCCACCGGGACGACCGCGGTGACTGCCACTGGCCCGGGACGGCCGGCGTGGCTGCACGGTTCGGCGGTATTGGGCGGTGAGGGCAAGAACGGCACGGCCTTGAGTTTGGACGGCACCAGCGGCGCCGCGGAGAGCAGCCTGCCGATCGTCGACACGACCGAGAGCTTCACGGTGTCCGCCTGGGCTAAGCCGACGGCGCACAGGCAAGGCGAACTTGTCGCGCAATCAGGGACGTACCAGAGCGGGTTCGTCCTGGGTATGCACGCCAATGGGGCGGCGATATTCGAGTGGCCGACCGTCGACAACAACACGGCTGGCACTCCCTGGCAGTGGGCCGTGGACGATGCGCCGCTCCCGCTCGGGCAGTGGAGTCATCTGATCGGTGTGTACGACAAGAGCGCGGCGCAGATGCGGCTCTACGTGAACGGTGAGCTCCAGGCGACCGGGAACGGAGTCACACCTCTGAAAACCCATGGCCCGCTCCAGATCGGACGGAGTCTCTACAACGGCTTCTTCGTGAACAACTGGCCGGGCTCGATCGACGACGTCCAGGTGTTCGCCCAGCCCCTCTCGGCCGAGCAGGCGCAGGGGCTCGCCGGAGGAGCAACACCGCCGGGAACGGACCTGGTCGCGCACTGGAGCATGGACGAGCCGCAGGGAGAGCCCCGGGTGTACAGCACAGCCGCTCCCTGGAAGGCGACCGTGCGCGGCGCGGCGACGCTGGGTGCCGCAGGGCAAGCGGGCACCGCCATGCGGCTCGACGACATGACCCAGGCGCACGCCGGAACCGACCGTCCCCTCGTCAACACCACGCGCAGCTTCGCGGTATCGGCCTGGGTCCGCCTGGAAAAGGGAGACCGCACCCGGACGGTACTCAGCCAGGACGGCACGAGCAGGAGCGGTTTCTACCTTAAATACGATGCCGCTTATCAAAAGTGGGCCTTCTCCAAAGTCAAAGTCGATACCGGCGACGACACCACGGCCTACCAGGCGTTCTCGAAAGAGCCGGCCGTCCTGAACTCCTGGACCCACCTGGTAGGGGTGTACAACCGGAACACCGGAAAAATGCAGATCTATGTGAACGGTGACCCTGGGACCGAGAGCCCGCAGGTCTCCTCGCTCTGGTCTGCCGATGGCGGATTCCAGATCGGCCGGAGCAAGTGGGCTGGAATGCAAGCCGACCACTGGCCCGGCCTGGTCGACGACGTGCGCGTCTACGACCGGATTCTCGGTGACCGGGAGGCCGAGGAGTTGGTGACTCAGCATCCGGTGCTCAAGGGCCGCTGGAGTTTGAATGAGAGCGGTGGGGCAGACCCGTTCCCGGTGGGGGCGCCGGGGGTGGTGCTCCACAATGGCGCGGCCATTGACCCGTCTTTCGGGTTCAAGGGAGCCTCGGCCGGGGGATTGTGGCTCGGGGCGACGAGTAATGCGTTCGCCGAGACGGCGGCGCCGCCGGTGTGGACCGATGAGAGCTTCACCGTGGCCGGGTGGGTTCGCAACATGGGACGCCCCCAGCAAGCGGCGACAGTCTTCTCGCAACCGGGGGTGAACACGAACGCCTTCGTGTTGCGGTACGTACCCGGACCGGATCCGGTCGAACAGGGCGGCTGGCAGATCGCCATGCAGAACTCCGACAATTCGGGGTCCGTGCCGCTGGTGGCATCGCATTCGTATTTCTCGCTTGGTGACTGGATGCATCTCGCGGTGGTGTACGACGCGCTGCGCGATCGAGTCAGCCTTTACGTCAATGGCCAGCTGGACGAAACAGCCGATGGGGTTTCGCAGGAGAGCCAGGTCGTCCCCTTCAGGGCGGCGGGCAATGGCGGCCTCCAGGTCGGGCGCAACAAGGTGGGCACCGCCGGTGGCAGCGAATTCTGGCCGGACGCCATCGACGATGTGTGGGCGTACCAGGGCGCACTCACCCAGCCGCAGATCGCCAGGCTCGCCAGCGAACCGGAAATTCCCACCCAGACCAGTCCCTAACCCCTCCCTGCCGGGGGCCGCCCGCCCGAGCGGTGCGGCCCCTGGAACCGGCCGCAAGCCAGAACATGCCCGTGTGGGCGCCTGATACGAGCTCACACCGATGGAGGACGTCGTGAAGCCAAGACGCGTATCGCTCCGCCGTAGGACGTTGCTGCTGGAGCCGCGCCGGTCGGCGCACGTCGTCACGATCGTGACCGCGGTGGCGCTGGCGGCCGGGCTGGTGTCGGTGCCGCCTGCGCTGGCCGATCCACCGAACTCCCATCGTCCGAAGGTCGAAGATCACGAGCCGGTGGTCGACGGGCGGGCTTCGAAGACGCGTCCGCGCAAGGTGGTCCCCGCAAAGCCGGGCCCTGCGGCCAAGGCGGCATGGCCGAAGCCCGGCGCCGCCGAGGTGAGCGTGCCGTCCGGCCCTGCGGCGTCGCGCGCCGCGCGGTCGGGGAACGCCGATGATGGCGTACAGGCGGGCACTCCCCCGGTGGAGGTTCTGGCGCCCGACAAGCCGGCGCGTGCCGCGAGGTCCGCGCCCGCGGCGCGGCGGGTCCGGGTTCAGGTGCTGGACCGGCAGGCCGCCCGCGCCGCCGGCATTGACGGGCTGGCGTTCACGGTGGCCCGCACGGACGCCGCCGCTCCGGGCCGGGTGAGGCTGCGGCTGGACTACTCGAAGTTCGCGCAGGCGTTCGGCGGCGCCTATGGCCCGCGTCTGCGGCTGATGCAGTTGCCTGCGTGTGCGCTGACGACACCGGGCAAGCCGCAGTGCCGCACACCGAAACCGGTGACGGCCGCCAATGACGGGGCCGCCGGGACGCTGACCGCCGTGGTCGAGGCGGCTCCGGCCGCCACCTCGAGATCTCCGGCAGTGGCCGGTGCGATACAGAACGCGACACTGCTGGTCGCCGCGGCCGGCTCCGACAGCTCGCAGGGCGACTACGGGTCGACGTCGCTGGAGGCGTCGGCGACCTGGCAGGGCGGTGGCAGCGGCGGGGATTTCACGTGGTCGTACCCGATGCGGGTGCCTCCCGTGCCGGGCGAGCTGACACCTCAGGTCGCGGTCTCCTACTCATCGGGCAGCGTGGACGGCCGGACCGCCAACTCCAACGGGCAGCCGTCCTGGCTCGGTGAGGGATTCGACCTGTGGCCGGGATATATCGAGCGACGCTACAAATCGTGCAAGGAGGACGGGGTCCCCGCCGACACGGGAGGCAACTATCCGGCCGACCAGTGCTGGGGGTATGACAACGCGACCGTCACCTGGGGCGGCAAGGGCGGGGAGCTGATCAAGGCTGCCGACGGCAGCTGGCGGATGAAGGAAGACGACGGCACCAAATTCGAGAAGCTCACCAGCTCCTCCAACGGCAATGGTGACGACGACGGCGAGCACTGGAGGGTCACCACCACCGACGGCACCCAGTACTACTTCGGCCTCAACCGCCTGCCCGGGTGGACGAGCGAGAAGCCCGAGACCGGCTCGACATGGACCGCACCGGTCTTCGGTGATGACTCCGGCGAACCGTGCCATGGGTCGTCGTTCGCCGCCTCCTGGTGCCAGCAGGCTTACCGCTGGAACCTGGACTATGTCGTGAACCCGGGCGGGAACGCGATCAACTACACCTACGGGCAGGAGATCAACCACTACGGCCGCAACCTCAAGGCCGCGGACGAGACCCCGTACGTCCGGGGCGGGTATTTGAAGACGATCTCCTACGGGCTCCGCGAGGACGCCCTGTTCGCCAAGCCGCCGGCGCAGGTCACCTTCGCCACCTCCGAGCGCTGCATCCCGGACGCGACCTTCGACTGCGACCCGTCCAAGATCGGTGCCAATCCGGACCGCTGGTGGGACGTCCCCTGGGACCTGCACTGTGATTCCGGGCAGGAGTGCAAGGACACCCACGGTGCGCTGGCGCCGACGTTCTGGTCGCGAAAGCGGCTGACCAAGGTGACGACCCAGATCCTCACGTCCGACGGTTCGGGCTATCGGCCGGTGGATTCGTGGTCGCTGAAGCATTCCTGGGGGCTGGCCGACGTTGAACGTGACCTGCTGCTGGACGAGATCCAGCACACCGGTCACGCCGCCGACGGCTCCACCACCACCCTGCCGAAGGTCACGTTCAACCCCATCCAGTTGCCCAACCGGCTGGACAAGGTCGGCGACGACATCCTGTCCTACGTCCGCTACCGCGTCGGCGCGATCTACGACGAGTCCGGCGGCCAGATCGACATCGACTACTCCGACCCCGACTGCTCGCTGACCGATCTGCCGACACCGGAGACCAACACGGCCCGGTGCATGCCGGTGATCTGGACACCGCCGGGACGGGACGACCCGATCACCGACTGGTTCCACAAGTACGTGGTGACATCGGTGATCCAGACGGACCGCACCGGGCTGTCCCCGGACATGGCCACCAAATACCAGTACCTAGGTGGGGCGGCCTGGCATTTCGACGACGATGACGGGCTGACCAAGGAGAAGAACAAGACCTGGTCGCAGTGGCGCGGGTACGGCCACGTCCGCACCCTCACCGGGGCATACGACGCCCCGTCCACCCAGGCCGACACCTACTACATGCGTGGAATGGACGGTGACCGCAGGACCAAGGACGGCGGCACCAAGTCGGTCACCGTTTCCGATGGTGAGGGCGGAACCCACACCGACCATGACGCACTTTCTGGGTTCTCACTCAGAACCGTCCAGTACACCGGCCCGGGCGGCACCGTCCATTCCAAGACGGTCAACACCCCGTGGCGGGTGCAGACGGCCTCACGAACCCGCTCGTGGGGGACCACGACGACGAACGTGACCGCGACCGACACCTCCCGGACCTGGACGGTCAAGGACGGCGGCGGCTGGACCGAGACCAAGACCGACAACACTTTCGAGGAGTCCGGGCCGGGAGTGGGCCGGGTCACCGCGCTCAGCGACCTGGGCGACACCAGTACGCCCAGCGATGACAGATGCACCCGCACCGAGTACGCCGACAACACGGGAGCCGGGATGGTGAAGTTCCCATCCCGGCTGGAGACCGTCTCGGTCGCTTGCGCCACCACCCCCGACCGGCCCGCCCATGTCTTGTCCGACGTTCGCACCTCATACGACAACGGCGCTTTCGGCGCCGCCCCGTCCAAGGGCCGTGTCACCAAGGTCGAAAAGCTCGCAGACTACGACGGAGCCACTCCGCGGTACGTCACCCAGTCCGCGACGGTCTACGACGACTACGGCCGGACGACCAAGGTCACCGACACCGTCGGTAACCCCGCCAGCACCGCCTACGCCGACACCCAGGGCCTCACCACCCAGATCACCACCACCAGTCCGCCCGCCAGGCCGGGCGTTGCTTCCACGGCGCTGATCGCGGTGCAGCGCCTCGACCCGGCATGGGGTGTCCCGGTCACCACCATCGACCAGTCCAACCTCGGGTTGCGCACTGACCTGGAGTACGACCCGCTCGGCCGGCTGACCAAGGTGTGGCTGCCCAACCAGTCCAAGGCCAACGGCCGTAAACCCAACTACCAGTACGGCTACCACGTCACCGAGAACCACATCGTCGCCGTCACCACCACGACGCTGACCGCCGCAGGCGCAGGCCAGCGGCTGTCGGGCATCGAACTGCTGGACGGGTGGCTGCGCCCTCGCCAGACCCAGGTGCCCGGCCGGACCGGCCGGCTGATCAGCGACACCTTCCACGACGCCCGCGGTCAGGTCGTCAAGACCTACGTCCCCTACGCGGCCGAGGGAGCACCCGAAACCGAACTCTTCGGTGTCGGGACACCCGGCGCGATCGAAACGCAGAAGCGCATCGAATACGACGGCCTGGGCCGCAAGAACGTCGAGAAGGTCACCACCGGCAACGGCGCCCAGCCCGACTCCGAACTGTGGCGCACCACCTACGACTACGGCGGCGCCAACCGCGTTTCGATCACCCCACCCGACGGCGCGACCCCCACCGCGACGATCACCGACGCCCGCGGTCAGGTGATCGAACGCCGCCAGTACAAGGCCTCCACACCGACCGGTGACTACGACTCCACCACCTACACCTACACCGCCGCAGGGCTGCCAGCCACGGTCACCGACCCGTCCGGCAACACCTTCACCACCAGCTACGACCTGCGCGGTCGCGAGATCCGGACGACCGATCCCGACACCGGCACGAGCACCGTCACCTATGACGACCTGGATCGGCCCACCTCCACCACCGACGCCCGCGGCAAGAAGATCTTCATCGACTACGACGGCCAGGGCCGCAAGACCGCCACCCACCAGGGAACGGCAGACGGCCCGCTCCTGACCTCCTGGACCTACGACACCGTCGTCCGCGGCAAGGGGAAACTCGCCACCGCCACCCGCCACACTCCGGATGGCAACTACGTCAGCACCGTCCGCAACTACGACCAGCTCGGCCGCGCTGACGGGACCAGCCTCACCATCCCCGGTTCACAGGGTGCCCTCGCCGGTCTGTATCTGTTCTCCACCCAGTACAACTTCGATGACACCGTCAAAGCGCAGTCGCACCCCGCGGCCGGTGGCCTCCCGGGCGAGAGCGTCAACAGCACCTACGACGATCTCCTGCGTCCCATCGCCCTGATCGGCAGCGGCGCAAGCCCGACCGATCAAACGACTTACGTCAACGACGTCGACTACACCTCCACCAACAAACCTCAACTCCTCGAATTCGGGCCTGACGGCAAACACACCTGGCAGACCTTCTCCTACGAGTACGGCACCCAACGTCCCGCCACCGCCCGCGCCTATCGCCAGGGCGTCCAAGGTGACGACCGCTTCGCCACGTACCACTACACCGACGCCGGCACCATCACCTCGATCACCGACGTGTCCCGCGACGGCATCGACAACCAATGCTTCACCTACGACTACCTGCAACGCGTCACCCAAGCCTGGACCCAGACCACCACTGACGCTTGCGCCGCCCAACCCACTGAAGCCCTCATCGGCGGCCCGGCACCCTACTGGCAGACCTTCACCTACGACAAGGCGGGCAACCGCACCGGAGAGACCCGGCACGGCATCGGCGGCGTCGCGGATACCGTCCGCACCTACACCTACGCCCCCGCCGGCCAGGGAAACCGGCTCACCCAGGTCGCCCAGACCGGTCCCTCCGGGAACCGCACCGACACCTACGCCTACGACGCCATCGGCAACACCACACACCGGGCCCTCGACGCGGGTCTCGGCAACACCGGTCAAACCCTGGAATGGGACACCGAGGGCGAGCTGGCCAAGGTCACCGAGAACGGCAACGACGTCACCTTCGTCTACGACGCCGACGGCAACCGCCTGATCCGCAAAGACCCCGGCGGAGCCACCCTCTACCTGCCCGACGGCACCGAACTACGCGCACTCAACGGCGCCGCCACCGCCACCGGCATCCGCTACTACACCTTCGCGGGCCAGACCGTCGCGATGCGCACCTCCGACGGCAACATCACCTTCCTGGCCGGCGACCACCAGGGCACCGCCCAGATCGCCGTCAATTCCACCACCCAGCAGGCCACCGTCCGCCGCTCCACCCCCTTCGGCGCGGTCCGCGGCATGGACGACGACGCCACCTGGCCCAACGACAAGGGCTTCCTCGGCGCCACCAAAGACCCCACCGGTCTCACCCACCTGAGCGCCCGCGAATACGACCCCGAAACAGGCCGCTTCATCTCGGTCGACCCCGTCATCGACCATGCCAACCCCCAGCAGATGAACGGCTACACCTACGCCTCCAACAGCCCCGTCACCTACAGCGACCCATCCGGCCTCCGGACCGACGGCTGCGAGGTCAACCACGACTGCAGCAAGACCCCGCCCAAGGCGCCTAAGGGGTCCGTACGCTGCCATTCCTATTGCGGCCCGGTCACCCCCAAGGGCGGCGCCAAACGCGGCGGAGACCGCCTCGCCGCACCCGTACTCGGCCGGAGCCTGCCGAGAAAGACCTACCTGCACCTGCTCAACCTCGGATACCGCGGAAGCCAGGACTTCACCCTCCGCGACGCCATCGCCTTCCTCGGCGCCGGCCTGGACGACAACCAATGGGACGGCTTCTGCCGCACCATCAACTCCAGCGCCCAGAGCCTGTGCCACATCAACCCCTTCACCGGCCACGACACCACCGACGCCGGTCTCAAACCGGCCCTCGTCGCCAGCGGGATCGCCGCCGTCGTCGTTGCCGGCGTAGTCCTCTGCGCTGCCGGCGGCTGCGAATCCGGAGCCTTCCAAGCGGCCGGCCTCGCCTGCGCGAGGTCAGGCGTGTGCCGCGTCGCCGTCTCCGCCGCCCTGAACGCCGGGGGCGCCATCAACAGTGGCTACGGCGCCGGAGAGGCCCCAACCGGAGCTTTGGGAGGAAGCGGGTCGTGGCTGAGCCAGCTTGTTTGCCGGAGCAGCTTCGTACCAGGCACCAAGGTCCTCATGGCCGATGGAACCAAGAAGAACATCGAGGACCTAAGAGTCGGCGACAAGGTTCTAGCCACCGACCCCGTAACCGGAGAAACCAGGACCGAATCCGTCCTCGGCACCATCACCAGCAAGGGCGACAAGAACCTGATCCAGATCGCCATTGATGCTTCATTCCGCTTCCGGGTGACGGGCGATGAGCCGAAGTCGGCCTTCACAAAGCTCCACGGCCTGCATCGTTCGGAGAGCGGCGTGATCATTGCTACCGACACCCACCCATTCTGGGTCGCCGGCGAGATCAACGCGTGGGTCGAGGCCGCCGACCTGAAACCCGGCATGTGGCTCCGCACCAGCGCAGGGACCTACGTCCAGATCACCGCCACCAAACACATGACCACCCACAACCAACGCGTCCACAACCTCACCATCGCCAACCTGCACACGTACCATGTCGAAGCAGGGGCGATCCCCGTCCTGGTGCACAATGCCGGGTGTCTGTCCGATCCCCTGCCCCAGGGTATGTCGAAGAAGATTGTCAACGAATACGACAATATTAGGGCGGGGAACGGCGTACCTCGTATAGACCCTCGGACGGGTGGGCAGACAGTGTTCCAAGGAAGAGGGCACCATCAGAGATTCTGGGCCGGCGCCCTGGAATATGAAGTACCGAATACCAGGGGTAATGGGACTCGTATTCTGGAAAAGACGCTGCCGGACGGGCGCAAGGTCATGGGATGGACCACGGATCATTACCAGACGATCAAACCCTTCTCTGCACCGCATTTCCCTGATTCCGGATGGGAGTGAGGAGATGAGATTTGATAGAATGGATGCGCTCTGGTTTCATTCACCGATGGCACTGCGATGGACGGTGTGGATTCAGTTGGAGTGATTTAGGATGGATGATAACGGTACGCGCTCTCCGCTAATCCGCCTGGTTTGTGAAGAAAGTCAAGACACGTTGCTGGTAGCGGATGAGGTGCAGGGCTTCTTCGTGGACCCACTTCGGGGCGAGAGTGGTCAGGTGACCCTTGCTGGCGTGCCCCGTGCTCCCGGTCTTCCGCAAGGAAGCTTCTCCGATGTAGGACTGCATATCATCAATTATCGGGGCGAGGTGATTGGCAGATACTACATCGGGCGAGTATGGATAGGGACTCCCCAAGCGAGCTCCTGCGAGGCAGAGGTCGTTGACCTAGAGGCCTCTTTCCATGGTTATCATTGCCCCTATCCAAAAGCTGGCACCATCTGGCGCAGGTGGGCCTCTGAACGACCTATTCGCTGCGGCGAATGGCATCAGTACTCAGTCGACTATCACTCGAGTTGGCTGCATGTGGTCCAGACTTCCTGGTTTGAGTCGGGCCACGGCATCATCAAGCACGGGATAGGAGATACGCTGTCGATCGACGGCAGTAATATCACTACCGTCGCGAGTTTCTACTGTGCAATTGGAGAGGCCGTCAATGGCGCAGGCGGATATTTCGGATCCAATTTGGACGCGTTCGCCGACTGTCTTGCCTCGGGTCAGGAAATAAGATCTTTGACAAGAGTGATTTGGGATAACTATTCGGTCTCATTTCGGGCTCTGGGAGAGGAGTTTATTGACTCTATTATGACTATACTCGGAGAATTTGATATCGAAGTTGCCCTACACAAATAGGGCCCAATGTATCCACAGCCGCAAAAGAGATTCCGTCACCGGCGGACCGGACCCGCTCAAAGAGCTACGGGAACTGGTCGCAGCCGTAGCGACGATGTAGGGCGTTGGCGACGTCCTGCTCGCCAGCGGTCATAGCTCGTGCGTGGAGCCCAGGCCCCGATACCGGTAATCCGCTGTCCGCAATCTCCATTATGAAGCGTCCCTTTTGGGATTCGGTCAGATGATGGTGTTAGCATCTGATCATCCCCGCGACATGACCACCATTTCATCTCACCTGCGCTGATGCGTGTTATTGGGGGTTGCTGTGTCGGCTTCTCGTCGGACGGCCGTTCCTCATGGGTAAGCGCGGTGGTCCCCGCGGGCGGGGCGGTGCCAGGGGCGGCCCGGCGGCCCGTGGTGTGTTCGGGAAGATGGCCGGCTTGAGTTCAACCGGTCGATGCAACAATCGCCGCCAACCTATCAGCGGGCGTCTGGAACCCGAGGGTCTTGCGGGGCCGGGTGTTCAACTTGAGGGCGATCTGGTCCAGCTCTGCTTGACAGTAGGCGCTCACGTCGGTGCCCTTGGGGAGGTATTGCCGCAGCAGCCCATTGGTGTTCTCGTTCGAGCCGCGTTGCCACGGACTCTTGGGGTCACAGAAGTAGACCTGCACATCGGTGGCGACGGTGAAGACTTGATGGTCGGCCAGTTCCGTGCCGCGGTCCCAGGTCAGCGACTTCATCAGCCCGTCGGGTAGCCGCCGGGCCTGGCGGGCGAGCGCGGACACCACACTGACGGTGTCCTTGCCCCGCACCTTCACCAGCGCCACGAACCGCGAGTGTCGCTCGACCAGCGTCGCGACGTGGGTGTTCTTGGCCCCAGCGATCAAATCCCCCTCCCAGTGCCCCGGCACGGCCCGATCCTCGGCCTCGGCCGGGCGCTGCCGGATCGAGACCGCATCGCGGATCTGCCCGCGCTGCTGGTCGGCGGTGCTGGCCTTCTTGGAACGCCGCATCGTACGTCGTCGCCGCAGGTGAGCGGTCAACTCCTTGGCCAGCACGCCACGGGCCTGGATGAACAGGCTGCGGTAGATGGTCTCGTGCGACACCCGCATCTCCTCCCGCTCGGGATAGGCGGCCTTCAGCCAGCCGGAGATCTGCTCGGGCGACCAGTCCTCGGCCAGCCTGGCGGCAACCACCTCACACAGCTCGGCGTCGCGCTGAAGCAGGCACGGCTTGGGGCGGCGGGCGTTGCCCCAGGCACGAGCATCAGCCTGCGCGGCCCGATAGCGCTCGCGACCACCGTGCCGCCCCACCTCCCGGCTGACCGTCGACGGCGGGCGCCCCAGCCGAACCGCGATCTGCCGGAACGACTCCCCGCGCGCCAGGCCACGGGAGATCTCTTCCCGGTCAGCCAGAGTCAACGCGCCAGCCGCCCGCTTGCGCTCGGCTGGGACATACCCGCCATTGGCGGCCACCACGTGGTGGATCGACCCGGGCACCTTGCCCAATGCGCGGGCGATGTCGCTGAGCGACTGTCCTTCCTTCCAGCGCCGCCACACCTCGCGCTTCTGCACGTCCGACATCCCGGGACGCCCGATCTTCGCCACGCAACACCTCCGAGGGCCTCTTCTACCTCAGGCGTTGCATCGACCACTTGACTACACCGGTGACTTCTTTCCGGCTCCCAAGCGGCGCGGACGCAGTCGCGGGGGAGCACCGAGCCCGAATGGCCGTGGTCGCCGTGGGCGGGGCCGTCCTCGTGACGGTGGCCGCCGGAACGGCAGTCCGCAGTCGCAGGCGCGTCCGACCGAGTCGACGCCCAAGGGTGGCGACCCGATCAGCATCGTCACCGGGGACGTGCTGCTGTCGCAGGTGGACGTGTCCCTGCCGGGCGTCCTCCCGCTGCTTCTGGAGCGGACGCATATCTCGTCCTATCGGGCGGGCGGTTGGTTCGGTCCGTCCTGGGGCTCCACCGTTGACCAGGCACTGGAGCTCGACAGCGAGGGCGTCCATTTCCTAGGGGCGGACGCGACCGTCCGCACGTATCCGCAGTACCTGGTGCCGAATGTGCCGTTCATGCCGAGCGCAGGGCCACGCCACCCGCTAATGGGAGGTGCCGGGTTGGCCTGCGGGGCAGACTCGGTGCCTGGTAGCCGCTGGTGAGTGAGCACTCCCACCCGCTGGACCGATGTTCGAGTCCTGGGGTTAGACCGTGTCCTCATCGGTGGTCCGGGGGCCTAGATCACTGATGGGATGTCGTGCCCGCCCATGGCGGTGTGAGCACTGGTCCATTAGCACGCGGAACGGCTCTCGCAGGCTGCTGATGGTGTTGCCGGGTGATGTGGAGGATCAGGTGCTGTTCGTCGGTGATGACTGGGCCGAGGACCATTGGACCACCCCGGGTCGGCTGGAGGCTCCGATACTTGGAAGGGTGAGGGGCTATGGCACCCCCGAGGAAGTACTCCCCTGAGCTGCGGGAACGCGCGGTTCGGATGGTTTTTGATGTTCGTGAGCAGACCGGTGAGCGGACTGGGTCGATCGCCCGGGTCGC
>NZ_VCKW01000238.1 GCF_005889715.1 Actinomadura soli
GGTCCGGCGGGGCGACCGGGGGACGTGCGCTGACGGCCGGCCGGGCCGCCGGCGGGGCGGCCGGCGGGGCCGGTGGCGCTGTCCCGGCGCCCGCCGGCGTTGGCGTGCTCATCGACGTACGGCCCCCCGGCGCCGGGCTGTCAGAGAACGGTGATCCATCGCCGGTCAAGCCTGTCACAACCCCGCACGCGCACCGATTCCAGGCGCGGAAACGCACAGCGGGTTCTCGGCTTTCCCGACGTTCTGTCCCGCATGTTTTTCAGATGTTGACAATCATCGCGTGGCGGGTTCGCGGGCGGGACGGCACGGATGGTCCTGCTATTTCCCGGACGCTCCGTCATCGTCGCTTACGTCGCTCTTCGACGCCTTTGTCGCACCCGACTTCCTGGCGGCGGCCTTCCCGGCGTTTCCGGCCTTCCCGGCGTTTCCGGTGGTCCGGGCGGTTCCGGCCGCCCTCCCGGCGGAGACCTTGGCGGGCTCGTCCTTCGCGACCCGGCGGGCCGCGGCGTCCACGACTCCGGCGGCCTCCTCGGCCGGGTCGACGACCGGCGGGTGCTGGCGGCGGCGGATGCCGAGGATGCTGACGAACAGCGAGGCGAAGATCGCCTGGAGGCTCATCACGAGCGCGGTGGCGGCGGGGACGACGATGCGCAGCGACTCGCGCGGGTCGAGCTCGCCGAAGCTGTTGACCCGCCAGTGCAGCAGCGACGCGACGAGACCGCCGAGACCGGCGACGGCGAGCAGCCCGCCGAGCAGCAGCCCGCGCTCCAGGCTCCACCAGTCGATGATCTTCTGGACCCGCTGGTCGTGCGGCAGGAATCCCTCCTGCATCGCGTAGACCTTCGTGAGCAGCGCGAACAGCACCGCCTGGAAGCCGATCACCAGCGCGGCGCCGGCGCCGACCAGGGTGTCGACGTCGAACGCGATCTCCCCGACCGTGACCGGACCGGTCGACAGTGCGATCCCGGCGAGCAGCCCGAGCGTCATGAAGACGAGACCGGGGATAAGGAACAGCCAGCGAGGGCTGTAGAGCATGAGGAAGCGGAGATGACGCCATCCGTCGCGCCAGGTGTTCAGGTGCGGGGCGCGGGTCCGCCCGTCCGGCGACAGCGTCGTCGGCACCTCGCGGATGTCGTAGCCCTGCAGGGTC
The DNA here is from genome assembly GCF_005889715.1 of Actinomadura soli. GTDB lineage: Bacteria > Actinomycetota > Actinomycetes > Streptosporangiales > Streptosporangiaceae > Spirillospora > Spirillospora soli. The sequence goes on from NZ_VCKW01000238.1 coordinate 1,151, forward strand.
GCCTTGACGACCATCTCGCTGGCGAACTCCATGCCGCCGGTCTGCAGGCCGAGCCGCAGGATCGCGTCCTTGTCGAAGGCCCGCAGCCCGCAGTGGAAGTCACCGATCTTGCTGCCGAAGAACAGCCGGCCGACGAAGCTGAGCACAGGGTTGCCGAGGTAGCGGTGCAGCGGCGGCATGGCGCCGTCCGCGATGCCGCCCTTGAACCGGTTGCCCATGACGAGGTCGGCGCCGTCGCGCAGCTCGTCCAGGAACGGGCCGAGGGTGGTGAAGTCGTAGGAGTCGTCGGCGTCGCCCATCGCGACGTACCGGCCGCGCGCGGCGCGGATCCCGCCCATCAGGGCGTTGCCGTACCCCTTGTCGATGACCGGCACGACACGCGCCCCCGCGTCCCTGGCGAGCTGCTGGCTGCCGTCGGTGCTGCCGTTGTCGGCGATGACCACCTCGCCGTCGATGCCGTTGTCGTCGAAGAAGCCGATCGTCTTGCGGACGCACGTCTCGACCGTCTCGGCCTCGTTCAGACACGGCATCACTACGGAGAGTTCCACGCGATCTCCTTCGTTACCCCTGGTGACGTTTTCCCTGATGGCGTTTCCCCTGATGACCGCCGGCGGGACGATCCACTAATCTCAGTTGTTCCGCGCGGCGGCCCGTCGTCGTTCATGAATCCAGTGGTTCATGATGCCTGCCGGAGACGGGTATTGATGGCCGCTCTCGTCAAGAGCACCCGTATCGTGTTGCCCTATCGCAACCCAAAAAACATCACCGCCACGTTCGCGGGCGGCAGGCTAGGACGTCAAGCATACGGGCACACCGGCCCGGAAGGGGTGGGTCGGCTGTGACGCGCGCCGGAGAACGCAGGGTCGGCGGACAACAACGCAGTGTCGGCGATCAACAACGCAGTGTCCAACAACGCAGTGTCCGCGAACAACGCAGTGCCGCCGGACAGGGGGCCGGACACCGAAGGGGAGGTGCGGCAGTGGCGGGCGAATCGCCGCGGGGCACCACGGTCGGCGCGGGGCGCGGGAACGCGGCGCCGGGCGGCACGGGTGGGACGGCCGTGGCCACGGCCGACGGGGCGGCCGAGGAGGCGGGCGACACGCCCGGCGGGACGACGACCGTCCCGGTCCCGGACGAGGACCTGACGACGGCCAGGGCCGCGAAGGACGGGGCGCTCAAGGGCGAGAAGGAGTCCGGCGACGCGACCGGCGACGCGCCCGGCGCACCGGAGGACGCCTCCGCGGACTCCCGGCGCGGGCGGCGCGGCCGCGGCCTCTGGGAGCTCGCCCGGCGGCACCCCGCCTTCAGTGTGATCATTGCCACAGCGGCGCTGCTCCGGTTGATCGCGATGCTCGGCTACCAGCCGGTGATGTTCTTCAACGACAGCTTCGACTACCTGCACGTCGCGACCGACCCCTACCCGCATCCGCTGCGGCCGGACGGCTACGCGTTCCTGCTGCTCGTCCTCAAGCCGTTCCACAGCTTCGTGCTCGTCGCCGCCGTCCAGCACCTCATGGGCCTGGCCATGGGCGTGATGATCTACGCGCTGCTGCGGCGGAGGTTCCGGCTGCCCGGCTGGGGCGCCGCGCTCGCCGCCGCGCCCGTGCTGCTGGACGCCTACCAGCTCCAGCTCGAGCACCTCGTCCTGTCGGACACGATGTTCACGTTCCTGGTGATGAGCGCGGTCACGCTGCTGCTGTGGCGCGACCGCCCGTCCTGGAAGATCGCCGCCGCGGTCGGGCTGATCGTGGGGCTGGCCTGGCTGACCCGGTCGGTCGGCATGCCGGTGCTGCTCGGCGTCCTTGTGTACATGCTGATCCGGCGCAGCGGCTGGAAGATCATGGCGGCCACGCTCGCGGCCTGCATGCTGCCCGTGCTGGCCTACATGGGCTGGTACAAGGCCGACAGCGACAAGTTCGCGATCACCGAGAGCAACGGGATCTTCCTGTACGCGCGGGTCTACAAGTTCGCCGACTGCCACCAGATGAAGGACCTGCCGGTCAGCGAGTACCCGCTGTGCACCGAGCCCGCGAACCGGCTGCCGAACTCGCAGGACGGCATCTGGAACGCCCAGTCGCCGCTCAACCGCTACACCGGCACGCGGTTCAGCCCGGAGAACAACGCGCTCGGCAACGACTTCGCCAAGCGCGCGATCCTCGCGCAGCCGCTCGACTACCTCCAGGTCGTCGCGCACGACTTCTTCCGGGTGTTCCGCTGGGAGCGGACGGTGTTCCCCGACCCGGCGACGTACACGCAGTACGAGTTCGAGAACAAGAGCAGGCCGCTCCCCGAGTGGCACATGCCCGGCGGTGGGATCGCGTCCGCCGAGGCCAGGGCCTACGAGCGCGGCGAGGCCCGCACCCAGGTCGTCGAACCGTTCGCCGGGGCCGCCCGCGGCTACCAGGACGTCTTCTACCTGCGCGGGACGATGATCGGCCTCATCCTGCTCACCGGCCTGGCCGGGCTCGTCCCGCTGTGGCGGCGGTTCGGCGGCGAGGCGCTCCTGCCGTGGACGCTCGCGACCGGCCTGCTGCTGGCGCCGGCGGCGACCGCGGAGTTCGACTACCGGTACGTGCTGCCCGCCATCCCCCTGGCGGCGCTCGCGGCCGGGGCCGCGTTCAGGCCCGAGGCCCGCACGACGGCCGTCGCCTGGACGCTCCGCCTCCGTGCCCTGCCCAAGACCCTGCGCGACCCGGACAAGGCGGCACCCCCGGACGCCCCCAAGACCCCAGTGGCCTGAGACATCTCCCAGCCCTAACTCACCGGCTCCGCTTCACCAGGCGTGCACGCGGCGAAGGTGGAACACCATCGCCACGTCGCTGCCGGTGCGCGCCTGCGGCACCTCGCCGTGCCTGCCCTTCACCGCGGACAGCGCCTTGACGTTCTGGCTCTGGCAGTTCGGGCAGGAACGGTCCACCCAGGGCGTCGGGCAGGGCTGGCCGCCGCGCTCGTAGATGACGGCCTCGTTCCCGTGCCCGTCGCCGTAATGGCGGACCTCCAGCTCCTCGTCCCAGGTCGTCGCGCAGTTCAAGCACTCGAAGACCCAGGACTCGTGGCTCGACCATGCGTCCCGCACGGCTCTCACCTCCGCATCCGTGGCGACGCCACCAACTCCATAGTGCGCCCCCGCCGCGTGCCACCGTCCCAGGTCATTCCCCGAAAGAACCGTCCGCACCGCCCGAGTTCCCCTGGCCGCGTCCCGACCTGGGCCTACGGCGCCTTCCTGGCCTGGACGACGGCGTCGTAGACCACGCGCTTGGGGGCGCCGTTCTCCTTGGCGATCTCCGCGATGGCCTGCTTGCGGGGCGTCCCGGCGTCCTCGCGCGCGGCGACGGCGGCCGCCAGCTCCGCCGGGTCGGACAGCCCCTCCGGCTCGGGCGCCCCGCCGACCACCAGCGTGATCTCGCCGAGCACGCCGCCCTGCGCCCACGCGGCCAGCTCGCCGAGCGTCCCCCGGCGGATCTCCTCGTAGGTCTTGGTCAGCTCCCGGCAGACGGCGGCCGGACGGTCCGCGCCGAACGCGTCCGCCATCGCGGTGAGGGTGGCCGGAAGGCGGCGCGGGGACTCGAAGAACACCATCGTGCGGGGCTCGTCCGCGAGCGCGTCCAGCCGCCGGGCCCGCTCCCCCGGCTTGCGCGGCGGGAACCCCTCGAAGCAGAACCGGTCGGTGGGCAGCCCGGACACCACCAGCGCGGTGGTGACGGCGGACGGGCCGGGCAGCACCGAGACCGGCACGCCCTCGGCGACCGCCGCGCGGACGAGCCGGTACCCGGGGTCGGACACGCCGGGCATGCCCGCGTCGGTGATGACGAGGACGTCCCGTCCGGCCAGCAGCTCGGCCATCAGCTCGTCGGCCCGCGCCTTCTCGTTCTGGTCGTGGTACGACACGATCCGCGCGGTGAGCGGCACGCCGAGGTCGCCCGCGAGCCGCCGCAACCGCCGCGTGTCCTCGGCCGCGATCACCGGCGCGTCCGCCAGCGCGGTCCGCAGCCGCGCCGACGCGTCCTCCGGCCGCCCGATCGGCGCCGCCGCGAGCACCAGAGTCCCCATCACGCAGGCCATCCTCCCAGGCCGACGGCGACCGCAGCCACCGGCCCGGCCACGCACCGGCCCTGACCGCCGCGATCGCGACCGAAGGCAGGTTTCGAGCCTGCGAGAAACCTGATCGCGCGGCGAGCCGCCAGGCGACACGAAGCGATGCGGCGATCGCACGCGTTTCCAGACGATGGAGGGCCCCTCGGGCCCGAAGGAGGAGGGAAATGCAAATAAACTCGCGGGATGGCGACGACGGATCTCGTGCACGCGCCGGCCATCGGGTCACGGCGGAGGCCGCCCCCGCTCCGGGAGTGGCTCGCGCCCGCGATCCCCGGTAACCCGCTGCTGTCGTGGCTGGGGCCGATCCTGGTGACGCTGTTCGCCGGCTATCTGCGGTTCGACGGGCTGGGGACGCCGAAGTCGGTGGTCTTCGACGAGACGTACTACGCCAAGGACGCGCTGGCCCTGCTGAAGTTCGGCTGGGAGCACAACACCGTCAAGGACGCCGACAAGCTGCTGATCGCCGATCAGCACGCGAACATCTGGACGGACGGCCCCTCTTTCGTGGCGCATCCGCCGTTCGGCAAGTGGATGATCGCGATCGGCGAGTGGATGTTCGGCGCGACGCCGTTCGGGTGGCGGTTCATGCCCGCCCTCGCCGGGACGCTGTCGGTCCTGATCCTGTGCCGGGTCGCGCGCCGGATGACGGGGTCGACGATGCTCGGCTGCGCCGCCGGGCTGCTGCTCGCGGTGGACGGCCTCGCGTTCGTGACCAGCCGCGCCGCGCTGCTGGACATCTTCGTGATGTTCTGGGTCCTCGCCGGGTTCGCCTGCCTGGTGAACGACCGCGACCGCTCCCGCCGCGCGCTCGCCGAGAAGATCGAGCGGGGGGACGCGTCCATCTACGGGCCGTTCCTCGCGCACGGCTGGCGGTGGGGCGGGGGAATCTGCCTCGGGCTCGCCTGCGCCACCAAGTGGACGGGCGTCTTCTATGTCGCCGCGTTCGGGCTGATGGTCGTCCTGTGGGACTACGGCGCCCGCCGCGCGGCCGGAGTCCGGGCGCCGTTCACCGGGACGGTGCTGCTGGAGGCGGGCCCGGCGTTCGTGCAGATCGTCGTGGCCGGGCTGCTGGCCTACCTGGCGACGTGGTGGGGCTGGATCTTCAAGCCGGGCGCGTGGGGACGCGGTGAGGCGTCCGGCCATGTGCTGTGGCGGCCGTTCGAGGCGATGCCGGACCTTTGGCGCCACCACAAGCAGATCCTCGACTTCCACACCGGGCTGGACGACAAGCATCCGTACCAGTCGTGGCCGTGGGACTGGCCCGTCCTGCGGCGCCCGGTCGCGTTCTTCTACACCGAGCCCAAGAACGCCTGCGGCGGCGCGGCGCGCTGCTCCCGCGAGATCCTCGGGATCGGCACGCCCGCGCTGTGGTGGGGCGCGCTCGCGGCGCTGATCGCGGTCGCGCTCATCTGGGTCATGCTGCGGGACTGGCGGGCCGGGGCGATCCTGGTCGGCTTCCTCGCCGGCTGGCTGACCTGGTTCCCGTCCGCGTTCGCCGAGCGGACGATGTTCCTGTTCTACGCGACGCCGCTGATCCCGTTCATGGTGCTGGCGGTCGTCCTCGTGCTGGGGTACCTGATGGGGCCCGCGACGGCCTCGTTCGCGGGCGCGCACGCCGCCCGTCCCGGCGAGAGCGCGCACTACGACGACACGCCCGAGGACGCGTCCACCCTTCCCGGCTACGGGCTCGGCGGCGCGCACACGGCCGTTCATCCGGGGCCTCCCCCGCCGGGCGCGGGGATGCGGCGGCTGGTCGGCGCGGCCGCGGCGGGCGCGTTCCTGCTGGTGGTGCTGGCGAACTTCGCGTACTTCCACCCGATCCTGTCGGCCCAGACGATCCCGTACGACGACTGGCACGAGCGGATCTGGTTCGGCTCCTGGGTCTGACCGCGCGGGTCCGCGCGCCGGTCAGGCGGGGGCCTTGGCGGCGACGACCGGGGCGGCGTGCGGGCGGAGCGTCCTGCCGCCGAGCAGGCAGCAGGCCAGGGCGAGGACGCCGCCCGCCCCGGCCCCGGCGAACGCGCCGGGGACGCCCGCGAGGTCCTGCCCGAGCCCGGCGGCGAACGAGCCCGCCGAACTGCCCGCGCCGACCGCCGCGACGACCCACGCGAACGCCTCGGTGACGGTCCCGCTCGGCGCGAGCCGGTCGACGAGCGTGAAGCTGCACGCCAGCACCGGCGCCAGGAAGACCCCGGACGCGAACGCGAGGACCGACATGGCCACCAGCCCCGGGGCGAGGACGAGCGGGACGTACCAGACGGCGAGCGCGGCCAGCAGCCACCGCAGCCGCCGGTGCGGTGCGCCCGCCCACCGCCGGGCGCCGTAGACGATCCCGCCGGTGAGCGCGCCGCCCGCCATGCACGCCAGCAGCAGCCCGGACGCGATGTCGCTGCCCTGCCGTTCGGCGTAGGCGACGACGGCGACCGCGTACACGCCGAGCGCGATCCCCGCGCAGGCCAGGGACAGCAGCAGGATCCGCAGGCCGGGCGACCGCAGCGGCCCGGCCCAGTCGGAGGCGCGCGGCTCGCCCGTCCAGCGGCGCGACGGCCCGGACAGCGCGACGATCAGCGTCCCGGCGATGCCGAGCGCGCCGGTGAGCAGCAGCGCGGTCTCGGTGTTCACGACGGCCGCGGCGACGACGAGCAGCGGCCCGAGGGTGAAGAGCAGCTCTTGGGCGGCGGCGTCCAGCGCGTACGCGGCGTCGACCTGCTCGGGGCCGTCCAGGACGTCCGGCCAGAGGGCGCGCAGCCCGGCCTCCAGCGGCGGTGTGGCGAACCCCGCGACGACCACGGCGGTGACGGCGGCGGGCAGGGGGCCGGCTCCGATGCCGGCAAGGAGGCCGAAGCCCGCGGCGGACGCGCAGGCGGCCGGGAGCAGGACGCGGGGCTGCCCGAACCGGTCCATCGCGCGGCCGAGGACGGGCTGCCCGGCGGCCATCGCCAGGCCGAGGATCGCGGCGAGCGTCCCGGCGAGGGGGTAGCTGCCGTCGTCGTCCCGGACGTGGAGCACGACGGCGAGCATCCCCATCCCGTTGGGGAGCCGGCCGAGGAGGGTCGCGCCGAGCAGCCTCCCCGCGTACGGCCGTCGCAGGAAGAGGACATAACCCCGCATGATTCCCCCGTATTGATCCCCGTCATACGTATTACTCGCCCGGTCATACGTACCACTTCCGGAATGTCCGGCGCTAGTCTGAATTCGTCCATGATCCGCCAGGGGAGGCGCAAGGTGCCGGCAGTCAGCCGTCCCACCAGCAAGGACGTGGCTCAGGAGGCCGGAGTCTCGCAGTCCACGGTCTCGCTCGTGCTGGGCGGCAAGTGGACGGGCCGCGTGTCCCCCGCCACCGCGCGAAGCGTGCGCAGCGCGGCCCGGCGGCTCGGCTACCGGCCGAACCTGGCGGCGAGGAACCTGCGGCTCGGCACGACCCGGACCGTCCTGCTGATGGTCCCGACCCTGACCGCGCCGTTCTTCGGGCCCGTCTACACCGGCGCGGCGCGGGTCGCGTCCCGGCACGGCTTCGGCGTCGTCGTCTCCACCTGGTCGGACGGCACGACCGCCCCGGAGCGCGCGGCGGAGCGGGGGGCCGAGGGCCCGTTCGCCGACAGCCCGTTCGCCGTGCCGGACGAGGCGATCGACGGCGTGCTCGCGTCCTCGCTGGCCGTCGAGGCGCTCGGCGAGTTCCGGCAGACGCCCGCCGTGATGCTCGACAGCGGCCCGGCGGCCCCGTCCGGCCCGTTCTCGGTGACGTGCGTCCCCACGGTCGACTTCGGCGTCGCGGACGGGATGCGGGACATCGTCGCGCACCTCGCCGCGCTCGGCCACCGCCGCATCGGGCATGTGGCCGCCGGCGTCGACCAGTGGACCTTCCGCGCCCGTGCCGATGCCCTCGCCGCCGGCCTCGCGCCGCTGCCCGGGGCGGCCCTGCTCCGCGCGACGTGCGCGATCGACGTCGGGTCGGCCAAGGACGCCGCCGCGCGGCTGCTGGACCGTGCCGACCCGCCGACCGCCCTGATCTGCGACGACGACCTGATCGCCGCGGGCGCCTACAAGGCGGCGCGGGCGCGCGGCCTGGACGTCCCCGCGGACCTGTCGATCACCGGGTTCGACGACGTCCTGCTCGCCACCGCGCTGGAGCCGGAGCTGACGACCGTCCGGCTGCCCGCGGAGGAACTGGGCGCGCAGGGCATGACGGCGCTGCTCGACCTTCTGGCCGGGCGCCGTCCCGCGCCCCGCGTCCTGCCGGGGGAGCTGATAGTCCGCGGCTCCACGGCGGCCCCTCGGGCGTGACGTGAATGTCTCCCCTGTTCAGGGGATATTCATATCGAGAGGGATATCGATGTCCGTCCGATATCCATATTGGACATGACGGTGGCGGCTCTGCTCTGCTCTCCCCCATGAAGACTCGCGCTCCCCGGTTCCGGACGCCGCTCGGCGCCGCCGTCCTCGCTATTTCGGCCTTCGCCGCGGTCACCGGCTGCGATTCCGAGGCCGCGCCTAGGAGCAGTTCCGCCCCCACGAGCGGCGCGGCGACGAGCCCGCCTTCCGCGCAGCCCGCGCCGTCCCAGGCCGAGGTCACGGCGAAGCTCCGCCGGCTCGAGCAGGCCCGCGGCACGCGAATCGGCGCCTATGCCGTCGACACCGGCACGGGCCGTTTCGTCGCGCACCGGGCGGACGAGGCGTTCCCATTCGCCTCCACCTTCAAGGCGGTCGCGTGCGGCGCGGTCCTGCGGAAGGCGCGCAATTCCGATCCGGGATTGATGGACCGGGTCATCCGCTACAAGAAGAGCGACCTGGCGGCCTTCTCCCCCGTCACCGAAAAGCACGTGGGCACCGGCATGACCGTCGCCGGCCTTTGCCACGCGACGATCACCCACAGCGACAACACCGCCGGAAATCTGGTGCTGAAGGAGATCGGCGGGCCCGCCGGCCTCACCGCCTTCGTCCGTTCGCTCGGCGACACCGTCACCCGGAGCGACCGCGTCGAGCCCGGCCTCAACGACTGGAGGCCCGGCGAGAAGCGCGACACGACCGCGCCGCGCGCCTGGGCGGGGAGCCTGCGGGCCCTCACGGCGGGCGACGCCCTCGCGCCCGCCGACCGCGACCGGCTCAACGCCTGGATGAAGGCCACCGTCACGGGCGGCAGGCGCATCCGCGCCGGGCTGCCCGAGGGCTGGGCCGCCGGTGACAAGACCGGCACCGGCGGCACCTACGGCAGCGCCAACGACATCGCGATCGTCTGGCCGCCGTCCCGCGCCCCGCTGGTCATCGCGATCCTGACGACCAGGCCGGACGCGGGCGCCGCCGCCGACGAGCGGGCCATCGCGGAGACCGCTCGCGTCCTCGCCCAGGCCCTGAGCTGAGCACGGCGGCCTCCTCACAGCCCCTTGAGGAAGTCCGCCGCGATGGGGGCGGCCGCCTCGGCGCCGGTACCGCCGTCCTCGACGATGACGGCGAAGGCGATGTCCTTCCGGTAGCCGATGAACCAGGCGTGGGTCGGCGGGTTCGCGCCCTCGCCGAACTCGGCGGTCCCGGTCTTGCCCGCCGTGCCGGACGGGAACGCGACGCCGGACGCCGTCCCCTCGCTGACGACGGCGGGCATGATCGTCTGGAGCGCCCTCTTCACGGCGGGTTCGAGCCGCTTCGGCGGCACGGGCTTGCGCCCGTTCGCGTCCGCGGCCCGCGCGGCGTCGGCGGCGGCGACGAGGCGCGGCGACCGCCAGGTGCCGTCGGCCGCGGCGGCGGCGACGGCGGCCATGTTGAGCGGGCTCGTCAGCACCCGGCCCTGGCCGAAGGACGCGGCGGCGAACGCGGTGTCGTCCCTGTTGGCGGGGAACGCGGCGCGGACGGCCGGGACCCCCGCGATGATCGGCGCGTTGAACCCGAACTGGGACGCGACCTCGGTGAGCCGCTTCTCGCCCAGCTTGTCCACGGCGAGGCGCGCGAACGTGGTGTTGCACGAGTGCGCGAACGCCTCGCGGAACGGGACCGTCCCGAAGTCCTCGTGCTTGTAGTTGTGGAACGAGCGGCCGCCGACCGTGGTGGTGGCGGGGCACGCGACGTTCGTGGCCGCGCCGACGCCGCCCGCGACGAGCGCGGCGGCCGTGACGACCTTGAACGTCGATCCGGGCGGGTACTGGCCCATCAGCGCCCGGTCGTAGCCGCCGGGCTTGTTCGCCACGGCGAGGATCTCCCCGGTGGACGGGCGCAGCGCGACCATGGCGGCGGGCTTCTTCGCCCCCGTCAGGGCCTTGCCCGCGGCTGCCTGCACCTCCGGGTCGATGGTCGTCTTCAGCGGGTCGCCCGGCGAGCTGTCGAACCGCTTCAGCGTCTTGACCGGGGTGCCGTCCGTGTCGACGATCTGCACGGCGAGCCCGGGCGTGCCGGCGAGGCGCCGCTCGTACTGCTTCTGGATCCCGTCCAGGCCGACGGGGTCGCCCGTGCGGTAGGGCGCGCGGAGCTTCTTCGCGGCCTCGGCGGACGCGGGCCCGACCGGCCCGGCGAGCTGCCGCGCGGACCCGGACTGAGACTCGCTCAGCACGCTGCCGTCGGCGGCGAGGACCGCGACGCGGTCCGGCCAGGCGCGGCCGGCGTTCAGCCGCTGGCCCTCCTTGAGCTCCGGGTAGAGGAGCTGCGGCGACCACCGGACGCGCCATTCGCCGTCCCGCTCGACCAGTGGCAGCGGCGCCTCGTAGGTCCACGTCCGGGTGCCGGCGAGGAGCAGCTCGGCGCCGTAGGACGCGCCCGCCTTCCCGCCGTCGGCGCGGCCCACGGACGCGACGGTGAACCGCTGGGCGGTGGCTCCGAGGTCGTCGTACATCCGCGTGAGGCGCTGCTCGAAGTCGGCGGGCGGGCCTTCTGTCAGCGCCTTCATCGCCGCGTAGTCTCGGCTCGTCCAGGCCGCCAGGTAGCGCTCGGCGGTGTCCCTGGGGTCGTCTCCCCGGTTCAGGAACCACACCGTTCCCGCACCCGCGAGCGCGACCGCCGTCACAATCGCGGCGACGATCCACACCCGCGGCGTGACCCCCCGGGATCGGTCCATCATCGATCTCCCTTCCTCCTCGAACGGAGGCACAGCTCCTCGAACGGAGGCACAAGAACAGCAGCCCAACGCCGAAATGTCCAAGAATGATATCTATGTTGCAGATATATCCGAATTGATATGATCGCTGGTCGTGAACCTCGTCGGCCACCTGCGGTGCTTCGTCATCGTCGCGGAAGAGCTGCACTTCGGGCACGCGGCGGAACGCCTCGGCATGGCGCAGCCGCCGCTCAGCCAGCGGATCCAGCGGCTGGAGCGGGAGCTCGGCGTCCGGTTGTTCGACCGGTCGAGCCGGCGGGTGGAGCTCACCGCGCCCGGCAGGCTCCTGCTGGACGAGGCCCGTGACATCCTCACCCGCGTGGAGCGCATCTACTCCGTCGCCGAGCGGGCCAGGCGCGGCGAGGCCGGCACGGTGCGGGCAGGCGTGCCGAGCGACCTCGGCGGGACGATCGTCGCCGCGCTCATCGCGGCGTTCCGCGACCGCCGCCCCGACCTGCGGCTCGACCTGCGGGAGACGGGCACGGCCGAGCAGGTCCGCGCGCTCGCCGACGGCGCGCTGGACGCCGGCGTCGTCCGGCACCCCTGCGACTCCCGCGAGCTGGAGCTCGGCCCGATGCTCGCCCAGCCCCTCGGCGTCCTGCTCCCCACCGCCTTCTCCCTCCCCACCGCCACCTCTGTCTCTTATGCACATCTGACGCTGCCGACGAATTAGACGGTGT
>NZ_VCKW01000239.1 GCF_005889715.1 Actinomadura soli
AATCCCCGACCACCCCACCAAAAGCAAGGCGGCCGCGGGGACGGCCCAGCCAAAAACGACCGGACCGTATAAAGGCACTGGCTTTTAACACGCTGTTGAGTTCTCAAGAAACGGACACCCACCGCGCTGGATCCGCTTTCGCGTTTCCCGCTCCGGGGCAACCCTTCTAGACTACCCGATCCGCCCTGTTTGTCAAAGTCTGGGCGGTTCGACCTCATACGTCCGTTTCCGGGCAGGACAAGTCGCTACTCGGTTGGTTCGTCGAGGGTTTCCCCTGGGGCCGGGCCGCTTGCCGCGTCCCGCTCCCCCGTGGGGCTTGTAGAACATTAGGTCCCGCCGCGGGGGCCGTCAAATCGAGCTCGCGCGGCCTGAAACCCCAGTTCAGGTACGGTTTTCAAGACTTCTATCATGCCCCGCACGGGCGCCTTGTAACCGCACTGTGACGTGTATCTACCGAAGTTTGCCCGTGACATGGCGACCGCCTGCCCAGGGAGATCCCGGACAGGCGGTCACCGACGGGTTCAGGACGCGGTCACCTCGACGCCGCCCACGCTGCGCTTGCCGCGTCGCAGGACGAGGAAGCGGCCGTGGAGCAGGTCCGCCGCGACGGGCACGGCGTCCTCCGACTCGACCTTGGCGTTGTTGAGGTAGGCGCCGCCTTGGGCGATCGCCCGCCGCGCCTCGGACTTGCTCTTGCACAGCCCGGAGGCCGCCAGGAGGTCGACGACGGTCGGCAGCTCGCCCGGGGCCACCTCGGCGCGGGGTACCTCGGCGAGCGCGGCCTTCAGGGTGCGTTCGTCCAGCTCCTCCAGGGCGCCCTGGCCGAACAGGGCGCGGGAGGCGGCGATGACGCGGGCGGTCTCGTCCGAGCCGTGGACGAGCGTGGTCATCTCCTCCGCGAGCGCCCGCTGGGGGGCCCGGGCGGCCGGCCGGTCGGCGCCCTGCTTGACGAGGTCGTCGATCTCCTCATGGGAGCGGAAGCTGAAGACCTTCAGGAAGTTCTCCACGTCCCGGTCGTCGGCGTTGACCCAGAACTGGTAGAACGCGTACGGCGAGGTCAGCTCGGGGTCGAGCCAGTAGGTCTCGCCGCCGGCCGTCTTGCCGAACTTGGACCCGTCCGCCTTGGTGAGCAGCGGCGTGGTCAGCGCGTGGGCGCTGCCGCCCTCGGCGCGGCGGATGAGGTCGACGCCGGCGGTGAGGTTGCCCCACTGGTCGCTGCCGCCCGTCTGCAGGCGGCAGCCGTGCCGCCGGTACAGCTCCAGGAAGTCCATCGACTGGAGCAGGACGTAGCTGAACTCGGTGTAGCTCATACCGGTGGTGTCGAGCCGGGCCTTGACGGTCTCGCGGGCCAGCATCCGGTTGACCGGGAAATGCTTGCCGATGTCGCGGAGGAACTCGATGGCCGACATGGGACCCGTCCAGTCGAGGTTGCTGACCATCGTCGCCGCGGTGGGGCCGTCGCCGAAGTCGAGGAACTTCGACACCTGGCCGCGGATGCGCTCGACCCAGCCCGCGACGATCTCCTCGGAGTTCAGGACGCGCTCGGTGCTCTTGCCGCTCGGGTCGCCGATCAGGCCGGTGGCGCCGCCGACGAGTCCGATGGGCCGGTGCCCGGCCAGCTGGAAGCGGCGCAGCGTGAGGATCTGGATCAGGTTGCCGAGGTGCAGTGAGGGTGCCGTCGGGTCGAACCCGCAATAGAGCGTGACCGGTCCCGCGGCGAGCAGGGCCCGCAGTTCGTCCAGGTCGGTGGACTGCGCGATCAGGTCGCGCCACGCGAGATCGTCCAGGATGTCGGTCACGGTCTCCCTCGTTCCGGCTTGCTTCGTGTGCCCACCAGGGTGCCCGGGCGGGCGGGTGTCACGCTAACGATATTCAGCGCCTGCCCACGCCCGGGGTGGGGCGGGTCAGTCGTCGGCGGTGACCTTCCTGCGCTGCTTCGGGACGTGCGCGCGGTACGGGGAGACGGTCGGGTCGCCGTCGATCCAGAACCGCCACGGCACCTCCTTGGCGCCGTTCACCCCGGTGCGCGGGCCGTTGCGGATGAGCGCGGGCTCGGCGGGCTCGCCGGTGTGGACCGTGAGCGGCCCGCCGGGCGAGCAGACGTCCAGGCCGTTCTGCTCGCGGGCGATGCCGAGCGCCTGGCAGAGCCGCGCCGGGCCCCGGGCGAGGTCGCGGACGGACGAGCGCGGACGCCGGTCGCGCGCCGTGGCCTCCCCCGCGACGATCTCGCCGGCGCGGAGCAGCACCGCCATGGACGTCCCGTCCGGGCCGCAGACGAGGTTCACGCAGAAGTGCATGCCGTAGGTGAAGTAGACGTAGGCGTGGCCGGGCGGCCCGAACATCACGGCGTTGCGCGGCGTCCGGCCGCGGTAGGCGTGGGAGGCGGGGTCGAGGGGGCCGGCGTACGCCTCGACCTCGGTGAGCCTGACCGCGACCTCGCCGCCGGGCGTGCGGTGGCTGAGCACGTGCCCGAGCAGGGAGGGCGCGACCTCGTCGACGGGACGGTCGAAGAAGTCCCGTGGCAGCAGCGCTCCGTTCATCGCATCACCCTATGGCGGCGGCAAGCCCGGTCGGTCCGGGGCGGCGGACGGTCAGGCGTCGGACCCGGCGGCCCACGCGGCGTGCTCGTTGACGAGCGCGCGGAGCGCGGCGAGCTGCTCGCGGACGCGGTCGGGCGCGGTGCCGCCGTACGCCTTCCGGGACGCCAGCGCCCCCTGGACGTTCAGGACCTCGCGGACGTCGGGCGTCAGGTGCGGCGACACCTTGGCGAGCTCCTCGTCGGTGAGGTCGTCGAAGTCCTTGTCGTTGACCTGGCACCAGACGACGAGGTGCCCGACGACCTCGTGGGCGTCGCGGAACGCGGTGCCGCGACGGACGAGGAGCTCGGCGAGGTCGGTGGCGAGGGCGAAGCCGTCCGGGGCGAGGGCCTCCAGGCGTTCGGTGTTGACCCGCATGGTGGCGATCAGCCCGGACATGGCGGGCAGGACGAGCAGCAGCGTCTCGACGGCGTCGAACGCGCCCTCCTTGTCCTCCTGCAGGTCGCGGTTGTAGGTGAGCGGGAGGCCCTTGAGGGTGGTGAGCAGGCCGACGAGGTGGCCGATGAGGCGTCCGGCCTTGCCGCGCGCGAGCTCGGCGACGTCGGGGTTCTTCTTCTGCGGCATGATCGACGACCCGGTGGCGTAGGTGTCGTCCATCTCGATCCAGCGGAACTCCTGCGACGCCCAGAGGCAGACCTCCTCGCCGAGGCGCGACAGGTGGACGCCGATGAGCGCGGCGGCGAAGAGGAACTCGGCGACGAAGTCGCGGTCGGCGACGGCGTCCATGGAGTTGGGCGCGGCGGCGTCGAAGCCCAGCTCGGCGGCGGTGGCCTGCGGGTCGAGCGGCAGGGACGACCCGGCGAGCGCGCCGGACCCGAGCGGGGAGATCGCGGCGCGCTTGTCCCAGTCGCGGAGGCGGGCGATGTCGCGGGTGAGGGGCTGGACGTGCGCGAGGAGCTGGTGGGAGAACAGCACGGGCTGGGCGTGCTGCAGGTGCGTCATGCCGGGCGCGGCGACGCCGAGGTTGTGCTCGGCCTGGGCGATCAGCGCGGTCTCCAGCTCGACGAGGCGGGAGACGATCTGGCGGGCGTGGTCGCGCAGGTAGAGGCGCAGGTCGGTGGCGACCTGGTCGTTGCGGCTGCGGCCGGCGCGGAGCTTGCCGCCGAGCGCGCCGAGCCGCTCCAGCAGGCCGCGTTCGAGGGCGGTGTGGACGTCCTCGTCGGCGACCGTGGGGCGGAAGTCGCCGGTGCGGCAGGCCTCCTCCAGGTCGTCCAGGGCACCGATCATGCGTCCGAGCTCGTCGTCGGTGAGCAGCCCCGCCCGGTTGAGGACGCGGGCGTGCGCGCGCGAGCCCATCAGGTCGTAGGGGGCGAGCCGCCAGTCGAACTGGACGCTCACCGAGAGCCGGGCGAGCGCGTCCGACGGGCCGCCTTCGAACCGGCCGCCCCACAGGCGCGTCGGTGCCTTCGTCACGAAAATCCTCTTCTTCCCGCCGCTGAACGAACGTTGCCGTCTCAATCTCACCACGTCCGGGCATGGCAGCACGACGCGGGGACGCCGTGGTCACGGCGTCCCCACACGGTGCCGCGGCGTCCGCCATAGGGTACGGGGAAACCCGTCTCGGAGGCGGGCGTCCGGGCGCGTCCGGTCGGGCTTCACCTGCTGGGCGGACGCCCTCCAGACCCCGCCCGGGTCAAGGCCGCAGCCGGTCGCGCTTGGCGGCGATCTTGCTGGGCAGGCTCCACAGCTCGACGAAGCCCTTGGCGAGGCTCTGGTCGAAGGTGTCGCCGGTGTCGTAGGTGGCGAGGTCGTAGCTGTAGAGGGACGCGTCGCTGCGCCGCCCGGTGACGACGGCGCGGCCGCCGTGCAGGGTCAGCCGGACGTCGCCGGACACGTGCCGCTGCGCGTCGGCGATGAACGCGTCCAGGGAGTCCTTCAGCGGCGAGAACCACAGGCCGTCGTAGACGAGCTCGCCCCACCGCTGGTCGACGGACCGCTTGAAGCGGGCGAGGTCGCGCTCGACGGTGACGTTCTCCAGCTCCATGTGCGCGGTGATCAGCGTGATCGCGGCTGGGGCCTCGTAGACCTCGCGGCTCTTGATGCCGACGAGCCGGTCCTCGACCATGTCGATCCGTCCGACGCCCTGGGCACCGGCGCGGCGGTTCAGCTCAGCGACGATCTCGTACGGGGTGAGCGGGCGCCCGTCCAGCGCGACGGGCACGCCCGATGCGAAGGTGATGACGACCTCGTCGGCCTCGCGCGGCTCGGCGGGGTCGGCAGTGTAGGCGTAGACGTCCTCGATGGGGCCGTTCCAGATGTCCTCCAGGAACCCGGTCTCGACGGCGCGTCCCCACAGGTTCTGGTCGATGGAGTACGGCGACTTGGCCGACACGTCGATCGGCAGGCCCTTCTCCTCGGCGAACGTGATCGCCTTGTCGCGCGTCCAGGCGAAGTCGCGGGCGGGCGCGATGACCTTCAGGTCGGGGTTGAGCGCGGACAGGCCCGCCTCGAACCGGACCTGGTCGTTGCCCTTGCCGGTGCAGCCGTGCGAGACCGTCGTCCCGCCGAACTCCTTGGCGGCCGCGACGAGGTGCTTGACGATCAGCGGCCGGGACAGGGCGGACAGCAGCGGGTAGCGGTCCATGTAGAGGGCGTTGGCCTGCATGGCGGGGACGCAGAAGTCCGCGGCGAACTCCTCCTTGGCGTCCACGACGACGGACTCGGCCGCGCCGCAGGCGAGGGCCCGCTTGCGGATGGTGTCGAGGTCCTCGCCGTCCTGGCCGACGTCGACGGCCACCGCGATGACCTCCCCGCCGGTCTGCTCGGCGAGGTACGGGATGGCGACGGAGGTGTCCAGTCCCCCGGAGTATGCGAGGACGACGCGCTCGCTCATGATCATTATCTCCTGTGCGAAGTGTGCGAAGTTTCGGAAATCTTGCGGGCTGGGACGGGGCCGGCTGCGGGCCCTAGCTTCGTCGCTCGCGTCCGTCGATGAGCCTGAGGAGCGCCTGCGCGACGTCGTCCCCGCCGGTCGGGTCGCGGGCGATGACGAGGATGGAGTCGTCGCCCGCGACGGTGCCGAGGATGGACGGCCATTCGGCGTGGTCGATCGCCGAGGCCAGGTACTGCGCGGCCCCGGGCGGGGTCCGCACCATGACCAGGTTGGCCGACGCCTCGGCCGAGACGAGCAGCTCCGCGGCGAGCCGGGAGAGCCGTCCGGTGAAGGACTCGGCGGATCCTGTGCGGGCCCGCCGGATCCGCTCGCCGCCCTCCCCGGGGACGGCGTAGATCAGGCTGCCGTCGTCGGCGCGCAGCCGCACCGCGCCGATCTCCACCAGGTCGCGCGACAGCGTGGCCTGGGTGACGTCGACGCCCTCGTCGCCGAGGAGCTTCGCGAGCTCGCCCTGCGAGTGGACGGGATGCCGGGTCAGCAGCTCGATCACCCGGGCGTGCCGGGCGGTCTTGGTCATGGGGGTCGTCATCACCGCGAGCGCTCCAGCAGCCAGGTCAGCAGCGCCTTCTGCGCGTGCAGGCGGTTCTCGGCCTCGTCCCAGACGCGGCTTTGCGGGCCGTCCAGGACGGACGCGGCGATCTCCTTGCCGCGGTAGGCGGGCAGGCAGTGCAGGACGATCGCGTCCGGGCCGGCGAGGGAGACCAGGTCCTCGGTGACCGCGTACGGCTCGTAGAGCGAGGTGTCCTTGCCGTCCTGGCCCATGGAGACCCAGGTGTCGGTGGCGAGGACGTCGGCTCCGGCGGCGGCCTTCGCGGCGTCGTCGGTGACGATCACCGACCCGCCGGTCGCGGCGGCGATCCCGGCGGCGCGGGCCACGACGGCGGGGTCCGGGGGCTGGGACGCGGGCGCGCCGACGCGGACGTGCATCCCGGCGGTGGCGCAGCCCAGCAGGTAGGAGTGCGCCATGTTGTTGGCGCCGTCGCCGAAGTAGGCGAGGGTGACGCCGGCGAGGTCGCCCTTCGCCTCCCGGACGGTCTGCAGGTCGGCGAGGACCTGGCAGGGGTGGAACTCGTCGGTGAGGGCGTTGACGACCGGGACGGTGGTGCCGTCCGCCATCTCGTCGATGCGCTCCTGCCCGGCCGTCCGCCACACGATGGCGCTGACCTGGCGCTCCAGGACGCGGGCGGTGTCGGCGATGGTCTCGCCGCGGCCGAGCTGGCTGGTCCCGGCGTCCATGACGAGGGGGTTGCCGCCGAGTTCGGCGATGCCGGCGGTGAACGACAGCCGGGTCCGGGTGGACGGCTTGTCGAACAGGACGGCCACCGACCGCGGGCCCTCCAGCGGCCGGAACCGGAACCTGTCCTTCTTCACCTCGGCGGCGAGATCGAGCACCTCGGCCTGCTCGGCGGGCGTGAGGTCGTCGTCGCGGAGGAAGTGCCTGGTCATGGTCAGTTCTCCGGTTCGGGGGCGGCGGAGTCGAGGATCGCGGGGAAGGCGGCGGTGAACGACCGCGCCTGCTCGGCGGTGAGGATCAGCGGCGGGGCGAGGCGCAGGGCGTCCGGCGCGACCGCGTTGATCAGGAATCCGGCGTCGCGGGCGGCGGCCTCGACGGCGGGCGCGTGCGGGCCGGTGAGGACGGCGGCGCGCCACAGCCCGCGGCCCCGGACGCCGTCGAGCAGGCGGTGGTCGATGGCGCGGAGGCCATCGGCCAGGGTCTCCCCCACCGAGGCGGCGTTGGCGAGCAGGCCGTCCTTCTCGATCGTGGTGAGGACGGCGAGCGCGGCGGCGGCGCTGACGGGGTTGCCGCCGAAGGTGCTGCCGTGGTCGCCCTTGGCGAACAGGTCGCCGTGCGGGCCGAACGCGACGCACGCCCCGATCGGCAGGCCGCCGCCGAGGCCCTTGGCGAGAGTGAGGACGTCGGGCCTGGCGTTCTCGTGCTGGAACGCGAACCAGGTGCCCGTCCGGCCGATCGCGGACTGGATCTCGTCGGCGACGAACAGCGCGCCCGTGGCGTCGCAGATGGCGCGGGCGGCGGCGAAGTACCCGTCGGGCGGGGGGACGACCCCGGCCTCGCCCTGCGTGGGCTCCAGGAAGACGGCGGCGCAGTTCTCGTCCACGGCGGCCTTGAGCGCGTCGGCGTCACCGTAGGGGACGAACCGGACGTCGATGCCGAACGGCCCGAACGGCTCCCGGATCGCCGCCTTCCCGGTCAGCGACAGCGCGCCCATGCTCCGGCCGTGGAAGCCGTTCTCCGCCGCGACGAAGTAGGAGCGGCCGTTCGACTTGCCGTATTTGATGGCGAGTTTCAGCGCGCACTCGTTCGCCTCGGTGCCGCTGTTGCTGAGGAACACCCTCCCGTCCCCGCCGAGCAGGCCGAGGAGGCGCTCGGCGAGCAGGACCTCGGGCTCGTGCAGGACCAGGTTGGACGTGTGCGCCAGCGTCGCGACCTGCGACGACACCGCCTCGACGAGGGCCGGGTGGCCGTGGCCGAGGGAGGTGACCGCGATCCCGGCGATCAGGTCGAGGTACTCGCGGCCGCCGGTGTCCCACACGCGGCAGCCCTCGCCGCGCGCCAGCGCCACCGGCGGGACGCCGTAGTTCGGCATGAACGCGGCCTCGAAGCGTGCCCTGAGGTCGCTCATGCCGGTACCTCCGCGGCGGAGCCCGGGGGGCTGGGGAGCACCATCGTTCCGATCCCTTCGTCGGTGAAGATCTCCAGGAGGAGGGAGTGCAGGACGCGTCCGTCCAGCACGTGGGCCTGCGGGACGCCGCCGCGCACGGCCGTCAGGCAGGCCTCCATCTTCGGGACCATCCCGGCCGACAGGTCCGGCAGCAGGACGGCCAGCTCGTCGGTGGTGAGCCGGTCGATCACGTCGTCGCTGTCGGGCCAGTCGGCGTACAGGCCCTCGACGTCGGTGAGGACGACGAGCTTGGTGGCGTCCAGCGCGACGGCGAGCGCGGCGGCGGCGGTGTCGGCGTTGACGTTGTAGACCTCGCCGTCGTCGCCGCGCGCGATGCTGGAGATCACCGGGATGCGGCCGTCGTCCAGGAGCGCCCGCAGGGCCCCGACCTGCACCTCGACGATCTCGCCGACCTGGCCGATGTCGACGGCCTCGCCGTCCACGACCGCGTGCTTGCGCTCGGCGGTGAACAGGTGCGCGTCCTCGCCGGACATGCCGAGCGCGAACGGGCCGTGCCGGTTGATGAGCCCGACGACGTCGCGCTGCACCTGGCCGGTCAGCACCATCCGGACGACCTCCATGGCCTCCGGCGTCGTCACCCGCAGCCCGGCGGTGAACGTCGAGTCGATGCCGTTGCGGGCGAGCGCCGCGTTGATCTGCGGGCCGCCGCCGTGGACGATCACCGGCTTCAGCCCGGCGTAGCGCAGGAACACGACGTCCTCGGCGAACGAGTGCCGCAGCTCCTCGTCGGTCATCGCGTGCCCGCCGTACTTGATCACGACGGTGGTGCCGTGGAACCGCTCCAGCCACGGCAGCGCCTTGATGAGCGTCTCGGCCTTGGCCATGACGCCCATCCGGTTCTTGCGCATCTCCGCGCCCGAGGTGACGGCGGTCATGTGGAGTACGCCGAGTTCTCGTGGACGTAGTCGGCCGTGAGATCGGTCGTCCACACGGTGGCGCTGTGCGGGCCAGCCGACAGGTCGACGGTGATCGTCACGTCGCGGGGGCGCAGGTCGACCTTGTCGCGGTCGTCGCCGAACGAGCCGTTCCGGCACACCCACACGCCGTTGATCGCGACGTTCAGCTCGTCGGGCTCGAACACGGCTTCGGTGGTGCCGACCGCCGAGAGCACGCGGCCCCAGTTCGGGTCCTCGCCGTGGATGGCGCATTTGAGGAGGTTGTTGCGGGCGATGGAGCGTCCGACGGTGACGGCGTCGTCCGTGGACGCGGCGCCGACGACCTCGATCGCGATGGCCTTGGACGCGCCCTCGGCGTCCACGAGCAGCTGCCGGGTCAGGTCGGCGCACACGTCGGTGAGCAGCGCGGTGAACTCGTCCTCGGCGGGGACGGCGCCGGACGCGCCGGACGCCAGCAGCAGCACCGTGTCGTTGGTGGACATGCAACCGTCGGAGTCGAGCCGGTCGAGGGTGACGCCGGTGGCCGCGCGCAGCGCCCGGTCCAGGACGTCGGCGGGCAGGTCGGCGTCGGTGGTGATCACGCTGAGCATGGTCGCCAGGGACGGGGCGAGCATGCCCGCGCCCTTCGCCATCGCGCCGATCATGTAGCCGCCGGCACCCTGCCGGAAGGAGATCTTCGCGACGGTGTCGGTGGTGCGGATCGCGTCGGCGGCGGCGAGCCCGCCGTCGCCGCGCGACAGCTCGGCGGCGGCCTTGTCGACGCCGGGGAGCAGCAGGTCCATCGGGAGCCGCTCGCCGATCAGGCCGGTCGAGCAGACGGCGATCTCGCCGGCGGAGTCCTCAAGAACGCCGGCGACCTTCTCGGCGGTGGCGTGCGTGTCCTGGAAGCCGGGCGCGCCGGTGCAGGCGTTGGCGCCTCCGGCGTTCAGCACGACCGCGTGGACGCGCCCGCCCTTGAGGACCTGCTCCGACCACAGGACGGGCGCCGCCTTCACGCGGTTGCGGGTGAAGACGCCGGCGGCCGCGCGGGACGGCCCGTCGTTCACGACGAGGGCCAGGTCGCGGTTGCCGCTGGGCTTCAGCCCGGCGACGACGCCGGCGGCGCGGAAGCCCCGGGGGGCGGTGACGCTCAAGGAGACACTCCGATCGTGGTCAGGCCGAGTTCTTCGGGAAGGCCCAGGGCCAGGTTGGCGCTCTGCACCGCGCCGCCCGCCGTGCCCTTGGTGAGGTTGTCGATCGCGGCGACGGCGACGACGCGTCCGGCGGACTCGTCCAGCGCGACCTGGACGAGCGCGGTGTTCGCGCCGAGCGTCATGGACGTGGCGGGCCACTGGCCGTCCGGCAGCAGTCCGAGGAACGGCTCGTCGGCGTACGCCTTCGCGTAGGCGCCGCGCAGCGCGGCCGCGGTGACGCCGGGACGGGCCTTGGCCGTGCAGGTGGCGAGGATGCCGCGGCTCATCGGCGCGAGCGTCGGCGTGAAGGAGACCGTGACCGGCCCGCCCGCGACGGCGCTGAGGTTCTGCACCATCTCCGGTGTATGCCTATGCGTACCGCCGACCGCGTAGGCGGACACCGAGCCCATGACCTCGCTGCCCAGCAGGTGCGGTTTGAGTGCCCGTCCCGCGCCGGACGTGCCGGACGCGGCGACCACGACGACGTCGGGTTCGGCGAGCCCGGCGGCGAACGCCGGGAACAGCGCGAGCGAGACGGCGGTCGGGTAGCAGCCGGGGACGGCGACGCGCTTCGCCGGGCGCAGCGCGTCCCGGTGGCCGGGCAGTTCGGGCAGGCCGTAGGGCCAGGTCCCCGCGTGGGACGTCCCGTAGAACCGCTCCCAGTCGCCGGGGTCGGTGAGCCGGTGGTCGGCGCCGCAGTCGATGACCAGGACGTCCTCGCCGAGCCGTTCGGCGAGCGGCCCGGACTGGCCGTGCGGCAGCGCCAGGAACACGACGTCGTGGCCGGACAGCGTCTCCGGGGCCGTCTCGGCGAGGACGCGTCCGGCCAGGGATCGCAGGTGGGGCTGGTGCGCGCCCAGCTCGGTGCCCGCGTTGGCGCCCGCGGTCAGCGCGCCGATCTCGAACTCTGGATGTCCCGCCAGGATGCGCAGCAGCTCGCCGCCCGCGTAGCCGCTGGCGCCGGCGACCGCCGTCCGGATTCCCATGTCCCACTCTGCCCTTCGGGATCGATAAGCAAGAGTATGCATGACACTGGATGTCTATTCAAAGGCGGGAGGGTCCCTTCCGGCCGACTGAGACGAGCACCACAGAGCCGGAGGTAGATATTTAGGCGGCTAAAGATTTGCCCCCTAACCATCAGTGCCCTAACATCGCGGCCATGGAGAACCTCGGCTTCGGCGACCTCAAGGTGCTCGGGCCCATGGAAGAGTGGCCGATCGGCAGGCTCTTCGGCCTGGCGTCGCGGCTGGCGCAACCGGTGGTCTCGCGGGTCATCGAGAAGCACGGCATCAGCCCCGCCGGGTTCTTCGTGCTCCGCATGCTGATCGTCGAGGACGGGCTGCGCCCCGGCGAGGTCGCCAGGCGGCTGCTCGTCACCCCGGCGACCGTCACCTCCGTGGTCGACACGCTGGAGCGCAACGGGCACGTCCGGCGCGAACGCTCCTACCGCGACCGGCGCGGCGTGATGCTGCGCATCACCGACTCCGGCCGGCGGCTGCTCGCGGAGAAGTCACAGCCCATCGGACGCGACCTGTGGGACGTGTACGACGTGGTGGACGAGGGCGACGAGGCCGCCGTCCGGCGGTTCCTCGTCAACCTCATCAAACGGTTCGAGGATTTCCCGGCCGAAGAGGACGATTCACACAGCGATGAACCGAAGGGAGACGGCGCGTGACCGAACCCTCAGAAGCCGCCGTTAGGACGATCGACCTCAAGAAGACCTATCCGGCGTCCGGGCCGCGTCCCGCGGTGCCCGCCGTCCAGGGCATCGACCTGGACGTCCCGCGCGGCGAGTTCTTCGGGCTCCTCGGCCCGAACGGCGCGGGCAAGTCGACCACCATCGGCATGCTCACCACCCTCGTCGTGCCGACCGGCGGCAGCGCCCGCGTGTGCGACCTGGACGTGGTCCGCGACGCGGTCGAGATCAAACGCCGCATCGGCGTGGTGTCGCAGAACAACTCCCTCGACAGCGACCTGACCGTCGCCGAGAACCTGGAGTTCCGGGGCCGGTACTTCGGCCTCGGCGCCCGCGACGCCCGCAGGCGGGCGGGCGAGCTGCTGGAGCTGTTCGGGCTGACCGAGCAGCGCGGCGGCAACCCGTTCGAGATCTCCGGCGGGCAGGCCAAACGCGTCATGATCTGCCGGGCCCTCATGCACGGGCCCGAGGTGCTGTTCCTGGACGAGCCGACCGCCGGGCTCGACCCGCAGACCCGCACCAACCTGTGGGGCGTGCTGCGCGGGCTCCAGGCCGCCGGGCAGACCATCCTGCTCACCACCCACTACATGGAGGAGGCGGAGGCGCTCTGCGACCGGGTCGCGGTCGTCGACCACGGCCAGATCCTCGCCAGCGGCACGGTGGACGAGCTGAAGTCCAACGCGGGCGCCGACACCGTCATCACCGTCACCTACGACGCCGCAGCGCCGGAGGGGATCCACGGCCTCGCCGACCGCGACGGCATCAGCAAGGTCGAGATCAACGACGGCCAGGTCCGCGTGTTCGCCGCCGAATCCGACGGCCTGCTCGGCGAGCTGGTCACGCTCGGCTCCCGCGCCGGCGTCGGCGTCACCGACGCCACCCAGCTCCGCCCCAGCCTCGAGACCGTCTTCCTCACCCTCACCGGAAGGGAATACCGCGAATGAGCGCGTCCGCCGCCCCGGCGCCCGCCGCACCCGCCGCACCCGCCGTCCTGGCC
>NZ_VCKW01000023.1 GCF_005889715.1 Actinomadura soli
GCCACTACGCCGCCATCGGCGGTACGTTCACCGGCAAGCCGGGCGGCGGCGCAGTCGGGATGTTCCAGCGGGGCGGGGCGGTGTGGCTGGACGTGTGAGTGTGGACGGGTGCGGTGCCGTGACCAGGCGCGGTGACGTGGGCGGGCGGTACCTCGGTGCCAACCGGTCGGGGACGGTGACGGTCGGTGAGGCGCCTGGCCCCCAAACCGACGGGGACGCCAAGTGCCCCGACACTGGACGTCCAGAATGGGCGAGCCGGTGGCGTCCCAGCGGGGGGACGGTCGGCGGCCTCGGAACGGGCGCGTCGTGATCGAAGGCGGGGCGCACGTCAGCGGGCCTCCCCGTCGCCGGCTCGCACCAGGTGACCGAAGGCGATGACGTTGTCGGTGTAGTGGCCGCTGCGGCGGTCGAAACGTCCGCCGCAGGTGATCAGTCGGATCGCCGGGTAGCCGGGATCGCCATAGACCCGCCGGGTGGGGAACCGGTTCTTGCCGACGTGTTCGACCGAGTCGATCCGGAACACGGCGGTGCGGCCGTCGGCGCGCAGGACGCTCGCGCGGTCGCCGGGGCGGAGGTCGCCCAGCCGGTGGAAGATCGCGGGGCCGGTGGCCGTGTCCACATGCCCGATGATCACAGCCGCGCCGCGGCTGCCGGGTGCGGCGCCGAGGCGGTACCAGCCCGCTTCGTCGGCGCGGCGGAGCGGTGGCGTCTCGACGGTCTGGTCCGGGTTCTTGGCCAGCGTCATCAGCGGCGTCCGGACGTCGATCCGCGGCACGTCGAGGCGGAGCGGCACCGAACGCGGCAGCGCTGGGCCGGTGACAGGCCCAGGGGCTCCGGCGGTCTCGGCGGGCCGGGCGCCGCCGGGAGGGGCGGACACGCCGGACGCGGGCATTGGCGAAGCCGCGGTCGCCGGGCGATCCCGGTACGCCTGGACGACCAGAAAAGCCGTCACGACCAGGCCGGACAGCCCGACGGCAACAGCCGCCAGGATGCGCGGACGCCGGCCACGATGCACCACGGGACGCACTCCTCCCCGGCTCGTCCACGGGAATGTCGCCACGGACCGTGACGCAGGTCGAACCGTAATGCCTGCTGTGAAGATTTGCCCCTTGTGGTGAGTAAAGCCGCAGATGAACGGCATGTAACAAGTGAGGGTGGTTGGTCATGATCAGCCTGCAATGGCCTTCTTGTCGCGGTCGCTTCCCCTCGTTCGCCCCAGGCCAAGGCCCCGTCCGGCTGCCGCTGAATACGGCGTCTGACCTGCGGAAACGTGACCGCAGCCGAGGAAGGGTCGCGACCGGGCAAGGGACGCCCGGCGAGCGCGCGACGACGGACTAGCACCCCAAAGCGGCTACAAAGATCGCCGACCGGAAGCGGCCACCCAGCGGAGCCGAAAAGTAGTTCTCGCAGGTCAATGCCGGGTTCAGTGGTCCATCGTCCGTGTCCGAAACGGTCGTTCTTGGTGGGCCAGCCGCTGGCGCCGCACGGTGTCCTTGACCCTGACGTTGCGTCAACGTGTGTCATGGGGGCATGCGGATCGGCGAACTGGCCGGGCTGGTCGGGGTGTCCACCCGGACCGTGCGGCATTACCACCACCTGGGGCTGTTGCCCGAGCCCGAGCGGCTGGCGAACGGGTACCGGGAGTACCGGCTGCGGGACGCCGTCGTGCTCGCCCGGGTACGGAGGCTGGCGGAGCTGGGGCTCGCGCTGGACGAGATCCGGGACGTCCTCGCCGACGAGCGGGGACGGGACCTGCGCGAGGTCATGGCCGAACTGGACGCGGACCTGGCCAGGCAGCAGGAGGCGATCGGGGCGCGCAGGGCGCGGCTGGCGGCGTTGCTGGCGGACGGCGAGCTGGGCGCCGACTCGGTGGTGTCGCCGGAGTTGGCGGACATCCTGCGGGCCCTGCCGCGCGGCTCGCGGTTCGCCGACGCCGACCGGGGGATGCTGGCGCTCGTCGAGACCGCGGCGGAGACGGCAGCGCCCGCGGGCACCGCGCGGCCTGCGGAGCCGCGGTTCGCGACGATGCTGCGGCCGCTCACCGAGCCGGGAGCGGCGGCGCGGGTGGAACGGATCTGTTCGCGGCTGGACGAGATCGCCGGGGCGACGACGGACGACCCCCGGATTCCCGGGATCGCCGACGAGATCGTGGCCCTTCTGCCGGACGCCCTGGCGGCCCTCATGGTCGCGGAAGGCATGGGCGGCGAGTGGCTGGACGAGATGCCCGCCGCGCAGGGCGAGGTCTTCCGGCTCGTCCTGAAGACGCTGCGGGACCGGACGTGCTGACCGTCGCGCGGGCCGCCTTGTACGGGGCGGTGCCCGCCGAGGTGGTTTTCGCCGTGCTGCTCGTGTCGGGCGTGCCGTTGCCCCGTCTCGTGGTCGGCCCCGCTGGTTGACGTCCTCCTTGGAACCCGGGCCTGACTTCCCTGGACGAGTCATCGAAACTCAGCGATGCGGGGCGGGGACGGGGCACCACGGCCGAATCCATTGAGAAACGATAAAGAAACGTGCCGGTGTGTTGCATTGGGGCGTTGATGTTCCATCCCCGAATGGAGTGGAATGCGCATAGCTCGGCACCGCCCGTCAACCGATTCGGAACCTTCACGGCGATTCACACTTGGGGCTGCTCGGCGCCTTACCACGCGCCACCCAGCACTCTTACAGCAGTGCCGGTTTCTCCATCCTCGGAGAACTCGTCGTGACCGTATCGGCGGAGAATTCGTCCCACGAGTACGTCGCCGCCCACATTTTCGCTCCCGTGACCCTCCGCCTGACTCTCCGCCCAACGAAAGCCCACACGTGCACGCCACGGCGTGTGTGGACCAGGTCAATACCGGAACGGGCCAGGTTGGCGGGACAGGAGGTGAGGGTTTGGTCTACCTGTCCCCGTTTGGCCGGTCCAGGGGGTAGACCTGCATCTGTGCAGGTGAGTTATGTGAGTGAGGCGACTCCGGGACGGGAGAACGAGGACTTCGTCGCAGCGGGGCCGGGGTGGGTCGTGTTGCTGGACGGGGCGACGGCGCCCGCGGGGGTGGACAGCGGATGCCGGCACGACCCGGCGTGGCTGGTGCGCAGGCTGGGCGGACGGATCGCGGCGCTGCTCGCCCTGGAGGACGGCAAGCCGCTGCCGGACCTGGTGGCCGAGGCGATCAAGGTGACCGGCGAGGCGCACACGAGGACGTGCGATCTGCAGAATCCGGACAGCCCGTCCGCGACGGTGTCGCTGCTGCGGCGCCGCGACGACGCGGTGGAGTGGTTCGTCCTGGCCGATTCGCCGATCGTGATGGACGTCGGCGAGATCCGGGTCTTCCGGGACGACCGCGTCGACCATCTGCCCAGCTACACGCTCGAGGGCGTCCGCAGGTCCCGCAACAGCCCGGGCGGGTTCTGGGTGGCCAGCACGAAACCGGAGGCCGCGTACGAGGGGCTGACCGGTGAGGTGCCGGTGCGGGGGCTGAGGCGGGCGGCGGTGCTGAGCGACGGCGCGTCCAGGCTGGTGGAGCGCTTCGGCCAGATGGGATGGGACGACCTGCTCCGGCTCCTGGACGAGGAAGGCCCGCGCGAACTCGTCAGAAGGACCAGGGAGGCGGAGGCGTCAGCACCCGGCGCACGGGGAAAGCGATACGACGACGCCACCGCCGTCCTGGTCCGCTTCTGACTCGCTGTTGAGCCCGCCGAGCCCGCCGGGCCGGGGTTCAGCGTTTCGCGGGCGGGATGTGGGCCCACCAGTTGTCGAGGTCTTCGGGCAGGTACGCGGCTTCGACGCGGATGCTGGCGGCCATCATCGGGAAGCGGCGTCCGGCCGGGAACGTCCGCTCGTAGGACGGCGGGTCGATCACGACGACGCGGGTGCCGTTGACGAGCGGGATGTCGGCGGGCACGCCCTCGTTCCAGATCCATTCGCCGTGCGCGTCGACGAGATTCCATGGGCTGGAGACGACCGGCGGTCCGGGCGGGACGTCGGCGTTCAGGAAGCAGGCGAGGATCTCTGGGGCGGGACGGTCCCCGGTCAGGCCGCCCGGGCGTCCGATGAGGGCGCCGGCGAGCAGGACGTGCAGCTGGAAGTTGTCGCCGATGCCGCCTATGGCGACCGTCCAGCCCTTGCGGCTCGCACGGTCGAGGACGAGGAGCCGCTCACCGTCCAGGACGCGCAGCAGCGCGTGGTAGTGGTCCATCTGCCCGAGGTACTGGACGGCCTGCCCCGCGGTGAGCGCGCGGGAATCGCGGTCGGTCAGCCCTGCGCGGATGGACGGCGCGTTCTGCAGCACCGTGGATCCCGCCATCACGTACTGCGGCAGCGCGAACCACGCCATTATCGCGCCGACCGTGCCGTCCCCGAGCTTCGGCGCGACCGTGTCGACGGCCTGCTGGGACGGCTGCTCGTCCTGCATGTCGGGCGGTTTGCCGCCCGTGGCCTCCTCCCAGGCGTTGGCGAACGCCAGCGCCCCCGAGGTGACCTCGGTGATCCGCTCGACGACGGCCCGCCCGGCGGCCGTCTCGGCGTCGGCGCCGTTCTCGATCCATGCGCCGGTGACGATGGCGAGCCAGCCGCCTAGGTTCGGCGGCGCCTCGGCGATGCCGTCCGCCAGGCGCGGCATCGCGGCGTTCATCTCGGTGGGGGAGGCGGTCTGGGACGCCTCCATGAGCTGTGGCAGCAGGTCGCCGAAGGACCTGTCCTCGACGACCGCCGCCCGGACGATCTGATCTGCGAGCTGATGGAGAGCCATGCTTGATCACCCTGGCACAGCGGACGGGACACCGGTTCGGCGGGGGCGGGCACCTGCCCCCGCTGATCAGCGCGGACGCCCCAGGCCCCGGGCGCGGACGCCCCAGGTCCCGGGCGCGGACGCCCCAGGTCCCGGGCGCGGACGCCCCAGGTCCCGGGCGCGGACGCCCCAGGTCCCGGGCGCGGACGCCCCAGGCCGCGGGCGCGGACGCCGGAGGTCCGAACGGGGACGCCCGGGCCTCAAACCGGTTCGCGCCATCAGCCCGGGCCGTGTATGGTTTCACTGCGCGAACGACGCGCCCCTTTAGCTCAGTCGGCAGAGCGTCTCCATGGTAAGGAGAAGGTCTACGGTTCGATTCCGTAAAGGGGCTCACGGCATTCCGGCCGCCATCCGACCAGGACGGCGGCCTTCGTCGTTCCAGAACCTCCGAGGGCTTCCCAGTGCCCTCCTGGACCTCCCAGCGCTTTTCCCGGATTCGCTCCATACAGGGGCCTGTGATACCGTCCCACCGGTTCCAGTCCGACGTTTCGCAGGTCATCGGCGCAGCCGGTAGCCTGGGACGCGGTCCGGGGGAGCCCCCGAAGCCGATTCCCGATCTTCAACCGGGTTTTCGTGTTTCCGGGGTTCGGTGAGCATCCGGTATCCTTGCATTCCGGTCCACACCGACCAGCGCGGCGGGGTAGCTCAGTCAGGCAGAGCAAGCGGCTCATAATCGCTGTGTCGCCGGTTCAAGTCCGGCCCTCGCTACTACCCATGTCATCTCACCTCCGTCCCGGGGGTGAGCGGGCCTGGGTCCAACCGCCGGCCGCCCGTCCTGGGCGACCGACGTCCGAACGTTCCTTGTCCCCAGCTCAGAAAGGCACTCCATCGTGGCTGCCACCGACGTCCGGCCGAAGATCACGCTGGCCTGCCAGGAGTGCAAGCACCGCAACTACATCACGCGGAAGAACCGGCGCAACGACCCGGACCGCCTTGAGATCAAGAAGTACTGCCCCAACTGCCGGACCCACCGTCCGCACCGGGAGACCCGCTAGCCGAGCCCGGACGGCGCCGCGGGCCGCGCACGCGCCCGCAGGCCACCGTCCGCAGGCAGGCCACCGTCCGCAGACCACCGTTTGCAGGCCACGCCGCCTGCACCGGGAGACCCGGCGGTTGAGCGGGCCTTCGACGCCCGCGAAACGGCGACTTCTTCGCACGCTTGCCCCGACCTGATCAGCCCGTCCTCGCCAGTGAGACCCGCGAGGGCGGGCTGAACGTCGTTCTGTTACCGTCCGTCCGAGACGGCGAACGCACGCACGCGCGCGCTCGGACGGGCACCCCCGGACACCGCGGGCCCACCCGGGCGCCCGCGCCCCGAAGCCCGTTCGATCTGGAGGGACGGCACTGCATGGCACTGAACCGTGATTTCGTCGGGCGGGCGTTCCCGCCCAGCGAACCGTACGAGGTGAGCCGGGTGAAGATCCGCGAGTTCGCGGACGCCATCGGCGACCACAACCCGATCTACCGCGACCAGGAGGCCGCCAAGGCGGCGGGATACCCCGACGTCATCGCGCCCCCCACCTTCCCGATCGTCGTCTCCTTCGGCGGCAACGCCCTCGCCGCCCCGGGCCTCGGGCTCAACTTCGCGATGGTCGTCCACGGCGAGCAGCGGTTCGAGTACAGCCGCCCCCTCCGCGCCGGCGACGTCGTCACCTGCACCACCACGATCACCGAGATCAAGTCGATCGGCAGCAACGAGAAACTCACCGCCGTGACCGACGTCAGGACCGTCGAGGGCGAGATGATCTGCAAGTCGTACAACACGATCGTGGAGCGAGGGGCCTGATGACCGCCACCGTGAAGTACGCCGACGTCGAGGTCGGCACCGAGATCCCCGCCCGGACGTATCCGGTCGACCGCGCCGACCTCGTCATGTACGCGGGCGCGTCCGGCGACTTCAACCCGATCCACTGGCGCGAGTCCGCCGCGAAGGCGGTCGGGCTCCCGAACGTGATCGCGCACGGCATGTACACGATGGCGCAGGGCGGCCGGTTCGTCACCGACTGGACCGGCGACCCGGGCTCCGTGGTGGACTACGGGGTACGGTTCTCCTCTCCGGTCGTCGTCCCCGACGAGGGCGGCGCGACCCTGGAGATCGGCGGCAAGGTGGAGGAGAAGCTCGACGACAACAAGGTCGTCGTGGCGCTCACCGCCAGGTCGGAAGGCCAGAAGGTCCTCACCCGCGCGAAGGCGGTCGTCAAGCTGGCCTGACCGCCGGCGCGGGCACGGGAGTGCAGGGTACGGGGAGGGAAAGCGACGTGGCGGTGTTCGCTGAAGAGGTGAACCTGGCCGGATACACCACGCTGCGGCTGGGCGGCCCCGCTCGGCGCTTCGTCGAGGCGACGACCGAGGCGGAGCTCGTCGCCGCTATCCGCGAGGCCGACGACGCGGGCGAGCCCGCCCTCGTGCTCGGCGGCGGCAGCAACCTGATCGTGTCCGACGCGGGCTTCCCCGGCACCGTCGTGCACGCCGGGACCCGCGGCGCCGAACGCGTCGCCGCCGACGGCGACCGGGTCCTCGTCCGCGTCCAGGCGGGCGAGGACTGGGACCCGTTCGTCGCCCGCTGCGTCGCCGACGGCCTCGCCGGCGTCGAGTGCCTGTCCGGCATCCCCGGACGCGTCGGCGCGACCCCGATCCAGAACGTCGGCGCCTACGGGCAGGACGTCAGCGAGACGGTCGTCGAAGTCCGCGCCTACGACCGGCAGGCCCGCGCCCACGTCACCCTCGACCGCGACGCCTGCCGGTTCACCTACCGGCACAGCGCCTTCAAAGGCCACGACCGGTACGTCATCCTGGACGTGACGTACGCGCTGCACGAGTCCGAGGAATCGCAGCCGATCGCCTACGCGGAACTGGCGAAGCGGCTCGGCGTCCAGCCAGGCGACCGGGTGACGCTGAAGGAGGCGCGCGACGCCGTCCTCGAACTGCGCCGCGGCAAGGGCATGGTCCTGGACGCCGCCGACCCCGACACGCGCAGCGCCGGGTCGTTCTTCACCAACCCCATCCTGGAGCCCGGCCAGCTCGCCGACCTGGAACGCCGCGTCGCCGAACGCCTCGGACCGGACGCCGCGTTCCCCCGCTACCCGGAGACCGGCGGCCGGATCAAGACGTCCGCGGCCTGGCTCATCGACCGCGCCGGTTTCGCCAAGGGGCACGCCCTCGGACCGGCGCGGATCTCCACCAAGCACACCCTGGCCCTCACCAATCCGGGCGGCGCCAGCACCGCCGACCTGCTCGCCCTCGCCCGCGAGGTCCGCGACGGCGTCCGCGACGCGTTCGGCGTCGAGCTGGTGAACGAGCCCGTCCTGATCGGCGTCACCCTGTGACCCACCGCCCTCCGCGGCGGTGTGACGTTCCGAACATTGGGCCTCTGACCAGGGCTTGGTAGTGTCGGGGCGTCGTGGGGGAGTAGTCCCAATCGCGTTGATCGACATACTGGCGCCGCCTGTGGCGCCCGGTCACGCGGGCCCGGCCCCGATCCGGGCGGACGAGACCTTCGGCCTGGCAGTCATGCCGGGCCGAGGTCGATCGCTCTCAGCAGCTCCCGCCCTCCGCTCGGCATCCGAGCGAGAGGGAACCGGTGTCCGCCTTCCTCATCAGCATGGCCGTGATCTTCGTCGCCGAGCTGGGCGACAAGAGCCAGCTCATGGCCATGACCTTCGCCACCCGCTTCCGGGCGCTCCCGGTACTGATCGGCATCACCGCCGCGACCGCGATCGTCCATCTGGCGAGCGTCGCCGTCGGCGCCGCGCTGGGAGCCGCGCTCCCGACCGGCCCGATCTCGATCCTCGCCGGTCTCGCGTTCCTCGGCTTCGCGCTGTGGACGCTGCGCGGCGACGAACTGGACGACACCGAACGCGACAAGGCCCGGCACGCCACCGGCTCGGCGATCCTGGCCGTCGGCGCGGCCTTCTTCCTGGCCGAGCTGGGCGACAAGACGATGCTCGCCACCGTCACCCTCGCCGCCGACAACGGCGGCCTCCTGGCGCTGACCGGCGTGTGGGCCGGTTCGACCATCGGCATGGTCGCCGCCGACGCGCTCGCCATCGTGATCGGTCAGATCCTCGGCAGGAAGCTCCCCGAGCGGGTCATCAAGTACGGTGCCGCCGCCGGATTCGCGATCTTCGGCGTCCTCCTCCTCGTCGAGGGCGCCACCGCCTGAGAGATGCGCGTCCGAGCGGGATCAGCCGTCGAGCCAGGCGTCGACCCCGGCCAGCAGCCGGCGCCGGACGTCGTCCGGCGCCGCCGAGGCACCGATCGACTGGCGGGCCAGGTCCGCCAGCTCGGCGTCGGAGAAACCGTGCTCCGTGCGGACGAGCTCGTACTGGCGGGCCAGCCGCGACCCGAACAGCAGCGGGTCGTCCGCGCCGAGCGCGACGGACGCGCCCGCCTCGTACAGCCGCCGCACGGGGACCTCCAGCGCCGTCGCCGCCACCCCGAGGCTCACGTTCGACGACGGGCAGACCTCCAGCGTCACGCCCCGCTCGGCGATCGCCGCGACCAGCCGCGGGTCGGCGACGGCGCGGATGCCATGGCCGATCCGGTCGGCCCGCAGCGTCTCCAGGCACTCCCGGACGCTCGCCGGGCCGAGCAGCTCGCCGCCGTGCGGGACCGACAGCAGGCCGCCGCGCTTCGCGATCCGGAACGCGCCCTCGAAGTCGTACGCCCGGCCCCGCCGCTCGTCGTTGGACAGCCCGAACCCGACGACGCCCTCGTCCGCGTACCGGACGGCCAGCCGCGCGAGCGTCTTCGCGTCCAGCGGGTGCCGGGTCCGGTTCGCCGCGATCACCACGCCGATGCCGACGCCGGACGCCTCCGACGCCGCCCGCGCCGCGTCCAGCACCAGCTCGACGGTCGGGGTCAGCCCGCCGAACATCGCCGCGTAGCCGCTCGGATCGACCTGGATCTCCAGCCAGCCCGAGCCTTCGGCCGCCTCGTCCTCGGCGGTCTCGCGGAGCAGGCGGCGCAGGTCGTCGGGCGTCCGCAGCACCGAACGCGCGATGTCGTACAGGCGCTGGAACCTGAACCAGCCGCGCTCGTCGGTCGCGTGCAGCTTGGGCGGCCAGTCTTCGACGAGAGCGTCCGGAAGGTGGACGCCGTGCAGGGCGGCGAGCTCCACCAGCGTCGTGTGCCGCATCGAACCCGTGAAGTGCAGGTGAAGGTGCGCCTTCGGGAGCAGGGCCACGTCCGGACGGGGGGAGCCGCACGCGACGCGTGGGTGCTCCGATCGGGGTGAAACGGTACGGGCCTCCATGAGCCAATGTTGCCGGATCTTCGGCCCGGCCGAACCCCCGGCCCGTCAGGATCACCACACCGGACTACCTCGCATGACACGGCACGGCCATCCCGCCCATGGGCATCAACGAAAAAACTTTGGAATCACGTGCAACCCCATCCCGGCACCGTGCGTATACGAGGGGCGCCAGAGAGAGACAGGCACACCCCCGCAAGGAAGTCGGGCAGAAGGGATACACGATGATCACGCTGAAGGCCGCTCTGATCGCGGCGTCCGCCGTCGGCACCGTCGCCGTGGGCGGCGGCGCGACGTGGGCGATGGCCGGCGCCTCCGACCCCGCGGCCCCGCAGCCCGCGAGCGCCAAGGCGCCCGCGGCCGAGCGCCAGGTCCAGGACAAGGTGCCCGCCACGCCCCCGACCTGCCTCCCGGCCAAGCCCGGCCTGCCCGGCGCGAAGCTCCCGAACGGCAAGCTCCCCGACGCCGCGGCCAAGAAGGAGATCGAGAAGCACCTCAAGCAGAACCCGGCCGGCAAGGACCTCCCGCAGGGCCAGCTGCCGAAGCCCGGCGTCCCCGCCGTTCCCGGCGCGCCGAAGCCCGGTGTCCCCGCCGTTCCCGGCGCGCCGAACCCCGGCGTCCCCGGAAACGTGCCGAACCCGGGCGTCCCCGGCAACCTGCCGAAGGCGGACCTGCCGAAGACCGACGTCCCCGGCGTCAAGGCCCCGGACGCCAAGACGCTCCCCAAGAACCTGCCCAGCTGCGCGCCGTCCACCGGAGACCTCGGCAAGAACCTCCCGGCGCCCGGTCCGGAGAACGGCCGCGTCCCCGGCAAGCCCGGCCTGCCGTCCGCTCCCAAGCTCGACTGCAGCAAGCTGTCGCCGGCGGTGAAGGTCGGGAGCCCGGTCGAGAAGGCCGTCATGCTGACCAAGGGCCTCCGCTACGCCTCGGCCGTGCCGGGCACCGCTGAGCTGCGCAAGCACAACATCTGCGCCGTCACGCAGAAGTGGACCGGCGCCGCCGGCCAGTGGATCACCGTCGAAACGCTGAAGACGCCCGCCGGAATGTCGCAGAATCAGCTGCGGCAGGCGCTGAACCTCCCGCAGGGCGGCACCCCGATCACCGTGTACGGGACGGCCGGCTGGATGGGCCCGGGCGGCAGCGGCGTGCTGCTGTTCGACCCGAACGGCTACTCGATGTTCGTCAACGGCAGCCCGGTCCTCTCGGGCGGTCTCAAGGACGTGACCGCCGCCCTGCGCCAGGCCCAGTAGAAGAAAGGACGCGGGCGGCCTGAGGGACGCAGGCCGCCCGCGTCAAGCCCGCGAGCGTACCGGCCGCACATCGCGCGGCGAGCCGGGGCGCGGGCGCGAAAAAGAAAGACGTGGGCGGGCGGCCCGGCGCGGAGGCCGCCCGCTCTCGGTAGAACACGCCGGATCCGCTCTAGCCGGGACGGAGCACAGGTGGGCCGTCGAGACGACAGGTCGTTCGTGGAGTTCGTGACGGAACGCGGCGATGCCCTGCTGCGCACCGCGGCACTGATGTGCGGGGCCCGGCAGGACGCCGAGGACATCCTGCAGACCGCGCTGGAAAAGGCCTACCGGCACTGGGGCCGGCTGGAGGCGGGCAGCGATCCGGAACCCTACGTCCGCCGGATCCTGGTCAACCTCGTGATCAGCCGGTCCCGGCGCTGGAAGGTGCTACGGGAGATCCACATGGCGAGGCTTCCGGAGACGCCGGCCGTCTCGCCCAACCACGCCGTCGAGCTGAGGGGGACGCTCATGGACGAGCTGCGCAAGCTCGGTCCGCGGCAGCGGGCCGTCCTGGTCCTGCGTTTCTGGGAGGACCTGTCGGAGGCGGAGACGGCGCAGGCGCTCGGCTGTTCGGTCGGAACGGTCAAGAGCCAGGCGTCCCGGGGGCTGGCCAGGCTCCGGGAACGCCTCGACAAGAACCTGGCGCCACTGGGGAGATGAGCGATGGACCTCGAGAGTGAACTGCGGAAGGCCATGGCCGAGCAGGTGGCCGACGCGTCCGCGTCGTCGTCGCTCGTCGCCGACGTCAAGCGCCGCCACCGGCGCAGGAAGACCCGGATCCACGCGGCCGCCGGAACGGTCGCCGCGTCCATCGCCGTGCTCGCCCTGGTGCCCACCTACCAGTCGTTCCGGGCCACACCTGCCGGGAGCTCCGAGACCACACGTCCGACGAGCACCGTCTCGGCGTTCCGGCAACCGGAACGGCCGCCCGCCCCGGGCCTCTCCCGGCCCCCGTCAGCGAAGGGACGGCCCGGGGCGGGAACGACCAGGCATCCGGAGGGCCACCCGCCCGGCGGACCGGCCGGCGGGACGCGCAGGCCCGGCATCGGCGGGCTCGCCGACCTGCCGAGCTGGGTCACCTACCTTCCCGACGGCCTCACCGCCGCCGCGCCGTGCGCCGTGACGGGCACCGCCAACCGCAAGACGACGACGTGCAAGTGGCGGGGGGACGCCGGCTGGGTGGAGATCGTCCTGGTGAAGGGCGCGCTCGCCGGGCCGCAGGAGCTCATGAGGTCGACGGGCATCCCCGGCCGCACGTCCGTTCGCGGGACGCCCGCGCTCACCGGCGACCTTCCCGGCTCCGGACGCCAGATCTCGTGGCTGGCCGGGCCCAACGTGGGCGTG
This sequence comes from Actinomadura soli, assembly GCF_005889715.1. Classification (GTDB taxonomy): domain Bacteria; phylum Actinomycetota; class Actinomycetes; order Streptosporangiales; family Streptosporangiaceae; genus Spirillospora; species Spirillospora soli. The sequence continues at coordinate 12,651 of NZ_VCKW01000023.1, forward strand.
ACCGTGTCCGCCGGCGGCTCCGCCACCGGCCACCTCATGCGCATCGCCGAAGGCGTCCGCCCATGAACGCCGAGGGCGCCCGCCCATGAACCGCAGCTGACGCGATGACCCCGCTCCGGCGGGACGTTCCGTAGCGGAGAGGGGCCGCGCGGAACGTCCCGCCGGACATTCCGGGACGGGATCAGGAGGCGCCCCGTCCCCTACGGGACCGGCCCCGGGCAAAAGGTGTGCGCCCGGGGCCGGCTCGTGACGTCGGTATCGGTGGTGGCGGGTCAGCCCGCTTCGGAGAGCAGCTTCGCGACACGCGAGACGCCCTCGACGAGGTCATCGTCGCCGAGCGCGTACGACAGGCGGAAGTATCCCGGCGTGCCGAAGGCCTCGCCCGGCACCAGCGCGACCTCCGCCTCCTCCAGGATCAGCGACGCCAGCTCCACCGACGTCTCCGGACGCTTGCCGCGGATCTCCTTCCCGAGCAGCGCCTTGACCGAGGGGTAGGCGTAGAACGCGCCCTCGGGCTCGGGGCACACCATGCCCGGGATGTCGTTCAGCATCTTCACGATCGTCTTGCGGCGCCGGTCGAACGCCTTGCGCATCTCCGCCACGGCCGACAGGTCGCCGGTGACCGCGGCGAGCGCCGCCGCCTGCGACACGTTCGCCACGTTGGACGTCGCGTGCGACTGGAGGTTCTGCGCGGCCTTCACCACGTCCGCCGGGCCGACCATCCAGCCGACCCGCCAGCCCGTCATCGCGTACGTCTTCGCGACGCCGTTCAGCACGAGCGTCCGGCCTGCCAGCTCCGGCACCACCACGGGGATGGAGTGGAACTCGGCGTCGCCGTACACGAGGTGCTCGTAGATCTCGTCGGTGATGACCCACAGGCCGTGCCCGTCCGCCCAGCGGCCGATCGCCTCGACCTCGTCGCGCGAGTACACCGCGCCGGTCGGGTTGGACGGCGACACGAACAGCAGCACCTTCGTCCGATCGGTGCGGGCCGCCTCAAGCTGCTCGAGGCTCACCTTGTAACCGGTGGTCTCGTCGGCGACGACGTCCACGGGCACCCCGCCCGCCAGCTTGATCGACTCGGGATAGGTCGTCCAGTACGGCGTCGGGACGAGCACCTCGTCGCCCGGGTCGAGCAGCGCCGCGAACGCCTCGTACACCGCCTGCTTGCCGCCGTTGGTGATCAGGACCTGCGCGGCCTCGACCCGGAACCCGGAGTCGCGCTCGGTCTTCTCGGCGACGGCGGCGCGCAGCTCGGGCAGCCCGCCCGCCGGCGTGTACTTGTGGAAGCGCGGCACCCTGCAGGCGGTCACCGCCGCCTCGACGATGTAGTCGGGAGTCGGGAAGTCGGGCTCGCCCGCGCCGAACCCGATGACCGGGCGGCCCGCCGCCTTCAGCGCCTTGGCCTTGGCGTCGACGGCCAGCGTGGCGGACTCGGATATCGCGGCGATGCGCTTGGAGATGCGAGGACGGTCGATGCTCATGCCCCTATCGTTACAGAAGCCGTCCCGGCACCCGAGTCATATATCGCCGCCGGTGGGACGGCACGCCTCCGGCGCGGCCCCGACCCGCGCCGCGCCCGCGCGACGATCTTCGGCCCGCTTGGTTCGACGCGGCGGCCTCGTGCCCGTAGACTCACCGTCCTAGTGCCGTGTCACCGGCATACGAGCCTGTCCGCACACCGATGCCGGACGAGGTCGTAAGCTGGGACGCGACACGACTCCGATCCAAGGGTCGGGTTCTCCTCACCAGGAGAAATGAAGGGCAGTGGCTCAATTGGCAGAGCTCCGGTCTCCAAAACCGGCGGTTGGGGGTTCGAGTCCCTCCTGCCCTGCGAGGTGCGGTGCGCGCACCCGTCCCCGCTAGGCCGTGGCACCCCACGGCGCGGGACCGCGCGGCAACCACATGGTGGTTGGATCACGACCGATGAGGTGAACGGCGGCAATGGCGACCGAGACTGACGAGCGCGACGAGCCTGAGGCCAAGGACGAAGGCAAGGGCAAAAAGGAGAGGTCTTCCTCCAGGCGGACGTCTCCGGCGCTGTTCGTGCGCCAGATCGTCGCCGAGCTGCGTAAGGTCATCTGGCCGACGCGGCGGGAGCTCATCACCTACACGACGGTGTCCCTCGTCTTCGTGCTGATCATGGTCGCGATCGTCTCCGCCGTGGACTACGGGTTGCAGGAGGGCGTCTACGCCGTCTTCGGCTAGACGCCGCGGCCTGAGCCGTCCGGGGACGACCGCCCCGTACCATCGCAAGTTCATCACCGAAGCACCGAGAGAAAGAGTCACCGTGTCCGAGCCCTCACAGCCCTACGACGAGGCCGTTGACGAGGCCCAGTCCGCTGCGGCTGCTGCGGCGGACCAGGCGGCGCTGCCCGCCGACGAGGCGGCCGAGGCGGCCGTCTCCGCCGGCGACGCCGAACCCGCGGACACGAAGCTGGAGGGCGAGGGCCCCGAGCCGGGCGCGGCCGAGGACGCCGGCGATCTCGCCGCCGCCGTCACCGGCGAGCAGGACGCCACCGCCGAGAAGGCTGACGAAGCGGCCGAAGACGCGGACGCCGAGGACGCGGAGAGCGAGGACGCGGAGGCCGAGGCCCCCGCCGAGCCGCCCGTCGACCCCTACGCCGACTTCAAGCTGCAGCTCCGCCTCCAGCCGGGCGACTGGTACGTCGTGCACTCCTACGCGGGGTACGAGAACCGGGTCAAGACCAACATCGAGACCCGCACCCAGACCCTCAACATGGAGGACTTCATCTTCCAGATCGAGGTCCCGCAGCACGAGGTCACCGAGATCAAGGGCGGCAAGCGCCAGAAGGTCAACGAGAAGGTCCTGCCGGGCTACATCCTGGTCCGCATGGAGCTGACCGACGAGTCGTGGGCCGCGGTCCGCAACACACCGGGCGTGACGGGCTTCGTCGGGCTGCTGAACAAGCCGTCCCCGCTGAGCCTGGACGAGGTCGCCAACCTGCTGGCCCCCGAGCCGGAGGAGGGCACCGTCCCCGTCAAGGAGCAGGCGAAGGCCGCCGCCACCGTCGACTACGAGGTCGGCGAGTCCGTCACCGTCATGGACGGCCCGTTCGCCACCCTCCCCGCCACCGTCAACGAGATCAACGCCGAGCAGCAGAAACTGAAGGTCCTGGTCTCGATCTTCGGCCGCGAGACCCCGGTGGAGCTGTCCTTCAACCAGGTCTCCAAGATCTGACCGACCTGCTCCGCCGACCCCGTATCCTGGACGGGTTCTCTCCGCGCAGGGACGGCACTCGTTCCTGATCAGCGAAGCGGTTCCTACACGGTGGATGCGTCCCAGCCGCCGTGTTGCCCGGAGTAGCCGGGAGTCGGAACCACCGATAAATGGGACAAAGGGGTTCGCATGCCTCCGAAGAAGAAAATCGCCGCCTTGGTGAAGGTCCAGCTGCAGGCTGGGCAGGCGACTCCGGCGCCGCCCGTCGGTACCGCGCTCGGTCCGCACGGCGTCAACATCATGGACTTCTGCAAGCAGTACAACGCCGCCACGGACTCCCAGCGCGGCAACGTCATCCCCGTAGAGATCACCATCTACGAGGACCGCTCGTTCACCTTCGTCACCAAGACCCCGCCGGCCGCGCAGCTCATCCTGAAGGCCGCGGGCGTGGAGAAGGGCAGCGGCGAGCCGCACAAGACCAAGGTCGGCTCCGTCACCCGCGACCAGGTCCGCGAGATCGCCACGACGAAGATGCCCGACCTCAACGCCAAGGACCTCGACGCCGCCGAGAAGATCGTCGCCGGCACCGCGCGGTCGATGGGCATCGAGGTCAAGTAGCTCACCCCAGTGGAAGGGCCGGCGCTGGCCCGTACCACGAGTTCCAGTGGAGGAACGCACATGAAGCGCAGCAAGGGTTACCGTTCGGCCGCGGACAAGATCGACCGGGAGCGGCTGTACAGCCCGGTGGAGGCCGTGAAGCTGGCCAAGGAGACGACGGTCGTCAAGTTCGACCCGACCGTCGAGGTCGCGATGCGGCTCGGCGTCGACCCGCGCAAGGCCGACCAGATGGTGCGCGGCACCGTGAACCTGCCGCACGGCACCGGTAAGACCGCCCGCGTGCTGGTGTTCGCCGTCGGCGCGAAGGCGCAGGAGGCGGAGTCCGCGGGCGCCGACCTGGTGGGCTCGGACGACCTGATCGAGCGGATCCAGGGCGGCTTCCTGGACTTCGACGCGGTGGTGGCGACGCCCGACCAGATGGGCAAGGTCGGACGGCTCGGCCGGGTGCTCGGCCCGCGCGGCCTGATGCCGAACCCGAAGACGGGCACGGTCACCATGGACGTGGCGAAGGCCGTCACCGACATCAAGGGCGGCAAGATCGAGTTCCGTGTCGACCGGCACGCGAACCTGCACTTCATCATCGGCAGGGCGTCCTTCGACGAGCGCCAGCTGGTGGAGAACTACGCCGCCGCGGTCGACGAGATCCAGCGGCTGAAGCCGTCCGCCGCCAAGGGCCGGTACGTCAAGAAGGCGATCCTGACGACGTCGATGGGCCCGAGCATCCCGGTGGACCCGAACGCGATCCGCAACCTGACCGCGGAGCTCGAAGAGGCCTGACCGAGCGACATCGAACAGGGCGCCCCCGCCATCCGCGGGGGCGCCCTGCCGCGTTCCAAGGGCGCGCGGCTCACGCACAGGAGTCTGCTGGCGGGCATCGAGGTGTCGGCGTCGGGCAGGCCCGTGCGTCCCGGCGACGTGTTCTTCACGCCGTTCCCGCTCTGCCATGTCGCCGGATACCAGGTCATGCTGCACCACCTGTTCCGGCGGCATGCCGTCGTGCTGCGCCGGTTCGGCGCGGCCGCGCTCGTGGAGGCGGCGCGACGGCACGGGGTGACGAGCCTGTCGCTGGCCCCGACGATGTGCGCGCCCACCTGAGCGAACGTCCGGCGCCCGGCTGAGCGAACGGCCTGGCATTGGCCATTTGGCTCCCTCGCGGCTACGCCGGGGGTCGTACCGTAGTCGCGGGCATTCGTACCACCGGGGGATGTAGCGCCGTTAAGGCCTCGGGACACTGGGAACACCAGCAGGGCGATCAAGGGAGGCTCAACCCTTATGAACCGACGACTCATGGTGGCGGCCGGTGGCACCGCCGTGGGTGCCGCGCTCCTCCTGTCCGGATGCGGCGGGGACGGGACGACGAGCACCGAGAACATGAAGCTCAGCGCCGACCAGGCGTTGCTGAAGACGTCCCAGAAGACCGGCCAGACCGACACGTTCAAGGCCGACCTCACGGTGACGGGCACGGGCGAGCACGGCGGCAAGATCCACGCCGACGGCCGGTTCCAGCTGCGTCCGGAGCTGAAGTTCAGCGCGAAGCTGGACGAGTTCAGCAGCAACGGGCGGACCGTCCCCGGCGCCAAGGGCCAGGCGCTGTTCACCGACAACGTCCTGTACGCCAAGGTCCCGCAGCTCGCCCAGTTCGTCAGCGGCGGCAAGCCGTGGCTGAAGATCGACGTCAACCAGATGGCGCAGCGGACCGGGTTCGACGTCCAGAGCCTGCTCCAGCAGGTCCAGCAGGTCGACCCGGCCGAGCAGACGAAGATGTTCACCGGTTCCAAGGACGCCCGCCGCGTCGGCACCGAAACGGTCGACGGCGTGAAGACGACGCACTACGCCGGCACGGTGACCGTCCAGGACGCGCTGAACCAGCTCGACGCGCAGTCCCGCGAGAAGGTGAGCAAGTGGCTGCCGAAGGACCGCGCCAACAGCAAGATCAACTTTGACCTGTGGACGGACGGCGACAACCTGCCCCGCAAGCTCGTGTCCAAGGCGACGGGCCCGCAGGGCGAGAACGGCACGGTGACCGTCCTGTACAGCGACTACGGCAAGTCGTTCAGCGTCAATCCGCCGCCGTCCGACCAGGTGGGGCAGCTGTCGCTCGGCGGGATGCTCGGCGGGAACTGAGAATCCGGCATCCCCGACATCTGGGGACTTGTGTGAACCTGCGGGGTCTCCTCAGCGTCTGATCTAGCATTCGGCCTGACGGCCGGAGCGTGCCAGAGCGCGCCAGAGCGAACCGGCGCTGGCAGACCAGACCAAGGAGACCCCCCACATGATCCGTCGTTTCGCCGTGGGTACGGCGCTGGCGACCTGCTTCGCCCTCTCGCTGACCGGCTGTCTCGGGGACGCCGGGAACAAGGTGGACGAGGCCGGCGAGAACCTGAAGCTGTCGGCCGCGCAGGTGCTGGGCAAGGCAGCGGAGAAGACCGGCAGCGTCGACTCGTTCAAGGCCGACCTCTCGATGCAGGTGAGCGGATCGAGCGAGGGCAACGTCACGGCGTCCGGCCAGATGCAGTACCGGACGAAGCCCGACCTCGCCTACAGCATGAGGTTCGACCAGATGTCGGTGGGCGGCCAGTCCATGGGAGGCATGGAGTACGTCCTCGTCAGCCGGACCATGTACATGAAGATCCCGATGCTGTCGCAGCTCGGCGGCGGGTCCGCGGCCAAGCCGTGGCTGAGGATCTCGCTGGACGAGCTGGGCCGCAAGTCCGGGATGAACATCGACGAGCTGCTCCAGCAGTCGCAGCAGATGGACCCCGTCCAGAACACCAAGATGCTCACCGCGTCCAAGGACGTGCGCGAGGTCGGCAAGGAGACGGTGAACGGCGTCGAGACGACGCACTACACCGGCACCTACCGGATGGAGGACGCGATCTCCAAGCTGCCCGCCGAGTCGCAGGAGGCCCTCCGCAAGAGCTACGCCGACAGCGGCATGCAGAACATGACCTTCGACCTGTGGGTGGACGGCGAGCAGCTCCCCCGCAAGCTGGCGATGAAGTCGCAGCAGACGGCCGACGGCGTCATGAACATGACGATGACCTACCGCGACTACGGCAAGCCGGTGGAGATCGCCGCGCCGCCGGCGAGCGAGACCACCGACTTCAGCCAGATGCTGAACGGCCTCGGCGGCGGTGGCATCCCGGGCAGCTGACGCTCACCGGGAACGCCGGACACCCGAGTACCGGACACCGAGAAGGGCCGCGCCGCGATCGCCGGTGCGGCCCTTTTCCGTCCCCGAATTTGGCCTAGCCGGGAGACGCACGTATTCTGTTCTCTGCCGAAGACCGCCGGTCGTCACCCCGCAAGGGGTGGCCGAAGGACCCGAACTCGTTCGGGCGGCCTGCGCAGGTGAGACGAGAGCTTCCGCATGGCCTCCCGTGCCGTGCTTGGACGCCCCGCGCGCCTGCGCCGGGGCGTTTTTTGGTCGATCGGAACCCGTCCCGGACTCATCCCGGGCCCGGCGACGGTCGTGACCACCCAGGTAATCGGAAGGAGGCCGCATGGCCAAGGCCGATAAGGACGCGGCGATCGCCGAGCTCAAGAACGAGTTCGAGAGCTCCAACGGCGCCGTGCTGACCGAGTACCGCGGGCTTACCGTCGCGCAGGTGCAGGAGCTGCGCGGCAACCTCGGCGAGACCGCACGGTTTCGCGTGGTGAAGAACACGCTGACCAGGCGTGCGGCGAACGAGGCCGGTGTCGACGAGCAGTTCCGTGACCTGCTCGAAGGCCCGTCGGCCATCGCGTTCGTGCGCGGCGACGTGGTCGAGGCCGCCAAGGGCCTGCGCGACTTCGCCAAGGCCAACCCGATGCTGGTGATCAAGGGCGGCTTCATTGACGGTCAGTCGATGGACGCCAAGCAGATCACCCAGCTGGCGGACCTGGAGTCTCGCGAGGTGCTCCTCGCGAAGCTCGCCGGCGCGATGAAGGGCTCCATGGCGAACGCGGCCGCGCTCTTCAACGCCCTGCCGACGCAGGCGGCCCAGCTCGCCGAGGCGCTGCGCGCCAAGCGCGAGGAGAGCGGCGAGACGGCCGAGACCGCCGAGACCGCCGAGGCGCCGGCCGCCGAGGCGTCCGCCGAGTAAGCACCCGCGGTTCCGAAATCCCCAGTACTCAAGCCATAGCGGAGGAAAGATCATGGCGAAGCTCAGCACCGACGAACTGATCGGCGCGTTCAAGGAGATGACCCTTCTCGAGCTCTCCGGGTTCGTGAAGGAGTTCGAGGAGGTCTTCGACGTCAAGGCCGCCGCCCCGGCCGCCGCCGTCGCGGTCGCCCCCGGCGCCGCGGCCCCGGCCGAGGAGGCCGCGGTCCAGGACGAGTTCGACGTCATCCTGGAGGGCGCGGGCGACAAGAAGATCCAGGTCATCAAGGAGGTCCGCGCGCTGACGAGCCTCGGGCTCAAGGAGGCCAAGGACCTGGTCGACGGCGCGCCGAAGCCGCTGCTGGAGAAGGTCAACAAGGAGGCCGCCGACAAGGCCAAGGAGGCCCTGGAGAAGGCCGGCGCGACGGTCACCGTCAAGTAAGGCGCTCCACCGCTTCACGGGAGGCGGTCGCCCCACCACGAGGTGGGTGCGGCCGCCTCTTTTCGCGTGATGGGTGGCCACACCTGGCCGCTCGGGTCTTGGACCGCTAGTCTCATAGGGCTCTAAGTAACGATTGTCTTACGACGTCGCATTTAGCCGCTGATCTGGGCCGGAACCCCTTCCATTTGGCGGGGGTCCCGCTACGGTAGGGGAACCCTCCCGGCTACCGGACGGTAGCAATACCGTGGCCACACGGTGTGACGACGGGACGTGCGACGGACAGACAGCGCGTGACGGACAGAGCCTGAGTACGGACAGAGCCTGAGTGCTACTCGCTCATTGGTTCGGGATTCCCCCGGCCTGGACGAAAGGTGACGAGTGGGCGTCGAGATCAGAGTCGAGGGTCTGACGAAGTCCTTCGGCCGCCAGGTGATCTGGCAGGACGTGTCGCTGACCATTCCCGCGGGTGAGATCTCCGTTCTGCTGGGCCCGTCCGGCACCGGCAAGTCGGTGTTCCTCAAGTCGCTCGTCGGGCTCCTCAAGCCCGACCGCGGGCACATCTGGATCGGTGACCGGGACCTGCCCCGCCTGCCCGAGTCGCAGCTCTACGAGACGCGCAAGCTGTTCGGCGTCCTGTTCCAGGACGGCGCCCTGTTCGGCTCCATGAACCTCTTCGACAACATCGCCTTCCCGCTGCGCGAGCACACCAGGAAGCGCGAGTCCGAGATCAAGAACATCGTCCTCGAGAAGATGGAGATGGTCGGGCTGCTCGGCGCCGAGCACAAGCTGCCCGGCGAGATCTCCGGCGGGATGAAAAAGCGCGCCGGGCTCGCCCGCGCGCTGGTGCTGGACCCCGAGATCCTGCTGGTGGACGAGCCCGACTCCGGTCTCGACCCCGTCCGCACCGCGTTCCTGAACCAGGTGTTCATCGACCTCAACGCGCAGATCGGCGCGACGTTCCTCATCGTCACCCACGACATCAATACGGCCCGGACGCTGCCCGACAACATCGGCCTGCTGTACCAGCGGCACCTCGCGATGTTCGGGCCGAGGGAGATGCTGCTGACCAGCGATGAGCCGGTCGTCCGGCAGTTCCTCAACGCCAGCAAGGTCGGCCCGATCGGCATGTCCGAGGAGAAGGACGAGTCCGAGCTGGAGGCCGAGGCGAAGCTGGGGCACGACCCCGGCAAGCTGCCGCCGATCCCGCCGCAGCAAATGCCGAGCAACGGGATGCTCCGCGCGGGGATGCACGCGCCGGGCGCCTGGTGCGCGGCGCACGGCGTCACCCCGCCGCCCGGCTCGTTCGTCGACGACCTGGGACGCAACTGGGTGGAGGAGTGGCCGCGGTACGTGGCGTCCATGACCCCGGTCGGCGCGTCCGGCGGCCCCGGCGCGCCCGGCGGGCGGTTCCCGGGCAGCCCGCCGCCAGGCCGTCCGGGGGCGGGTGCAGGGTACTGATGTCCACTCCCGATACCGGTATCGACGCGGGCCGGCGGAGGGGCAGGAAGGGCGGCGGCTCTTCCGCGAGGTTCCGCAAGGTCGGCGACGGCGCGGTGAACGTCCTGGTCAAGGAGCCCGGCCGGTTCTTCGCCCTCTGCCTGGACACCGGCCGCGCGATGTTCAAATGGCCGTTCCAGTGGCGCGAGTTCATCCAGCAGGCGTGGTTCATCGTCAGCGTCACCGTCGTCCCGACGATGCTGGTCGCCATCCCGTTCGGCGGCATCCTGTCGCTGCAGGTCGGCGGGCTGATCCGGCAGTTCGGCGCGCAGTCCTTCACCGGCGCGACGGCCGTGGCCGCGATCGTCCGGGAGGCGAGCCCGCTGGTCACCTCCCTGCTGGTCGCGGGCGCCGCCGGCTCGGCGATCTGCGCCGACATCGGCTCCCGGAAGATCCGCGAGGAGATCGACGCCATGGAGGTGCTGGGCATCAACCCGCTGCACCGCCTGGTCGTCCCGCGGATGCTCGCGTGCGCGTTCGTCGCCTTGTTCCTGAACGGCCTGGTCTCGGTGGTCGGGCTGATGGGCGGCTACTTCTTCAACGTCATGCTGCAGGGCGGCACCCCTGGCGCGTACCTGGCGTCCTTCAACGCGATCGCCCAGCTGCCCGACCTGCTGCAGGCCGAGGTCAAGGCGTTCGTGTTCGGCATCACCGCCGGGCTGGTCGCGGCCTACAAGGGCCTGAACGCCAAGGGCGGCCCGAAGGGCGTCGGCGACGCGGTCAACCAGACCGTCGTCATCACGTTCATGCTGCTCTTCGTGGAGAACTTCCTGATCTCCTCCTTGTACTTCCAGCTCGTCCCGTCGAAGGGGATGTGATGGCGGCGCCAGGCAAGACGGGGAAGACGGTCTCCCGGGTGGTGAACGCGCCGCTGCAGCGGCTGGACGACTTCGGCCACCAGATCTCGTTCTACGCCCGCGCCTTCGCGTGGACGTTCCGGGTGCTGCGCCGCTACCGCACCGAGGTGCTGCGGCTGCTGGCCGAGGTCAGCCTCGGCACCGGCGGCCTCGCCGTGATCGGCGGCTCGGTGGTGATCGTCGGCTTCATGACGTTCTTCACCGGCAGCCAGGTCGGCCTGCAGGGCTACGAGTCGCTGAACCAGATCGGCACGGCCGCGTTCACCGGGTTCGTCGCGTCGTACTTCAACACCCGCGAGATCGCGCCGCTGGTGTCGGCGCTGGCGCTGTCGGCGACGGTCGGCTGCGGGTTCACCGCGCAGCTCGGCGCGATGCGGATCTCGGACGAGATCGACGCGCTGGAGGTCATGGCCGTCCCGTCGATGCCGTTCCTCGTCACGACCCGGATGCTGGCCGGGATGATCGCGGTCGTCCCGCTGTACATCGTGGGCCTGCTCGCGTCCTACGGGGCGACGCGGGTGATCGTGACGGTGTTCTACGGGCAGTCCACGGGCACCTACGATCACTATTTCCATCTGTTCCTACCGCCGAACGACATCCTCTGGTCATTCGGAAAAGTGATCATCTTCTCGGTACTAGTGATGCTGATCCACTGCTATTACGGCTACCACGCGAGCGGCGGCCCGGCGGGCGTCGGCGTCGCGGTGGGCCGCGCCGTCCGCACCAGCATCGTCGTGATCAACGTGACCGACCTGATGCTCGGCATGGCGATCTGGGGCACGGGCACTGGCGTTCGGATCGGGGGGTGACTGGGATGAGCGAAGCGAACCGGGGGGCGTGGGGGGTCGTCCCCCCTCGGGAGGCGACGCGATGAGCGAGCGGATTCGGTACCGGCTGTTCGGCACGGCGATGGTCATCGTGATCGCCCTGCTGCTGGCGCTGACCGTCGCCTTCTACAACAAGGCGTTCACCCCGGTGACCGAGGTGACCGTGGACGCCGAGCGCGCCGGGCTGCAGCTGCTGCCGCACTCGGACGTGAAGGTCCGCGGCCTGATCGTCGGCGAGGTGCGCGAGATCGACGCGACCGCGAAGGGCGCGACGCTGCACCTGGCGCTCGACCCGGGCAAGGCGAAGCTGGTCCCGCGCAACGTCCAGGCGCGGCTGCTGCCGAAGACGCTGTTCGGCGAGAAGTACGTCGACCTGCAGATCCCCGCGCAGCCGGGCCCGCTCGGGCTGGCGGAGGGGGCCGTCATCCAGCAGGACCGCTCGCAGACCGCCGTCGAGATCGACAAGCTGCTGAGCGACCTGCTGCCCCTGCTGCGGGCGGTGAAGCCGGCGCAGCTGAACGCGACGCTCAACGCGCTGGCGACGGCTCTGCAGGGACGCGGCGACCAGATCGGGCGCAACCTGGAGCAGGCGGACGCGCTGCTGAAGAAGATCAACCCGCAGCTCGGCACGCTGGTGCACGACCTGAACGGCCTCGCGGACGTGTCCGACATCTACCACGCCGCCGCGCCCGACCTGCTGCAGACGCTCCGCAACCTCAACGTGACCAGCCGGACGATCACCGACGAGAAGGCGACCATCGAGCAGCTGATCCCGGCGACGACCGCGCTGGCCCTGGACGCCGACACCTTCATGCGCCACAACGGCCCGAAGATCATCGGTGTCAACATCGCGAACCGCGACGTGCTGGGCCTGGTCGCCCGGTACTCGCCCTCGCTGCCGTGCGTGTTCGCCGGCCTCACCAAGATCAGGCCGGACGCCGAGGAGGCGGGCGGCGGGAACGGCTCCAAGACGTTCAACCTGACCATCGAGATCGTCAAGCCGCGGCCGGGCTACAAGTACCCGCTGGACCTGCCCGAGGCCAAGGACCAGCGCAACCCCCGCTGCTACGGCCTGCCGAACCCGAAGGTCCCGTTCCCCGACTACCTGGCCCTGGACGGCACGCAGGACGACCTGTGGTGGAAGAACCCCGATGACCCGAACGCCCCGGCCGCCGGAGGACGGGGCAGGGCGCTGTCCAACGTGTTCGTCGACCCCGGCTCCATGAGCGAGAAGGAAAAGATCAAGAACGTGGTCGGCCCGATGACGCGGACCCCCGCCGGCGAGGTCTCCGACGTGTCGACGCTGCTGTTCGGCCCGCTGATCGCGGACGGATCGGTGGTGACGATCAGGTGAGGACGACCAGCGCCGCGATCAAGCTGACGATCTTCGTGGTCGTCACCTCGGTGGCCACCGGCGTGCTGGCGATGACGATCGCCAACCTGCGGTTCCGGGACACGATCGAGTACAAGGCGATCTTCACGGACGTGACCGGGCTGCTGGACAACGACGACGTCCGCGTGGCGGGCGTCCGGGTCGGGCAGATCGAGGGCGTCCGGCTGCACGGGAGGAACCAGGCGGAGGTGACGTTCAGCGTCGAGGAGGGCGGCGTGTTCAGGAACGGGCTGCCGTCGTCCACGAACGCGCAGATCCGCTACCGGAACCTGATGGGCCAGCGGTACCTCGCGCTGACCGACGGCGCCGGGGCGTCCAACGCCTACCTCGACCCCGGCGACACGATCCCGGTCACGCGGACCGAGCCCGCGCTCGACCTCACGACGCTGTTCAACGGGTTCCGGCCGCTGTTCCGCGCGCTGGAGCCCAAGGACGTCAACACGCTCGCCATGCAGCTCATCCAGGTGCTGCAGGGCGAGGGCGGGACGATCAACAGCCTGCTCGCGCACGTCGCGTCGCTGACCAACACGCTCGCCGACCGGGACAAGGTCATCGGCCGGGTGATCGACAACCTGAACAGCGTCCTCGGCACCATCGACCAGCGCCACGACGAGGTCGACCGGCTGATCAGGGACCTGCGGAGCTTCGTCGGCGGCGTCTCCGACGACCGGCAGGCGATCTTCGACTCGGTCGCGGCGATCAACGGCCTGACCGGCACCACGCAGGACCTGCTCGCCGACGCCCGTCCCGGCCTCAGGAACGACATCGCGGGGCTCCGCAGGCTGACCGCGACGCTGGACGCCAACAAGCGCGACCTCGACCAGGGCCTGCAGCGGACGCCGAACCGGCTGGAGAAGCTGGTCAACATCTCGTCCTACGGGTCCTGGTTCAACATGTACATCTGCGGCATGGACGCGAAGGTCCGCCTGCCCGGCGGCCCCGTCTACCAGACACCGGCGATCATGAACGAGAACGCGAGGTGCAAGTAGATGAGGGTCACGTTCCGGGAGCGCAACCCGGTCCCCATCGGCCTCGCCGGGTTCGCGGTCATCCTCGTCCTGGTGGTGCTGGCGATGAACCTGGAGAGCATCCCGCTGATCTCCGGCGGCGACACCCACACCGCCGCGTTCAAGGAGGCCGCCGGGCTGAAGAAGGACGAGGAGGTCCGCGTCGCGGGCGTCAAGGTCGGCAAGGTCACCGATCTCGAACTCGACGGCGACCATGTCAAGGTCACCTTCAAGGTGGACGACGGCGTCCGGCTCGGCGACCGCACCGAGGCCAGCATCAAGATCAAGACGGTGCTCGGCGCGCACTACCTGGCGCTCACCCCGCGCGGCCGGGGCGAACTCGGCCGCGGCATCCCGATCGAGCGGACGCACGTCCCGTTCGAGGTCGTTCCGGCGATCAGCGAGCTGAGCCGGCGGGTCGGCGCGATCGACGTCCAGCAGGTGGCGAAGTCGTTCGACGTGCTGTCGGAGACGTTCAAGAACTCCCCTGAGGAGGTCCGCGCGTCGCTGCAGGGCCTGCGCCGACTCTCCAACACGGTCGCCTCGCGCGACGACCAGCTGCACGAGCTGGCGGGCAAGGCCAGGGACGTGTCGAAGCTGCTCGCCGACCGCAACCAGGACTTCGCCAAGCTCGTCCAGGACGGCGACAGAGTGCTGCAGGCCGTCCAGGCGAGGCGCGCGGTCATCCACCAGCTCCTCATCAACACCGTGGCCCTATCTCAGCAGGTCAACGCCCTGATCCAGGAGAACGAGAAGCAGCTCCGGCCGATGCTGGACAACCTAGCGAAGGTCAACAGGGTGCTCCTGAAGAACCAGGACAACCTCGACCGGATCCTGCAGCTGTTCGCGCCGTTCGCCCGGCAGTTCGCGGACGTCACCGGCACCGGACGCTGGTTCGACTCCTGGATCCAGAACCTCGTCCCGATCCCCGCGTCCATCCAGGCCCCGAAGAACGGCGGCACGACCACCGGAAAGCCGGGCGACCAGACCGGCAACACCGGCAACCCGCTCCCCTTCCTCCCGGAACTCCCGTGACTTCCCCCGTGACCAGGCAGGTTCGTAGTGCGTAACCCGGCGACCATCCTTCGCCTCGGCGGCGCGGTCCTCGCCGTCGCCGTGCTGGCGGCCGTGCTCGTGCTGGTGTTCCAGGAGCCGAAGCAGCGCCGGCTGACGGCGTACTTCACCAAGACCGTCGGCCTGTACAAGGGCGCGGACGTCCGCATCCTGGGCATCCCGGTCGGCGAGGTCACGAGCGTCGAGCCGGTCGGCGACTCGGTGAAGGTCGAGCTGAGGTACGACGCCGAGTACAAGGTGCCCGCGAACGCGCAGGCCGTCATCATCAACCAGACCCTGGTCTCGGACCGCTACATCCAGCTCACGCCCGTCTACAAGGGCGGCGGCGTCCTGGCGGACGGGGCGACGCTGACGACGAGCCGCACCGCCGTCCCGGTCGAGGTCGACGAGGTCGGCGGCAGCCTGAACGACCTGTCCAAGGCGCTGGGGCCGCAGGGCGCCAACGCCCCGGGCCCGGGCGGGCAGGAGGGCTCGCTGTCGCGGCTGCTGCAGGTCGGCGCGGCGAACCTGAACGGGCAGGGCGACGACATCCGGCAGACGATCGAGGACGCGTCCAAGGCGCTCAGCACGCTCAGCACCGACCGCGGCGACGTCGCCGAGACGATCAGGAACCTGCGGGTCATCACCGACGCGATGAAGGCGAACGACCAGCAGATCAAGTCGTTCACCGGGCACCTCAACGGCGTGTCGGGGCAGCTCGAGGGGGAGAAGGAGGAGCTCAGCGCGGCCCTCAACACCCTCGCGCCGACGCTGCGGAACGTGCAGCGGTTCGTCAAGGACAACCGGACCGAGCTGGCCGCCAACGTCCGGCAGCTCGCCCAGATCACCGGCGTGCTGGTGAAGGAGAAGGACTCGCTCGCCGAGATCCTCACCGCCGGCCCGCTGGCGATCAACAACCTGGCCCGCGCGTACGACCCGATCAGCGGCACCATCCACACCCGCGACAACTTCCGCCAGTTCCACGACCTCGCCGACTGGCTCTGCTCGCTGGCCTACTCGGTGGGGACGCCGGCGAAGCAGTGCCTCGACTTCGTCCGCCCGTACAACGGCATCGGCAAGGCGCTGACGGGCTTCAGCCTCGACCTGTCCTGGATCACGGCGCTGACCACGCACTACGACCCGGTCCCGATCCCGCCGGACGCCTACGGCCCGCAAGGCCCGCCCCAGTCGAACAACACGAACGGGACGAACAACGCACGCAGGCCGACCGACGTCACCGCGCTCCTGCCGGGAGGTGGCCGATGACCACGGCACGGCTGGCACGGCGGACACGGCTGGCACGGCGGACATGGCTGGCCGGCGCCGCGGCGGCGGTCGCGGGCGCGGTGGCGCTGTCGGGCTGCTCGTTCAACGGCGTGGAGTCCATCCCGCTGCCCGGCGGGCCCGACCTCGGCTCCGACCCGAAGACCGTGAAGATCGAGTTCTCGAACGTGCTGGACCTCGTCCCGCAGTCGGCGGTCAAGGTCAACGACGTCTCGGTCGGCAAGGTCGACAGGATCGAGCTGGCCGGCGGGGCGCGCGGGACCGGTGGGCGGAGCGGCTGGCACGCCGTCGTCACCGTCAAGGTGCGCGGGGACGTCAAGCTGCCCGACAACTCCGTCGCCACGATCGGCCAGACCAGCCTCCTCGGCGAGAAGTTCGTGCAGATCGAGCCGCCGCGCAACGAGGCCCCGGCCGGGGAGCTGGCCTCCGGCGACCTGATCCCGTTGAACCGCACCGTCCAGGGCACCGAGATCGAAGAGGTGCTGTCGGCGATGTCGCTGTTGCTGAACGGCGGCGGGCTGGAACAGGTCTCCACGATCAGCCACGAGCTGCAGGCCGCGATGCGCGGCCGCGAGCCCACGATCAGGTCGGTGCTGTCCCAGGTCAACACGTTCGCCGGGACGCTGGACCGCAACCGCGCCGCGATCACCCGCGCGCTGGACAGCATCGACCGGCTGACCGGCAAGCTGTCGGACGAGCGCAGGACGATCCAGGACACCATCGACGAGACCGGCCCGGCGATCACCGTCCTCGACCGCAACCGCGCCGACCTGACCAGGATGCTGGTGGCGCTGAACAAGCTGAGCCGCACCACCACCTACGTGATCAACCAGTCGAAGGCCGACCTGCTGGCGAACCTCCGGGACCTCGACAAGATCCTGCGGAACCTCAACAAGGCGGGTGCCGACCTGCCGAAGTCGCTGGAGTCGCTGATCACGTTCCCGTTCCCCGCGACGTTCGGGAACACCATCGAGGGCGACTACGGCAACGTCCGGCTGACCCTCGACCTGGACTTCGAGTCCATCGCCCGGAACCTGCTCGGCGGCACCGACCTGGAGGGCCTGCTCGGCAGCGGACAGCAGATGCGCTCCATGCTCCAGGTTCCGAACGTCACGCTGCCCGACACCCCGCTGGGCGTGCTGCCGCAGATGCCCGGCGACACCGGCTCCGGCGGCGGCTTGGGCGGCTTGGGCGGTTCGGGCGGCTCCGGCGGGCTGCTGCCGGGCCTCCCCGGCCTGCCCGGGGTTCCGGGGGCGACCACTCCGGCGCCGACGAAGGCACCGTCCGGCACGAAGACGGGGGGCAACCCGTGATCCTCAAACGCGGCGTCATCCTCCAGCTGATCGCGTTCGCGGTCATCACCGTCGTCGGCGTGACGATCGTGTCGGTGAACTACATCGGCGTCGGCCGCGACCTGCTCGGCCGCGAGTACGTCGCCTACGTCGACCTCACCGACTCCGGCGGCGTGTTCACCAACGCGGAGGTCACCTACCGGGGCGTCCCGGTCGGACGGGTCGGGCCGATCGAGCTGACCGAGGACGGCATCCGCGTGAAGCTCCTCATGGAGCGGGGCGAGCGGATCCCGCGCGACGGGACGAAGGCGATCGTCGCGAACCGGTCGGCGGTGGGCGAGCAGTACGTCGACCTGGAGCCCACCAAGAAGAGCGGCCCCTACCTGGACGAAGGCGACCCCTACACGATCCCGCGGAACCGCACCACGCTGCCCGTGTCGACGGCCGAGCTGCTCCGCAACGTCGACTCGCTGGTCGGCTCGGTGAACACCAAGGACATCGGCGTCATCGTGGACGAGCTCGACAAGGCGTTCTCCGGCTCCGCAGAGGACCTCCAGTCGATCCTGGACGACACCGACCGGCTGCTGAAGACCGCCGACGCGGCCTATCCGGACACCAAGCGGCTCCTGGACAACAGCGTCACCGTCCTGGACACCCAGCGCGGCCAGGCCGCCAACATCCGCGGCTTCGCCCGCAACCTGAACGACCTCACCGCGTCTCTGCGCAACGACGACCCGGCCCTGCGCAAGACCATCCAGGGCGTGCCGGGAGCGGTGGACGAGACCCACAAGGCCATCAACCAGCTCGCGCCGACGCTGCCCGTCTTCCTGGCCAACCTCACCACCACCGGCCAGATCATCTCGTCGCGCAAGGCGGGCCTGCGGTCGCTGTTCATCCTCTACCCGGTGACGGTCGCGGGCGCGTCCACCGTCAACCCGGGCGACGGCACCCAGCACCTGGGCCTCGCGCTGAACATCGACGCGCCGCCCGCGTGCACCGAGGGCTATGAGAAGACCAAGCACCGCTGGCCGCAGGACACGTCCAGGAAGAAGCCGCGCCTGGACGCCGGCTGCAAGGCCCCGCACGACGCGTCCACGGGCGTGCGCGGCACCCGCAACTTCCCGCGCGACGCCATCGCGCCGTTCCCGCAGGTCCCGCCGGGCGCTACCGCGGGCGCCGGATTCCCGGACGGCGGCGCGACCGGGGACGACGGCGACGGAAAGACCGAGGCCAACGCCCAGGGCAAGAACTCCGCCGAGAACTCCGGCAACGGAAACACCACCGCCCCGGCGGCGCCGACCGGCCAGTTGTCCGACGGTCGGCTCTACCTGTCGTATCCGGCGGATTCAGTCGAATTCGCTGGATACGATCCAACGACCGGTGCGGTCTATGGCCCCGACGGCAAGCGATATGTCATGCCCCGCAGCGCCGGTACCCGTCAGTTGGGAGAGGAATCCTCGTGGAAGTGGCTCCTTCTCGGACCGCTGAGCCAATGAGGCGCGGCCGCTCGGCTCCGGCGATCGCGATCGCCCTGAGCGTCGTCGTGATCGGCCTCGCCGTCGCGTCCGGCTGGCTCGGCGTGATCACCCTCCAGAACCGGGACGAGGCCGACCAGAAGGCCGGCGCGATCCAGTCGGCACGGCAGATGGGCGTCAACCTGATGTCGCTCGACGCGTCCACCGCCCAGCGCGACCTGGACCGCATCGTGGCCGGCACCACCGGCGACCTGAAGAACAAGCTGGCCACCCAGTCGAAGGCCTTCATGGACCAGGTCACCAAGTACAAGGCCAAGTCGACGGTCAGCGACGTCGACGCCGCGCTGGTGTCCATCGACGACGACTCGGCCGAGGTGATGGTCTCCCTGAACGGCACCGTCACGAATGACAAGGTGAAGAACGGCACGCCCCAGGGCTACCGGTACCAGATGGACCTCACGCGGGTCGACGACCGGTGGCTCGTGTCCGGACTGGAGGTCGTCCCGTGACGATGCTCGGCCGGGGCAAGCGCTCCGACTCCGGCAAGAAGAAGCCGAAGGACAAGGCCGCGGAACAGGCCGCTAAGGCCGAGGAGGCGGCCGAGGCCGCCCGGCTCGCCGAGGAGGCCGCCGCCAAGGCCCGGGAGGCCGCGCGCCTCGCGAAGATCGCCGCGGACGAGGCCGCCGCCGAAGCCGATGAGGCCGAGGAGACCGACGAAGCCGTCAAATCCCTCCAGAAGCCGCAAGACCCCCCGGACGACTCCGAAGACGCGTCCGACGGTGACAGCGCGCCAGAGGACGGCTCAGCCTCCCCGGAGGTCGCCTCCGCCCCCGTCGACGCCACCGAAAGCGACGAAGCCCCCGAAACCGACGAAGACGCGCCGAAGCCGGTCAAGGTCAAGAAGACCGCCGCGCCCAAGGCCGCGCCGAAGCCCGCGCCGAAGGCCGCGCCTCGGCCCGGTCGGTGGTTCCGTTCGGGGAGCATGGGGACGGTCGTCGCCGTCCTGGTCGTCCTCATGATCGCGTTCGGCGCCGGCACCACGGCCCTCGCCCTGGAGGTCCGCGAGCAGAACGCGACCGTGACGGCGAGCAAGGAGGCGTCGTTCGCCGCGTCCCGCGCGGCGCAGAAGCTGTCGTCGTACGACTACCAGACGCTCGACGCCGACCTGAAGGCCGCGTCCGCCACGACGACCGGCAAGCTGCGCACCGACTACGACAAGCTCGCCCAGCAACTGAGGACGGTCGCCGTCCAGCAGCAGGCCGTCTCCACCACCACGGTCATGAAGGTCGGCGTCGTGAGCGCGACTCCTGACAAGGTCGTGGCGCTGGTCTACGCGAACCGGTCGTCCGCCACCAAGGCCGACAAGCAGCAGCGGCTCCCCGAGCCGCTCCGGATCCGGATGACGATGGTCAAGCAGGACGGGAAGTGGCTCGCGTCCGAACTCACGGTCATCTCCTGACCAGCGAGCATCAGCTCGCGACACGTGTTTCGGGTGCACGGCGTCCGGCCTGCCGGGAGGCTTAAACTATGGCCTTCCTCACTGCAGGTCAGAGCCCGAAAAGTCCAACCTCGCTCTTGACTGAAAGGCGCTGAGGGGCGATGCTCCATGGCAACGTGATGCATACTGCGGCGCTAGAGTTGCGAGCGGTGTGGCATGTCGGCTACACTGCCCCTTTGCGCTGCCCTCTGACTATCCGCGTGTGAGAGAACCCCTGCCCCGGTCCGTTTTGGACCTCTCTGTGCAGGTCTCGGACGTGGATCGTCTGGCGTGCGTGTCACCAGTTACGCCGCGAGCCCTCGGAAGGACCACTCTTGGCAGCCTCGCGCAACGCCTCGAATACCGCAACCGGTCCGAACCGCGTCTCCTTCGCGCGCATCAAGGAGCCGCTCGAAGTCCCGGACCTCCTTGCTCTGCAGACCAACTCCTTTGACTGGCTGCTGGGCAACGAGAGGTGGAAGGCCCGGGTCGAGGCGGCCCAGAAGGCCGGAAGTAAGAGCGTCCCGACGCAGTCGGGGCTGGAGGAGATCTTCGAAGAGATCAGCCCGATCGAGGACTTCTCCGGAACCATGTCGCTGTCGTTCCGCGACCACCGGTTCGAGCCGCCCAAGTACTCCGTCGAGGAGTGCAAGGACAAGGACATGACCTACTCCGCCCCGATGTTCGTCACGGCGGAGTTCATCAACAACACCACGGGCGAGATCAAGAGCCAGACGGTGTTCATGGGCGACTTCCCGCTCATGAGCCCGAAGGGCACGTTCATCATCAACGGCACCGAGCGCGTCGTCGTCTCCCAGCTCGTCCGGTCGCCGGGCGTGTACTTCGACCGCGCGCTCGACAAGGCCTCCGACAAGGACATCTACGGCTGCCGGGTCATCCCGAGCCGCGGCGCGTGGCTCGAGTTCGAGATCGACAAGCGCGACAACGTCGGCGTGCGCATCGACCGCAAGCGCAAGCAGCCCGTCACCGTGCTGCTCAAGGCGCTCGGCTGGGACGAGGCGCGCATCCGTGAGCGCTTCGGCTCCTACGAGTCGATCAACGTGACCCTGGAGAAGGACCACACCTCCGGCCAGGACGACGCCCTCCTCGACATCTACCGCAAGCTGCGCCCGGGCGAGCCGCCCACGCGCGAGTCGGCGCAGACGCTCCTGGAGAACCTGTACTTCAACCCGAAGCGCTATGACGTCGCCAAGGTCGGCCGCTACAAGATCAACAAGAAGCTCGGCCTCGACCTGGACATGAACCAGGGCACCCTCACCGAGGACGACATCGTCGCCACGATCGAGTACCTCGTCCGGCTGCACGCCGGTGAGGAGGAGGCGACCCTCGGCGCCGTCGCCGTGCCGATCGAGGTCGACGACATCGACCACTTCGGCAACCGGCGGCTGCGCACGGTCGGCGAGCTCATCCAGAACCAGGTCCGGCTCGGCCTGGCCCGCATGGAGCGCGTCGTCCGCGAGCGGATGACCACCCAGGACGTCGAGGCGATCACGCCACAGACGCTGATCAACATCCGGCCGGTCGTCGCCTCCATCAAGGAGTTCTTCGGCACCAGCCAGCTGTCCCAGTTCATGGACCAGACCAACCCGCTGGCCGGCCTGACGCACAAGCGGCGCCTGAACGCGCTCGGCCCCGGCGGTCTGTCCCGTGAGCGGGCCGGCATGGAGGTCCGCGACGTCCACCCGTCCCACTACGGCCGCATGTGCCCGATCGAGACGCCGGAAGGCCCGAACATCGGCCTGATCGGCTCGCTCGCCGCGTTCGGCCGGGTCAACCCGTTCGGGTTCGTCGAGACCCCCTACCGGCGCGTCACCGACGGCGTCGTCACCGAGCAGATCGACTACCTGACCGCCGACGAGGAGGACCGCTACGTCATCGCGCAGGCCAACTCCCTGCTCAACGACGACGGCACCTTCGTCGACGACCGGGTCCTGATCCGCCGCAAGGGCGGCGAGGTCGAGCTCGTCCCGGCCCGCGAGGTCCAGTACATGGACGTCTCGGCCCGGCAGATGACCTCGGTCGCCACCGCGATGATCCCGTTCCTGGAGCACGACGACGCGAACCGCGCGCTGATGGGCTCCAACATGCAGCGCCAGTCCGTCCCGCTGCTGCGCAGCGAGGCGCCGCTGGTCGGCACGGGCATGGAGTACCGCGCCGCGACCGACGCCGGCGACGTCATCACGGCCGAGAAGGCCGGCGTCGTCGAGGAGGTCTCCGCCGACTACGTGACCGTCATGAACGACGACGGCACCCGGACGACCTACCGCGTCTCCAAGTTCAAGCGGTCGAACCAGGGCACCTGCTTCAACCAGAAGCCGATCGTCGAAGAGGGCGCCCGGGTCGAGCTGGGCCAGGTCATCGCGGACGGCCCCTGCACCGACAACGGCGAGATGGCGCTCGGCAAGAACCTCCTCGTGGCGTTCATGCCGTGGGAGGGCCACAACTACGAGGACGCCATCATCCTCAGCCAGCGCCTGGTGCAGGACGACGTCCTCTCCTCGATCCACATCGAGGAGCACGAGGTCGACGCCCGCGACACCAAGCTCGGCCCCGAGGAGATCACCCGGGACATCCCGAACGTCTCCGAGGAGGTCCTCGCCGACCTCGACGAGCGCGGCATCATCCGCATCGGCGCGGACGTCGTCCCCGGCGACATCCTGGTCGGCAAGGTCACCCCGAAGGGCGAGACGGAGCTGACCCCCGAGGAGCGGCTGCTGCGCGCGATCTTCGGCGAGAAGGCCCGCGAGGTGCGGGACACGTCGCTGAAGGTGCCGCACGGCGAGCAGGGCAAGGTCATCGGCGTCCGGGTGTTCTCCCGCGACGAGGGCGACGAGCTCCCGCCCGGCGTGAACGAGCTGGTCCGGGTGTACGTCGCGCAGAAACGCAAGATCACCGACGGCGACAAGCTGGCCGGACGGCACGGCAACAAGGGCGTCATCTCCAAGGTCCTCCCCGTCGAGGACATGCCGTTCCTTGAGGACGGCACCGCGGTCGACATCGTCCTGAACCCGCTCGGCGTCCCCGGGCGCATGAACGTGGGCCAGGTCCTGGAGACCCACCTCGGCTGGGTCGCGTCCCGCGGCTGGAAGATCGAGGGCGACGACCAGGACTGGAAGAAGGCGCTCAACGCCATCGGCGCGTCCGAGGCGCCGCCGTGGACGAACACCGCCACGCCGGTGTTCGACGGCGCCCGCGAGGACGACGTCACCGGCCTGATCGAGAGCACCCTGCCGAACCGCGACGGGCAGCGTCTGGTCGGCCCGGGCGGCAAGGCGAGGATGTTCGACGGCCGCACGGGCGAGCCCTACAAGGACCCGATCTCGGTCGGCTACATCTACATCCTCAAGCTGCTGCACCTGGTCGACGACAAGATCCACGCCCGCTCGACCGGTCCGTACTCCATGATCACCCAGCAGCCGCTCGGCGGTAAGGCGCAGTTCGGCGGCCAGCGCTTCGGTGAGATGGAGGTGTGGGCGCTGGAGGCGTACGGCGCCGCCTACGCCCTGCAGGAGCTTCTGACCATCAAGTCCGACGACGTCCTCGGCCGCGTGAAGGTGTACGAGGCCATCGTCAAGGGCGAGAACATTCCCGAGCCCGGCATCCCCGAGTCCTTCAAGGTGCTCATCAAGGAGATGCAGTCGCTCTGCCTCAACGTCGAGGTGCTCTCCAGCGACGGCATGTCCATCGAGATGCGCGACACCGACGAGGACGTCTTCCGCGCTGCGGAGGAGCTCGGCATCGACCTGTCCCGGCGTGAGCCGAGCAGTGTCGAAGAGGTCTGATCAACTCAAGGGGAAATCTGTTGCTTGACGTCAACTTCTTCGACGAGCTACGCATCGGCCTGGCGACCGCTGACGACATCCGCCAGTGGTCCCACGGCGAGGTCAAGAAGCCGGAGACGATCAACTACCGCACCCTCAAGCCGGAGAAGGACGGGCTCTTCTGCGAGAAGATCTTCGGTCCGACCCGCGACTGGGAGTGCTACTGCGGCAAGTACAAGCGCGTCCGGTTCAAGGGCATCATCTGTGAGCGCTGCGGCGTCGAGGTGACCCGGGCCAAGGTGCGCCGTGAGCGGATGGGCCACATCGAGCTGGCCGCACCGGTCACGCACATCTGGTACTTCAAGGGCGTCCCGTCCCGGCTCGGCTACCTGCTGGACCTGGCCCCGAAGGATCTCGAAAAGATCATCTACTTCGCGGCCTACATGATCACCAGCGTGGACGCCGAGCGGCGCGACCGCGACCTGCCGACGCTGGAGGCCCACATCTCCGTGGAGCGCCAGCAGATCGAGCAGGCCCGCGACGCGCAGGTCGAGGCCCGCCAGCAGAAGCTGGAGGGCGACCTGGCGGAGCTGGAGGAGGCCGGCGCGAAGGCCGACCAGAAGCGCAAGGTGCGCGACGGCGCCGAGCGGGAGATGAAGCAGCTGCGCGACCGCGCGCAGCGCGAGCTCGACCGCCTCGACGAGGTGTGGAGCCGCTTCAAGAACCTCAAGGTCCAGGACCTGGAGGGCGACGAGCTGCTCTACCGCGAGATGCGCGACCGGTTCGGCAAGTACTTCGAGGGCGGCATGGGCGCCGCGGCCATCCAGGCCCGGCTGCAGAACTTCGACCTCGACGCCGAGGCCGAGCGGCTGCGCGAGACCATCCGCACCGGCAAGGGCCAGAAGAAGGCCCGCGCCCTGAAGCGGCTGAAGGTCGTCTCGGCGTTCCTCAACACCCGTAACAGCCCGCTCGGCATGGTGCTCGACTGCATCCCGGTCATCCCGCCGGACCTGCGTCCGATGGTGCAGCTGGACGGCGGCCGTTTCGCGACGTCCGACCTGAACGACCTGTACCGCCGGGTCATCAACCGGAACAACCGGCTCAAGCGGCTGCTCGACCTCGGCGCGCCCGAGATCATCGTGAACAACGAGAAGCGGATGCTGCAGGAGGCCGTCGACGCGCTGTTCGACAACGGCCGCCGCGGCCGTCCGGTCACGGGTCCGGGCAACCGGCCGCTGAAGTCGCTGTCCGACATGCTGAAGGGCAAGCAGGGCCGGTTCCGGCAGAACCTGCTGGGCAAGCGCGTCGACTACTCGGGCCGTTCGGTCATCGTCGTCGGCCCGCAGCTGAAGCTGCACGAGTGCGGCCTGCCCAAGCAGATGGCGCTGGAGCTGTTCAAGCCGTTCGTGATGAAGCGGCTGGTCGACCTCAACCACGCGCAGAACATCAAGTCCGCGAAGCGCATGGTCGAGCGTGCCCGCCCGGTGGTGTGGGACGTCCTCGAAGAGGTCATCACCGAGCACCCGGTGCTGCTGAACCGGGCGCCGACCCTGCACCGGCTCGGCATCCAGGCGTTCGAGCCGCAGCTGGTCGAGGGCAAGGCCATCCAGATCCACCCGCTCGTCTGCACCGCCTTCAACGCGGACTTCGACGGCGACCAGATGGCCGTGCACCTGCCGCTGTCCGCCGAGGCGCAGGCCGAGGCGCGGATCCTGATGCTGTCCACGAACAACATCCTGAAGCCGTCCGACGGCAAGCCCGTCACCATGCCCACCCAGGACATGGTCATCGGCCTGTACTGGCTGACGACGCAGAAGGACGGCGCGGAGGGCGAGGGCCGCGCGTTCGGCTCGGTCGCCGAGGCGATCATGGCCTACGACCGGGGCGAGCTCGACCTCCAGGCCAAGATCCAGCTCCGGCTGAAGGACGTCCCGCCGCCGCGCGAGTGGATCGCGCCGGAGGGCTACGACCCCGGCCAGCCGTACCGGCTGGAGACGACGCTCGGCCGCGCCATCTTCAACGAGACGCTGCCGGACGACTTCCCGTTCGTCGACGACGAGATCGGCAAGAAGCAGCTCTCGGCGATCGTCAACGAGCTGGCGGAGACGTACCCGAAGGTCGCCGTCGCCAACGCGCTCGACGCGCTGAAGAGCACCGGGTTCCACTGGGCGACCAGGTCCGGCGTCACGATCGCGATCGACGACGTCATCACGCCGCCGAACAAGCAGGAGATCCTCGGCGGCTACGAGCAGCGGGCCGAGAAGGTGCAGCGGGAGTTCAACCGCGGCCTGATCACCGACGACGAGCGCAAGCAGGAGCTCATCGAGATCTGGAACAAGGCCACCGCCGACGTCGCGGTGGACATGGAGCAGGCGTTCCCGAAGGCCAACCCGATCTGGATGATGATCCAGTCGGGCGCCCGCGGCAACCCGCTGCAGCTCCGCCAGATCGCCGGTATGCGCGGCCTGGTCTCCAACCCGAAGGGCGAGACGATCCCGCGTCCGATCAAGTCGTCGTTCCGTGAGGGGCTGTCGGTCGTCGAGTACTTCATCTCGACGCACGGCGCCCGGAAGGGGCTCGCCGACACCGCGCTGCGCACCGCCGACTCGGGTTACCTGACCCGGCGCCTGGTGGACGTCGCGCAGGACGTCATCGTCCGCGAGGAGGACTGCGGCACCGACCGCACGATCCCGTTCGAGATCGTCGAGCGGCAGTCGGACGGCAGCCTCGCCAAGCTCTCCACCACGGAGACCAGCCTGGCGGGCCGTACGATCGCCGAGGACGTCGTCGTCGACGGCACGGTCATCTACCCGGCCGACACCGACCTGTCCGACGCGGTCGTGTCGCGGCTGTTCGAGGCCGGCATCGAGAAGGTCCGGACCCGCAGCGCCCTGGTCTGCGAGGCCAAGATCGGCGTCTGCGCCGCGTGCTACGGCCGTTCGCTGGCCACCGGCAAGCGGGTGGACGTCGGCGAGGCCGTCGGCATCATCGCCGCGCAGTCCATCGGCGAGCCCGGCACGCAGCTCACCATGCGGACCTTCCACACCGGCGGTGTGGCGGGCGGCGACATCACGCACGGCCTGCCGCGCGTGCAGGAGCTGTTCGAGGCCCGGATCCCGAAGGGTGTGGCCCCGATCAGCGAGGTCGCGGGCCGGGTCAAGATCGACGAGACGGAGAAGTCCCGCAAGATCGTCATCGTCCCGGACGACGGCTCCGACGAGATCGCCTACCCGGTGCCGATGCGGTCCCGGCTGCTGGAGGACGTCCGGGAGGGCAAGTCCGTCGGCGTCGGCCAGCAGCTCATCGCGGGTGCGATCAACCCGCACGAGGTGCTGCGCATCCTCGGCCCCCGCGCGGTGCAGCTGCACCTCGTGCAGGAGGTCCAGGAGGTGTACCGGTCGCAGGGCGTGTCGATCCACGACAAGCACATCGAGATCATCGTCCGCCAGATGCTGAAGCGGGTGAACATCCTCGAGTCGGGCGACACCGACCTGCTCCCGGGCGACCTGGTGGAGCGTCCGATCTTCGAGGAGACGAACCGGAACGTCGTCGCCGAGGGCGGGGTCCCCGCCGCCGGCCGTCCGGTCCTGATGGGCATCACCAAGGCCTCGCTCGCGACCGAGTCGTGGCTGTCGGCGGCGTCCTTCCAGGAGACGACCCGGGTTCTCACCGAGGCCGCGATGCACGCCAAGAGCGACCCGCTGCTCGGCCTCAAGGAGAACGTCATCATCGGGAAGCTCATCCCGGCCGGTACCGGCATGCCGCAGTACCGCAACGTCCGGGTCGAGCCGACCGAGGAGGCGAAGGCGGCGGTCTATTCCGTCGGCTCCTACGACGATGGCGCCGAGTACGCCTTCGGTCAGGGCTCCGGCGAAGCCGTCCCGCTGGAGGAGTACGACTTCGGCCAGTACAACCGGTAATTCCAACGCGCGAAAGGCCGCTTCCCAGAACTCGGGAGGCGGCCTTTCGCCTGCCGTAGGAGAAATGATGACGGCGCAGGATGACCAACCGATCCACGACAACCCCACCGGCTGGGTCGCGGCCCACATCCGCACCTATGTCGAGACCGGCGGAAAGCGAGGGCACCTGTACCAGGGACGGCGATCGCTGCTGCTCACCACCCGCGGCCGGAAGTCGGGCCTGCTGCGCCGCACCGCCCTGTTCTACGGCGAGGACGACGGCCGCTACCTGCTGGTGGCGTCCAACGGCGGAGCGGCTCAGCATCCCGCCTGGTACCTCAACCTCAGCGCCGACCCGGACGTGACCGTCCAGGTCGGCACGGACGAGTTCCCCGCCCGCGCCCGGACCGCGACCCCGGAGGAGAAGCCGCCGCTCTGGCGGGCGATGGCCGTGATCTTCCCGCTGTACGACACGTACCAGCGCAAGGCGGATCGCGACATCCCCCTGGTGATCCTGGAGCGCGCCACCCCTTGACCTGGGGAAATGCTCGGTTTCTTGACCCTTTGCTGTGTTTTGTCGTACTGGGGGCGGGGAGGAACCCGTCGTTGACGAAGTACGCGACCGGGGGGAACGCAGATGAAGAGGGTCATGACCGGCGCATTGATCGTCGCCGTCCTGGGAATCGGAGGAGGAGTCGGCGGTGCGGCCGCCGCCTCGTCGTCCAGCGACCAGAACACACGCCAGGACTGCCGCACCTACTCGGGCGTCACCCAGTGCGGCGAGCAGCGGCTCGACGAGAAGCAGCGCGCGTGCGTGACCACGGCGGTCCAGCAGGGCATGACCGAACGCCGCGCCGAGGTGGAGTGCCGCGCCTTCGGCTGACCAGGCGAAGTTAAAAGTCAATAAGAATCGAAAAGGCATCGGTGTTGACGCCTTTCTTTGGCGCTTTTACTGTCGCGATTGAATCCACTGCCTGATTTCGGAGTCATGCCATGACGCATATCTTGCGCAAGGCGATCGCGATACTCGGCGTCGTTGCCGTTCCGTCCACCATGGCCGCGCCGGCCGCCTCGGCCGACCCGCCGCCGCCCGGGGTGAGCATCACCGTGGTGAGCGTCGGCGAGGGCTGCGAGGTCGGGGAGGTGACGGTCCATCCTTCCTCGACCAAGTTCACCGTCCGCTACTGGGGCTTCCACGCCCTGGCGGGACGCGACGCGTCCCCGGACGACAACCGGAAGAAGTGCCAGGTCGTCCTGAAAGTGGCCGCCGGTGTGCCGGGCTTCACCTACGCGATAAGCGGGCTCCACTTCGTCGGATCCGCCGAACTGATGGCCGGAGCGGACGGCGAGCTGAAGGCGCAGCACAACTTCGTGGGCACGCCGCCGTCCCAGACGTGGGTCCACAAGCTCCCCGGGCCCCACGCCGCGCCCTTCAAGTTCGACGACCAGGTCCCCGTGGAGCAGTTGGCCTTCAACTCCTGCGGCGAGGGACGCGACCTCAACCTCGACACGGAGCTGAGCGTGTCCGAGGGCACCTCGGACCCGTCCAAGACCAGCATCATGGGCCTGGACACTCCCGACGACTCCGTCACCTACGACCTCCTCTGGAAGCCCTGCACGTGATGCCGCGCGGCTGAGACACCGATGAGTTCGGCCGTCTCGTAGGGTCACAGTGGTATGCGCAGACTCATCGTCCAAGAACTCATCACGGTCGACGGCTACGTCGCCGGGCCCCAGGGGGAGCTCGATTTCTTCGACTCCGTCTCCGACTACAGCCATGTGGACCGGGACAACCTCCAGATCCTGGAGGAGGTGGACACCGTCCTGCTGGGCGCCGCCACCTACCGGATGTTCGTGCAGTACTGGCCCACGGCCGACGAGACGGTCGCCACCATGGTGAACACCATGCCCAAGCTGGTCTTCTCCTCGACGCTGGACGAAGCGCCCTGGGGGACGTGGCATCCGGCCCAGATCGTCAAGGGCGACGCGGCCGCGAAGGTCGCCGACCTCAAGCGGCAGCCCGGCAAGGACATCATGGTCTGGGGCAGCCTCTCGCTGGCCCGCGCGCTGACCAGGGCGGGCCTGCTGGACGAGCTCCAGCTCCGCGTCGTCCCGGTCGCCATCGGCGACGGCCGGAAACTGTTCCCCGACGATCTGCGCCGCCTGGACCTCGACCTCATCGAGGCCACGCCCTACCCGTCCGGGATCATCTCGACGCGCTACCGCCCCAGGCCCGCCTGACACCGGGCGGCGTACACGCGGTGCCTGAGCAGATCGTCGATCACCGCGGCCGCCGCCGCCACGTCATCGCACGGGTACAGGTAGCCGCGCCGCCCGCGCGGGGCCTCGTGGTACGCCCACGTCCCGCCCGGGGTGGCGAGGACGCTCACGACGATCCCGAGGTCCTCGACCCCGTTCGCGTAGACCCACAGCAGCGGAAGCGGGACGAGGAACTCCTCCGACCGGTAGTACCCGACGAACCGCCAGCCCTTCGGACGGAGCGCCATCACGAGCGCGTCCAGATACTCCATCGCGGTCTCCCGCCCCATCCGCGTCCGCCACCGAAGCAGCAGGCGCTCCGTCCGGGCGCTCAGCACTTCGCCCACGTGGCCTTCCCGTTTTCGAGCAGCGGCCGCGTGCCCCAGGCCGCCGCCAGCAGCGACACCATCAGCAGCCCGCGCCCGCTCGTCGCCGCGTGATCCTCGGGCTGGACCTCGGGATGCCCGTCGCCGTCGTCCCACACCTCGATCACGGGCCGCCCGTCCCGCTCGTCCCGCAGCAGCCGGACGACGATCGGCCCGTGCCCGTGCCGCAGCGCGTTCGTGACCAGCTCGGACACGATGACCAGCGCGTCCGCGTCGTCCGCGATCCCCCACCCCCGGAACTGCTCACCGACGAACCGCCGCGCCAACCCCGGCGCCCGCTCGGACGGCGGAAGGACGATCGTCGGCACCTCAGGCGCAACAACTGTCGGACCCACCTGGCACCACCTTTTGACTCTGACGAGAATTTCCAGCCACAGTCAGCCACAATGGAAGTACTCTGCGTTACAAACCGCAGACCATGAGCGGCAAGTCAGGTGCCTTGCGTCCGACTCACTTGGGTGTTGGTTGGGCGCCCTTTACGAGGGAGGATGAGGACATGGCTCCACAGCGGAAGCGCGGGACCGTCTCGCCGACGCTGCTCGCCTTCGGCCGCCGATTCCGGCGGCTCCGGGAGGCCAAGGGCTGGACGCAGGACGCCCTGGCGCGTCGCGCGAACGACGGCCAGGGCGTAACGCCGCAGTACATCGGGGCCGTCGAGAACGGCCGCACCCGCTGCACCCGCGAATTCGCCGAGGCGATGGACCACCACCTCGACGCGAACGGCGAGCTCCTCTACCTCTACGACGACCTCGTCAAGGACGCCACGTTCCCCACCTGGTTCGACTGGCACACCGTCGAGCCCGAGGCGGACATGCTCCAGTCGTACCAGCCGCTCCTCATCCACGGCCTCCTCCAAACCCCCGCCTACGCCTCCGCTCTCCTAAAGGGCGACAAGGACGCGGTTGAGGCGCGCATCAACCGTCAGAGCGTCCTGACCAGGGAGAGCCCGCCTCCACCCGACTTCTCCGTCCTCCAGGACGAGGTGTCTCTCAACCGCCTGACCGGCAGCCCCGAGATCATGAAGGAGCAACTGGAGCACGTCATCTACCTCGCCGAGCAAGGCGTGGTCACCCTTCAGGTGGTACCGAGCAGAGGCGAGCACCTCGGCAACCTTGGTGCGTTCAACCTCGCTACCATGCCCGACAGGAGCGAAATCGCTTACGCCGACATGGTGGTGCGTGGAGTCACCCTCACCGACCCTGAAGACATCGCGGCTGCCAGTCGAGCGCTCATCTCAGTTCGTTCGCAGGCTCTGTCCGTAGATCAGTCGATCGAATTAATTCGTAAGGTGGTGCAGGAACAATGGACCTGACCAAGGCCGATTGGCGTAAGTCCAGTTACACCGGTCCTAACGGCGGCGATTGTGTGGAACTGGCTTCAGTTCCCGACATGGTGTCCGTCCGCGACAGCAAGGACCCGGATGGCCCGAAGCTGTTGGTGACCCGCCGCGCCTTCGCCGCGCTCCTGTCCGACATCAAGCGGTAGGTGATGGACGTGACCAGCGCTGCATGGCGTAAGTCCAGCTACACGACTGCAAATGGCGGTGAGTGTGTAGAGCTGGCCTCAGTTCCCGACATGGTGGCCGTGCGTGACAGCAAAGACCCTGAAGGCCCGAAGCTGTTGGTGACCCGCCGCGCTTTCGCCGCGCTGCTATCCGACATCAAGCGGTAGGTGATGGACGTGAGCAACGTTGAATGGCGCAAGGCCCGCCGCAGCACCAACAACGGCGGCAACTGCGTTGAGTTGGCTTCCTTTCCAGGGACGGTGGCCGTGCGTGACAGCAAGGACCCGGACGGGCCCAAGCTGCTGGTGTCCCGTCGTGAGTTCCGGCGCCTTGCTGAAGTGATCAAGAGCATCTAGGGCGACGCAAGCCTCCGCCCGTGCGGCAAACGCCGGGCGGATGGAGGCGGATGATGCGGACGCTGGAACTGAAGGACTTCGGTGACCTGATCGGCGGGTGCAGGAGTCAGGCTCTCCACCTTGAGATGCATGACGCCTACGTGCCCTCTGACCGTTGCCAAGGCGGGTTGTTTGCACGCACGAGCCTTCGCTGCCTGCCACCCTGCCGAGCGTTCGGGCCCCCGTACGTGCGCGGGGATCCATAATCGTGCAGGTACGTAGTCAGGTGGCATACGGGCGAGACAGGGGCAGGCATGCGGGTTCAACGGTGGCAGCCATGGGCGGAGACGACGCTCACGAGTGCACAGAGTCCGGCTATCGCGGGCGTAGAGAGCGGCGTAAGGGGCGTCCCGTCCGGTACTCGCATCCTCTTGACCACGGGGGCACAAGTTCAGATTCAGTGGGTGAGGACGTCGCCACCTAGCGGCGACTCTGCCGACCAAGAGGAGAAGATCGTTACCGGTGACGCGCCCGTGCCGGTCGCCGTGCCAGATCTAGCCACGTCCGGCACGCTCAGCACGGCCGACGTGGAACGGCATCTAGCCGCGCTACTCCACAACGGCGCGAACGTGGAAGTAATCGACGTGATCGGATACACACAAGATCCAAAGTTGGGAAGCGAGCGGCAACCCTTTGGGGTAAGGGTGTCCTGTCACTCGGGCGCCTACATATACGGTCTGTTCCGACACATACTCGGACCGGGCCAACAGGCCACATCCGAAAGCGAATTTCGGGTGCTGGAGCGCTTCTGAGGGTGATCTTCATGGCGAACTGCCCCGATTGTGGCGCTTCCACCTCGGCAAGCAAGGGTTCATCGACACCCGCCCATCAAAAGCCAGGGTCACGGCAGTCATGTCCGGGTGCGGGTAAGCCCGCTACGTGACACACGACGGCCCCCCGGGGTACTCATGAGATGAGTACCCCGGGGGGCATTGTTGTACCGCCTCGCCTTAGATGTCGTGTCGGCTGACCACGGGAGGGACTTCATCGTCCAGGGCGTACGGGTGACCAGTGCCGAAGTGCGTAGCCGGATGGATATCCCAGACCACGAAGACTGTGTAGAAGTCCCGAAGTCGGGGGCGCTGAGGGCTCTGCTCAGCGAAGGGTAGACCTTGGAACTGATCACAGGTGAAGCACGACGTGAGTTCCGGCGCCTAGCTGAAGTGATCAAGAGCATCTAGAACGACCCAAGCCTCCACCCCACGGTGCCGTCTCGGTTGCGTTGGCGACAGGACGAAGTGTGGTGTGCGCTACTTGAGGTTGTCCGGTGAGCCGAAGAACGTCGTGTGTTGACGCACGCTGTGCGCAACCACGGTGGGAGGCATCCATGGCTGCTCTACGGTTGCTTGTACTCGACCCCGGCACGGATGGTGGTCACTGCCCTGCTGTTTTCGTGGACGGCACCACGGGTGACCTGCTGTTCCAGGGCTCTCACGTGACGTGTGAGGGTGTGCTGGCGGAGGTCGACGGGCTCAGCCGCATTGGTCCGGACGAGATCGTCGGGCGCATCCCGGCTCGGATGCGGGGAGCCCTCTTGCGAGCGCTGATGGAGGCGGATGATGCGGACGCTGGAACTGAAGGACTTCGGTGACCTGATCGGCGAGTGCACGACTCAGGCTCTCCACCTTGAGATGCGTGACGCGTACGTGCCCTCTGATCCGTCCTTCATAGCTTTCACCGGTGGTCCTGCCCACGATCGCACTCAGCGTGAGCGTGACTGGCACGACTTGATCGCCCCGGCCGTGGCACGAGGCGTTGCGGTGCGCCGGGCGCGGATCGTGTCCGAGCCCGTGACGCCTTACATCAGGTTCGAGCACGCCGTCACCGCGTCGATGAATCTCGCCGCCGGCGAGGAGGTGCGATGGCTCCCGCGCCGTCAAGCATCGGACCTGGCTCTACCGGGCAACGATTTCTGGTTGTTCGACGAACGGCTGGTCCGCTTCCATCATTTCGCGGGTGACGGCGAGCACATCGTCGATGAGCTGACAGACGACGCTGCTGCGATCAAGCTGTGCGCATCGGCCTTCGCCGCCGTCTGGGAACGAGCGATCGATCACCGGGAGTATGCGATTTCCTGACGCCTGAACACCCGCGCCGTCACGCCCTCCTCGCCGTCCCCACCGTCCAGCGTCCAAGCCCCGACCCCGGCCTGCTGTCCGATGATCTCTGCATGCCCGGGCACGGTGGTAGGCATTGACGCCCTTAGCCTCATGTTGGACGCTCAAGTTGAAACATCCGTAAATCCTTGGGCTGGAGGCATCGGTGCGCCTTACGTTCCTGGGCAAGGATTCGAAGCCGGACGAGTCCCCGACGCTGTACGCGACCGACACGGCCACCTACATCGTTCAGGGCTGGGTCGTGACTGATCTTGAACTCCTGGCGAAGCTGGATGTCCCCGAAGGGGAGACGATCGTGGAGGTTCCGCAGGGGCTCTTCGTTCATCTCATCAACGATGGTGTCTCGGGGCGCGTGACAAGCTGGGCCCCACCGATCGTCCACGTGACCACGGGAGGGAACTTCATCGTCCAGGGCATGCGAGTGACCAGCACGGAAGTGCGTAGCCGGATGGATATCCCAGACCACGAAGACTGTGTAGAAGTCCCGAAGTCGGCGCTGAGGGCTCTGCTCAGCGAAGGGTAGACCTTGGAACTGATCACAGGTGAAGCACGACGTGAGTTCTTTAGTACCTTCCGCCGCGAAGCGCTGCACTTGGAGATGCGCGACACCTACGGAACCCAGGCGGAGCAACCCTACTTGAAGAAATGGGTGACCGGGGAACGGGACGACCGGGAGTGGCTCCGACCATGGTTCGAAACGGTGCGGTCCGCCGTCCAAGCGGGAAAAACAATCCGGCGAGCGCGGATCGTCTCAGAGCCCATTACCGACTATCAACGCTGGGTGCTGTCGGACTCGCATCTGTTCACCGAGGCGGGGGAGCAGATCGTATGGGTTCCGCGTCGGCTAGTATCGGGCGTCGCCCTGCCGGGTAATGACTTCTGGCTCTTCGACGAAGCGGCCGCGATCTTTTCCGTCTTCGCTGGAAATGGCGAGGTCGTCGAGCGGCAGCTCTGGAAAGAGCCCGATGTCCTGCGGTTGTGCAAGACGGCCTTCGAGAGCGTCTGGCGCCTGGGCATCCACGACCACGAGTACAAGCCCGTCTGAACCATCCGTGTCCAGCCAGGTGCAGCAGGCCAGGGCGGCATTCGGTGCTCGTCTCCGGGACATGCGCAAGGATGCGCGACTCACGGGGCGGGCGCTCGCCTCGCTCTCAGGTGTCCATTTCACCAAGGTATCCCGCATCGAGAACGGACGGCAGAATCCAAGCGAGGACGACATAAGGGCCTGGTGCAGCGCCTGCAAAGCAGAGGATCAGATAGCCGATCTCATCGCTACCCTTCGAGGCATCGAAGGAATGTGGCTGGAGTGGCAGCGGCAGCTTCGCGGTGGTCTCAAGCGTCTCCAGGAGAAATCCTTCCCCCTGTACGAAGGCACCGCTCGCTTTCGAGTGTACGAGTCGGACGTCATACCTGGGATTCTCCAGACGGCTGAATACTGTATGGAAATCCTCAAAATCGCGGGAGAATTCTACGGTTCGGACGCAGACCTTGATGCTGCCGTGGAGGCTCGCATGGAGCGGCAGCGCTATCTGTACCGTGGACACCGAAGGTTTGCCTTCGTCATCGAGGCGAGGACGCTGACGACCATCTTCGGCGGCGGTGATGTCATGCTCGGACAACTTGACCGGCTTCTCGCTGTAATGACCTTGCCCCGAGTTTCTCTCGGCATCATCCCCAACGACATCGTGCGCCGCCTGTGGCCGGGCGAAGGATTCTGGATCTTTGATGATCTGCTTGTGAAGATTGAGACGACCTCGGCAGGGATCAAGGTCACACAGCCGCGCGAGATCGGACTTTTTGAGAAGGCGTTCACGGTGCTGCAAGGACAGGCCGTCTACGGGCAGGACGCCCGTGGGCTGATCAACGAGGCCATGGCTCGCCTGCAACATTTGTAAACATCCTGGGATGCGGCGGTAGAACGCTCGTAGCGTTTTGGACATGAGCCAGGGCGGACGGCTTCCCGAGCAGGTCACTACACCCGGCCATGCCGTCCGCCGGGAGGTTCCAAGCGCGGTAACGGCCGTGCCATGGAGGCTTCATGGAGGAGCTGATGAAACGACCGTACGAGTTCGTCAAGGGCACGCTGTGCAACGGAGAGAACTCCGGGTGCGGGTGTGTGGAGGTGGCCACCAACCTGGTCGATGACAAGGACGGCGGCGTGGTCGCCGTCCGGGACACCAAGACCGGTGCCGTGCTGGAGTTCGACCGCCACGAGTGGGAGGGCTTCCTCAAGAGCGCCAAGAACAACGAATTCGACATCTAGCGGACATCAGGCGCCGGGCCCCGTTCTGGTTGCTCGGGGCCCCGCACAGCGAGAGGCTCCGATCCGTGGGCATCCGGCCGTTCGACTATGACGGCTACTGGCGGGACGAGACCCGCGATGATTGGCGGCGGCGCGGGCTGCACTGGCACTGTTACGCGTCCCGGATGGACGGCAACGCCTACGGCGACGATCCCGCCCGCCGGGACGTGACCAGCGAGTTGGCTCCCAGAGAGATCCGCGACTGGCTCCGCAAACCGACGCGTGGCATTCGGCGGGCGTCCACGGCGCCCGAGGACGCGGTCGCCTGGCTCCGCGCCCAGTGGGAGCCCATCAAGAGTCAGGTGGGTCGGGAGGCCACGGCGGTCACCGATGAGGCACGGTTCGGGATCGCGCTCTACAACCTGCGATGCGGCAACGACGTTTGCTGGGGGTTCTGGCTGAACGCGTCCGTCCACCTGCACCTCGCCGTCCTGGGCACCGACAGGTCATGCCATTAGCAGCGATACTCCTGGACGATCGGGGTGCGCGGAGTCTTGGCTGTTCCGGGGCTTTGCGGGACAGCAGGGACCCGAACGGGCCGAAGCTGCTGGTGCCCCGGGGCGGGCCCGGAGCGAGCGCGGCTTGCTTCACGGATGCCCGCTCAGGCCCGCTTCGGTGTCTTCTAGAGGGCCCGGTCGAGGGCTTCGGTCAGGGCGACCGGGGTGACTACGAGGCGGTCGAAGCGCCAGCCGTCTTCGGTGCGGCGCGCCTCGTAGTGGTGGTACCCGGCCGCGAGGGCCTCGGTCTTGTCGTCGATGACGAACACGGCGATGTCGTGGGCGCGCACTGTGGCGGTCTCGCCGTCGACCTCGATGATGAGATTGGACTTGCTGTGCAGGGTGCGGACGTACATGTCGTGGCCCGAGCGCACCAGGTCGATGAGCGCCTCGATGCCGTGGGCGTCTCCGCGCGGGGACGTGACGACGACGTCCTCGGTGAAGAGCCGGTCGGTCTCGCCGTAGCGGCCCTCGTCGATCCACAAGCTGTGGCGGGCGACCAGGTCGGCGAGTTCGGCGCGGTCGGCGAGGGCGCGGATCAGGGTTTCGGTGCTGGTCATGATGACTCCTGTCACTTGGTGTGGGTGAGGAAGAAGTCCCGGACGTCCTCGGCGAGCAGGTCCGGCACCTCCATCGCGGCGAAGTGGCCGCCGCGCTCGAACTCCGACCAGTGCCTGATGT
Source organism: Actinomadura soli (assembly GCF_005889715.1). Taxonomy (GTDB): domain Bacteria; phylum Actinomycetota; class Actinomycetes; order Streptosporangiales; family Streptosporangiaceae; genus Spirillospora; species Spirillospora soli. Next base: position 50,958 of record NZ_VCKW01000023.1, read on the forward strand.
CGTACAGCCGCTCGGCCAGCGGCCGCACCGACTGCGTGATGTCGTGGGCGAACACCGCCACGCCGACCGGGACCGGGCACGGCTCGATCCGCCGCGGGGTCTCGCGGGTCAGCCGCGCCGAGGAGGCCGCGGTGGCGGTCAGCCAGTACAGCGAGATGTCGGTGAGCATCCGGTCGTCACTGATCTGCGAGCGAGGGTCGGTCCACTGCGCGAAGCGCTCGGCGATCCAGACCAGCTGGCCGACGGGCGAGTCGGTCAGGGCGTAGCCGATGGTCTGCGGGGTGAGGGCCTGCAGAGCCTGGTACGGCGGACGGTTCGCCATCAGCTGCCGGACCTTGTCCAGCCGGGCTTCATCCGTTTCCGACAGTTCGATGTCGGCGTCCGGGTCCGGCCTGGTCGGCAGGTAGTTGACGTGCACCCCGGCGACCTGGTCGGGTGCGACCGCGCCGAGCGCCATCGAGATGCCCGCGCCGAAGTCGCCCCCGTGGGCGCCGTAGCGCTCGTACCCGAGACGGCGCATGAGCTCGGCCCAGGCCCGCGCGACCCGGACGATGTCCCAGCCGCGCTCATGGGTCGGCCCGGAGAAGCCGAAACCCGGGATGGACGGGATCACCAGGTGGAAGTCGCGCGACAGTGGCTCGATCACGTCGAGGAACTCCAGGAACGAACCGGGCCAGCCGTGGGTGAGGATCAGCGCGAGCGCGTCCGGTTTCGAGGACCGGACGTGGACGAAGTGGATGTTCTGTCCCTCGATCTCGGTGGTGAAGTGCGGAAGCTCGTTCAGCCTGGCCTCGTGCCCGCGCCAGTCGTAGCCGGTGCGCCAGTACACGGCGAGCTCCTTCAGCCGAGCAAGCGGGAAGCCGTAGTCCCACCCGGCGCCGGCGACCTCGTTGGGCCAACGGGTGCGGGAGAGCCGGTCGGTCAGGTCGTCGAGGTCGGCTTGGGGGACGTCGATGCGGAACGGCTTGATCATGGTCTTCAACTCCATGGGGATTCGTTCGAAGCTCGAACGTTCGTGCCACTAACGAAGCTATACTGTTAGTGTCACTAACGCAAGAGGTGGAGGAACCCCATGAGCCCGGCCCCCGAACCCACTCCGGCCCGGCTGCGCGCCATCCCCAGCCGCCTGCTCGCGGGGGCCGCGGTCGCCGCCGACCGGCTCGTCGGCGAGCGGCTGGCCGCCGAAGGCGCTCGCAAGTGGCACTTCGCCGTGCTGGCCGCGCTCGCCGAAGCCGGTGCCGCCAGCCAGGCCGAGCTCAGCCGCCGCACCGGCATCTACCGCAGTGACATGGTCGCCGTTCTCAACGAGCTCGCCGATACCGAATACATCCGCCGCGATCCCGATCCCGGCGACCGCCGCCGCAACGTCATCACCCTCACCCCCGGCGGCCACCGCCGCCTGGAGCGCCTCGACGCGCTCGTCACCGACGCCCAACGCGAACTCCTCGCCCCCCTCACCCCCGGCCAGAGGGACGAGCTCACCCGCCTCCTCACCGTCCTGACCGAGTACCACCGCCCCTCGCATCCCCGCCCGCACGACGCGAAGTAGCCCGTCCAGCCGCGAAGCCCTGAGC
>NZ_VCKW01000240.1 GCF_005889715.1 Actinomadura soli
GGCTGTTAGCTTCGCGGCGTGCTCACCGACACCACATCCATCGAAGCGTTCATCGACGCCCTGCCCAAGGTCGAGCTGCACGTCCATCTCGTGGGCTCCGCCTCCGTCCCGACCGTGCTCGAACTCGCCCGACGCCACCCCGACGGGCCCGTCCCGGTGGACGAGCGCGAGCTGCGCGCCTTCTACGAGTTCCGCGACTTCCCGCACTTCGCTGAGGTGTACGAGTCGGTGTCCGGCCTGGTCCGGACGCCGCAGGACGTCGGGACGCTCGTGCTCGGCACCGCCCGCGACCTCGCCGCGCAGAACGTCCGGTACGTCGAGCTGACCGTCACCCCGTACACGCACCAGCGGGCCGGGATGCCGATGCCCGCGATCACCGAGGCGCTCGACCACGCGGTCCGCGAGGCCCGCGACAGGCTCGGCATCCGCGTCGCCTACATCTTCGACATCCCCGGCGAGTTCGGCGCCGAGGGCGCCCGCGGCACCCTCGACCACGCGCTCCGGCATCCGCCGGAGGCGCTCGTCGGGTTCGGCCTCGCCGGCATCGAGCAGGTGCGCCCGCCGCACCGGGACGCGTTCCGCGACGCGTTCGCCGCCGCCCGCGCCGCCGGGCTGCGCAGCCTCCCGCACGCGGGCGAGATGTCCGGCCCGGAGACGATCTGGGAGGTCGTCGAGGGCCTGCACGCCGAGCGGATCGGCCACGGCATCAGCTGCCTGGACGACCCGCGCCTCGTCGCCCACCTGCGCGAGACGCAGATCCCGCTCGAGGTGTGCCCGACGTCCAACGTGTGCACCGGGCAGGTCGCCGCGATCGGGGAGCACCCGCTGCCGCGGATGCTGGACGAGGGCCTGTTCGTCACGCTGAACAGCGACGATCCGCCGATGTTCGACACGACCCTCACCGGCGAGTACCGTGTCGCCGCCGAGGTGTTCGGCCTGGGCCGCGAGGGCCTGGCGGCGCTGGCCCGCAACGCCGTGATCGCCTCGTCCCTGGACGAGGAGGCCCGCCGGGCGATCCTCGCCGACATCGACGCCCTGGGCTGACCCGGAGCCCTAGCCCCAGGCCATGCGCCGCCAGGGGCTCTCGGGGTCCTCGGCCAGGACGCGGTGCCCGGCGAGGGAGCGCTCGTACCACTCGCCGAACTCGCCCTCGTCGAACCGCAGCATCCGCCCGAGGATGTACCCGGCGGAGAACGAGCCCCACGACGTGTAGACCTGGTTGGCGCGCTGCCCGGCGGTGAGGACGCACTTCTCGGCCTCCTCCGCGTCGCAGAACCCGGCGTTCAGGCCCCAGCGGGCCATGTTCACCGCGCGGCCGAAGTCGTAGCCGTAGACGCTCGCGACCCGGCCGTCCGGCGGGAGGAGGCCGTCCGCGCGGAAGCGCGACTCGTACCGCAGGACCTGCCCGGACAGCTCGACCACCTCGTGCACGGTCTGCTCCGCGATGTCCCGCTCCCGGCACCAGGCGACGATCTCCGCGCGCCAGGCGCCCTGGTCGGTGCCGCGTCCGCGCCGGTCGAGGACCATCTGGACGGCGGGGTCGCTGTTGCGGGCGTCGAGCAGCGCGTCCATCTGCTCGCGCCAGCTCCCGTGGTCGGTGACGCCCCAGTCGCGTTCGAGCAGGACCCGGTCGCCGCCGGGGTCGTCGTGGCCGGTGAGGGTGTTCCACGTCACGCCGTTGCCGACGGCGAGGTGCGCGCCGACGGCGAGCGCCGCGGCTAGACGCCCCCAGGCGGCGGTGCCGGGGTCGGTGATGAGCACGTCGTGGTCGCGGTCGGGCCGCCGCTCCGCGTCGGCGAGCAGCTTGGCGACCTGCCGGTGCCCGTCCCCGCCGGGCGGCAGCTGCGCCATCAGCTCCCGCAGCGGCCGGAGCGCGTCCCGCGGACCGGCGTCCTTCACGATGAGCCGCGCCGCGTGGACGCCCGCGGCGTCGGCGCGCTTGGCGTCGTGCAGCGACCAGAACCCGCTCATCGCCGCCCACGCGCGCCGGGCCGCCTCGCCGGTGCGGCCCGCGGCGGCCATGACATGTGCCGCCTGCGCGTCCAGCCCTGCGCGGACCCCGGCGGGCATGGACGCGGCGGCCCGGTCGAGCGTGTCGAGGAGCCGCTGCGCCTCGCCCGTCTTCCCCGCCGCGGCGAGCGCCCGCGCGCACCGCGCCCTGACCGCGACGGCGGACGTCCAGTCGCCGCGCGCCTCCATCGCCTCGGCGGCCTCCGCGTAGGCGGCCGCGGCCTCCCCGGGCCGCCCCTGCCGCTCGAACTTCCTGGCCCGGTCGAGAATGGCCTGATACGTCATGGTCCCCTCCGGGCCTCACCGTACCGGTCCCGGTGATCTCCGTGGTCAGGGTCGGGGGAGGCCGGTGATCTCCACGCGGGTGTCGTGGAAGACGGGGCCGCCGCCGAGGTCGGTGTCGCGCTCGTCCACGACCGCGTTGGCGTTCGCGCCGCCCGCGAGCTTGGCCCAGTGCCCCTTCTCCGTCGCCGCGACCCCCGGGCGCACCTCGTCGGTGATCTTCAGGACCGCCTCGAACGCGCCCCGGTCATTGCCGACCCGGACCCGCTGCCCGTCGGTGAGCCCCCTGGCCTTCGCGTCGTCCTCGTGCACGCGGACGGTCAGGCCGCCCGACCGCCGCCGCAGCTCGGCGTTGTTGCCGAACTGGCTGTTCAGGAACTCGTGCGACGCCGCCGAGATCAGCGCGAACGGGTACCGCGCGGCCCGTTCCCCGTCGGCGACCTCCGCGGGCGGGACGTACCCGGCGAGCCCGGCGTCCGCCGAGCGGAACTCGAACCGCCCGGACGGCGTCGGGAACCCGTCCGCGTAGGGCAGGAACGGATCGGGGACCGACATCCGCGCGAACCCCTCCGCGCGCAGCCGGTCGAGCGTGATCCCGGCCAGCCACGGATGGTCCGAGGCGAGGAGCTGCTCGGCGAGGCTCTCGTCGGAGTCGTAGAGGCTCGGCTCGTCCAGGCCCATCCGCCGCGCCAGCCGCCGGAACGTCTCGGTGGCGGGCAGGCATTCGCCGGGCGGCGCGACCGCGGGCTCGTTCCAGGCGAGGTACAGGTGCCCGTAGCCCTCGTGCAGGTCGGCGTGCTCGTGCTGGATCGTCGGCGGCAGGACGATGTCGGCGTAGTCGGCGGTGTCGGTCGGGAACGGGTCGATGACGACGGTGAACAGGTCGTCCCTGGCCAGGCCGCGCCGCACCCTGTTCTGGTGCGGGGTGCTGGCCACCGGGTTCGCGGCCATGACGAACAGCGCCTTGACGGGCGGGTCCCGCACGTCGAGGAGCCCTTCGCCGAGGCGGCTCATCGACAGCGTCCGGACGGGGCCGGGGCGCAGGTCGTCCCGCCACAGCGCGGCCTTGTCCAGGTGGACATGGCCGGACGTCGAGGACGCGACCCCGCCGCCGCGCAGCGCCCAGTCGCCGGTCACGGCGGGGATGCCCGCGATGACCCGCAGCGCCGCGCCGCCGCCCGCGTGCCGCTGCAGCCCCTGCGTCGCGCGGATCGCGGTGGGCCGCGTCCGGGCGATCCGCTCCCCGAGGGCGGCGATCCGCCCGGCCGGGACGCCGGTGATCTCCGCGGCCCGCTCCGGCGGGAACTCCGCGATCCGGCCCCGGAACTCGTCCCAGCCGAGGGTGTGGCGCCGCAGGTACTCCTCGTCCTGCGCGCCGAGGCCCACGATCACGTGCAGGAGAGCGAGGGCGAGCGCGGCGTCCGTGCCGGGCAGCGGGGCGAGGTGCTCGTCGGCCTGCCGCGCCGTCCGCGTCCGGACGGGATCGATCGCCACCAGCCGCGCCCCCGCCTTCCGCGCCTCCTGGACGAACTTCCACAGGTGGTGGCCGCTGGTCAGCGGGTTTGTGCCCCACAGGATGATCAGCCCGGCGTGGGCGAGGTCCTGCGGGTCCATCCCGCCGGACGAGCCGATGGCGGCGGTCATGCCCGCGCTGCCCGCCGCCGAGCAGATGTTCGCGTCGTGCGCCGACGCTCCGAGCACGTTGAAGAACCGCCTGCCCGCGTACCCTTCGAGGCCCTGCAGGTAGCCGAGCGTGCCCGATCCCCAGTACGGCCAGATCGCCTCGCCGCCGTGCTCGCGGACGACGCCGTCCAGCCGCTCCGCGATCTCGCCGAGCGCCTCGTCCCAGCCGATCCGCTCGAACCGGCCCTCGCCCTTGCGTCCCGTCCGCCGCAGCGGATGCAGGATCCGGTCGGGCTGCGCGGCCCGCTCCAGCCACCGGTTGACCTTCGCGCACAGGGCGCCGCGCGTGTACGGATGGTCGGGGTTGCCGCGCAACCCGACGGCCTCGCCGTCCCGTACCGTCACGATCCAGGAGCAGCCGTCGGGGCAGTCCATCGGGCAGGCGCCCAGTACCTTCAGCTCCGTCGGCATCGAATCCTCCCCAGGCCACGCGAACCGCTCCAGTCTGCGCCATAACACCATGAGCGTCATCCCGGACGCTCATGTCCCCGCAGCGCCGGGCCCAGGTCGCGGCCGTCCCGCCGGGGTGGTTTCCTTGGGGACGACGGAAACGAGCGAGGGGGATACGAGAGTGAAGAGCGTCGAACCCGAGGTGTTCCTCGTCGCGCGGCCCGAGCTGGACTACGACGAGATCGCCCGGTACCTGCGGGACGTCGGCGGCGAGAGCTGGCTGGAGCGCCTCGACCGGGGCGACCTCGACGACGAGCTGAACGACCCGCAGAACCTCGCCGAGTTCGCGGGACGGCTCTGCTACCGGTCGTGGGAGCCGGGCCTCAACCCCAACGTGGTCAAGATCAGGACGGACTCGGGCCAGTACCTGGAGAACATCCTGCGCAGCCTGCACGGCTCGGTGCTGGAGCACGTCAGCTTCAGCTTCGTCCTGCACAACGTGAGCCGCGTCCTCACCCACGAGCTGGTGCGGCACCGTCCGGGCGTGGCGATCTCGCAGGAGTCGATGCGGTTCGTCCGGCTCCAGGACATCCCCTTCTGGTTCCCCGACTGGGCCCGCGAGGACGCCGAGCTGATGAAGCGCGCCACCGCGATGCTGGAGCAGATGGAGGAGTTCCAGGCGTGGATGGCCGGGCATTTCGGGCTGGACGACGAGGGCGTGCCCTTCAAGGAGAAGAAGCACAAGACGTCGTTCATGCGCCGGTTCGCGCCCGAGGGCGTCGGCACCGGACTGGTCTGGACGGCCAACGTCCGGACGCTGCGCCACACGCTGGAGAACCGCACCGCGCCGGGCGCCGAGGAGGAGATCCGGCTGCTGTTCGGCAAGATCGGCGAGGTGGTGCGCAAGGAGGCCCCGGACCTGTTCGGCGACTACGTCGTCGAGGACGGCACCTGGGTCCCCGAGTGGCGGAAGGTCTAGGCGGCCCTCCGGCCTCCGTCGGGCATTTCGCTAAAAAATCTACAACGTAAAGGCACGCGGCCCGTTACCTGGGACGTAATCGCCGACGTTACGAGCACACGGGTAGCGTCGGAGCGGTGACGACGGCGTTGAGCGACGTGAGACCGGTCGGGGACCAGCTGCGCGCGTGGCGGCAGCGGCGCAGGCTGAGCCAGCTGGAACTGGCGTCGGAGGCCGACGTGTCGACCCGGCACCTCAGCTTCGTGGAGACCGGGCGCTCGGCCCCGAGCCGGGACCTGGTGCTGCGGCTGGCCGAGCATCTGGACGTCCCGCTGCGCGACCGGAACCTGCTGCTCGTGGCGGCCGGGTACGCGCCGGTGTTCGGCGAGACGCCGATCGAGGAGCCGAGGATGGACTCGGTCCGCGCGGCGCTGAAGCAGATCCTGGACGGACACGAGCCGTACCCGGCCGTCGTCGTGGACCGGTTCTGGAACCTGATCGACGCCAACGGCGCGGCCGGGCTCCTCATGGAGGGCGCCGCGCCGGAGCTGCTGGAGCCCCCGCTGAACGTCCTGCGCCTCAGCATGCATCCGGACGGGATGGCGAAGCACATCCTGAACCTGGCCGAGTGGCGCGCCCACATGATCGACCGGGTGCGGCGGCATGTCGCGCTGACCGCGGACGCGGGCCTCGCCCAGCTCTACCGGGAGCTGCGGAGCTTCCCCGGGGACGTGGGGGAGGCGTTCGCGCCGCCCTCGGGCCACGAGGTGGTCGTCCCGCTGCGGCTGCGGGTGGACGGTCAGGAGCTGTCGTTCTTCACCACGATCGCGACCTTCGGGACGCCGGTCGACATCACGGTCGCGGAGCTGGCGATCGAGTCGTTCTACCCGGCGGACGCGCCGACGACCAGCTTCCTGCGGGAGCGCGCGGGCTGGTGACGGCCGCCCCGGCGGCGGGGGCCGCCCCGGCGGCGGGGGCCGCCCCGGCGGTGAGGGCCGCCCCGGCGGTGAGGGCCCGCGGGTGCTCGTCGTCCTCGGCGTCGAGCAGGTCGTGGTGGACTCGGGAGAGGGCCATCCCGTGCCGTTGCAGTGCGGTGACGGTGCCGCGGACGAAGGGGACGGGCCCGGCGACGTAGGCGTCGAGGTCCTCCCAGTGGGGCAGGCGGTCCAGGAGGCCGGGCAGGGCATCGGGCAGCCGGCCGTGCAGCACGTCCGTACCCGGCGCGCCGTCGGTCCCGGGAGGCCGTGACAGGACCGGGATCATCCGCAGCCGCGGGTAGGCGGACTCCAGCAGGCGCAGATCGTCCAGGTCGTAGAGCTCCTGCTCGTCGCGGGCCCCGACCAGCAGGTGGACGCTCCGTCCCGGCCCGGACGAGACGGCCTGCTCGGCGAGCGCCTTCATCGGGGCGAGGCCGGTGCCGCCGCCGATCAGCAGCAGCCCGCGGCCGGAGTCCCGGTCGAGCGTCATCGCGCCGGCGGCCGGGCCGAGGAGCACGGTGTCGCCGGGCGCGGTGTGCCGCACCAGCGCGCCGCTCACCCACCCGGCGGGGCGCGCGCGGACGTGCAGGCGCAGCATCCCGTCGGGGCGGGGCGCGTTCGCGATCCAGTACGACCGCCAGACGCGGGGCCAGCGGGGCGTCTGCACGCTCACGCGCTGGCCGGGCAGGAACGGCAGCGGGCGCTCGGGCCGCAGCGTGAGGACGGCGAGGTCACCGGCGCGGCGGTCGTGCCCGGCGACCTCGGCGACCCACCATGGCGGGGCGTCCGCCGCGTCCCGCTCCGCGGCCTCGATCATGGCCGCGGCGGCGGACCGGAAGGCGGACGTCCAGGCGTCCTCGGCCTCGGCGGTCCACACGTCGGCGGCGAAGGAGCGCAGCGTCGCGATGAGCGCGGCCTCGACGGCGGGGTAGTGCTCGCGGAGGACCCCGTGCTTGCGGTGGCCGCGGCCGAGCCGCCCGAGGTGGCGGGTGAGCTCCCCCGGGTTGTCCTGGCTCCAGACGAGCCGGGTGAGCGCGCTGAAGAGCCGGTCGCGCTGGACGTTCATCGCGGGTGGGAACAGGGCCCGCAGCCGCGGCTCCGCCGCGAAAAGGCGGCCGTAGAAATAGCTCATGGCGCCCGCCGGGTCGGATTCGAGGCGGGTGAAGGTTTCTTTGACGATCCGGAGTTCCGATGCCATTCGCCAGCTCGCCCCCCTGGGGGTTTTCCGCGGCCGGATCCGTGCCGTTCGCGCTGTTCGCGCCGCATTCGGCGCCCGGCTCGCTGAGATTCTCGCACCCGAATCCGCAGGTGCTCAAGCGGGCGTCGCGAAGGCCGGCCCAAGCGGTGCGGTACGTAATCGGCGGCTAATTCTCCGTAGCCGATAAATCCGAAAAAAGCGGACGCATACTGATCAGTATGTGCACGTTCTGCCGTGACGTCCTTGCGGCGATGTCGAGGAAGAGAGGATGATTCTCCTCCCAAGTGGAAGATTTCCGGATTTGCAGGTGTTCCCGGTCGCGAGGTTCACGCGAGGCTCGCCGGGCCGGGGCGTCCCGGAAGCCCGGCCGGCATTGACGTTCTCGCGGTTTGGGACTGCGTGGATCCGTCCCGTGCGGCAAGCTGGCCGGGAAGGAAGGCCCGGTGGGCGGGACGGCCGGAGGGGAGGGTGATGCACCATGATGTCCAGTCAAGGACGGCGAATCACCCATTTCGCCGTCCTGGGGCCGGTGCTCAGCAGAGGGGGAAGCACGCATGTCAGAGGCCATCCGCGGGGCCCCGGCCCCGAACGCAGGCGGTGACGGGCCACCGCCGCTCATCGGAGTCACCACCTACCTGGAGCCGGCCCGCTGGGGGGCCTGGGTGCGCGAGGCCGCGCTCCTGCCGGCGCCGTACGTGCGCTCGGTCGAGCGGGCGGGCGGGGTCCCGGTCCTGCTGCCCCCGACCTCGGCGCTGCGCGGGCTGAAGACCCTCGTCGCGCGGCTCGACGGCATCGTCATCGCGGGCGGCGGCGACCTCGACCCCGACCTGTACGGCGCCGTCCGGCACAGCGAGACCGGGCCGCCGCAGCCGCAGCGCGACCGGTTCGAGCTGGCGCTCGCCCGCGCCGTGGTGGACGCCGACCTCCCGTTCCTGGCGATCTGCCGGGGCATGCAGGTACTGAACGTGGCGCGGGGCGGGGCGCTCATCCAGCATCTGCCGGAGGCGGTGGGGCACAAGGACCACGCGCCGGAGACCGGGATCGTCGGATCCCATCCGGTGCGGATCAGCGGGACGAGCCTGGTCGGCAAGATCCTGGGCGAGTCGGCGGACGTCCCCACCTACCACCACCAGGCGGTGAGCCGGCTCGGGAAGGGCCTGTCCGCCGTCGCCTGGGCCGAGGACCAGGTGGTGGAGGCCGTCGAGCTGCAGGGCCACCGCTTCGGGCTGGCCGTTCAGTGGCATCCGGAGGAGGGCGCCGACGGCCGGCTGTTCGAGGCCCTGGTCGCCGAGGCCGCCGGCCGCTGAGCGGCGTGCGGCCGGGGTTACGCTTCGGCGCGCGGGGAAGGCGATCCGGGAGATCACGCCGCGTTCCCGCCCGCCGGAGGCCGCCGCATGGCCCTGCATCCGCAGACCGTCCGCTTCCTGGACGTCCTCGCCGCTTGGGCGGCCCTGCCGCAGGGCGCCGAGCCCACGATCGAGGAGACGCGGGCCCGGCTCGGCTCGGCGTTCCCGGCCGTCCGGCGGGAGCTGCCGGAGGTCCGCGACGTCGCCGTGCCCGGCCCTGGCGGGCCCGTGCCGGTGCGCCTGTACCGTCCGGCCCCTCCCGGGGAGGGCGGGGTTCCGGCGATCGTCTACCTGCACGGCGGTGGCTGGGTCCTCGGCGGCCTCGACAGCGTGGACGCCCTGTGCCGCGAGCTGGCCGCGCGCACGGGCTGCGCCGTCCTGAACGTCGGGTACCGCCTCGCGCCCGAGCATCCGTTCCCCGCGGCGGTGGACGACGCGTGGGCGGTCGTCGCGTCCGTCGCGCGCGAGCCTGGCCGGTGGGGCGTGCGTCCCGGGGCCGTCGCCGTGGCGGGGGACAGCGCGGGCGGGAACCTCGCTGCCGTCGTCGCGCTGCTGGCCCGCGACCGGGGTGTGCGGCTCGTCCACCAGCTGCTCGTCTACCCGGTGACCGACATGGCGATGGACACCGCGAGCTGGCGCCGGTACGCCACCGGATACGGGCTGGACGCCGCGGCCCTCGCCCGGTTCATGGCCCTGTACCGGGACGGCGCCGACCCGTCCGACCCGAGGCTCGCGCCGCTGCGCGCCCCGGATCTCGCCGGGGCCGCCCCCGCCACCGTGATCACCGCGGAGTGCGACATCCTTCGCGACGAGGCGGAGGCGTACGCCCGCCGCCTCGCCGAGGCCGGGGTGCCGGTGGAGCTGCGCCGCTACGACGGCGTCGTGCACGCGTTCTTCCTGCTCCCCGAGATCTTCGACGCGGGCGCGGAGGCCATCGATTTCGCTGTGCGACGATTGCGCGCGGCGTTCGGCGAGCGGACGCGGGAGGGAGCCTGCCATGGGCGGCGGACGGTATGAGCGCTACGAGCGGCTGAAGATCGACTGGGCGGGGGAGGGCGTCCTGCGGATCGTGATCAGCACCCCGGGCAAGCTCAACGCCGTCGACCGGACCGGGCACCGGGAGCTCGCGGAGATCTGGCGGGACGCCGACGCCGACGACGAGGTGCGGGCCGTCCTCGTGCGCGGTGAGGGGACGGCGTTCTCCGCGGGCGGCGACATCGCCATGATCGAGGAGATGATGGGCGACCACACCGCCCGCCGGCAGATCATGCGCGAGGCCCGCGACATCGTGATGAACGTGCTGAACTGCTCGAAACCGGTGGTCAGCGCCGTGCAGGGACCGGCGGTGGGCGCCGGGCTCGCGGTGGCGCTGCTCGCCGACATCTCCGTCGCCGGCCGCTCCGCGAAGATCATCGACGGGCACACGCGGCTGGGCGTGGCGGCCGGCGACCACGCCGCGATCGTCTGGCCGCTGCTGTGCGGGCTGGCGAAGGCCAAGTACTACCTGCTGCTCAACGACGTCCTCACCGGCGAGGAGGCCGAGCGGATCGGCCTGGTCTCCCTGTGCGTGGACGACGAGGACGTCCACGACCGCGCCCTGGAGATCGCCGCGCGGCTCGCCGCCGGGCCCGCGGAGGCGCTGTCGTTCACCAAGCACGCGCTGAACAACTGGCTGCGGCTCGCCGGTCCCACGTTCGACGCGTCGCTGGCGATGGAGTTCTTCGGGTTCACCGGCCCGGACGTGCGGGAGGGCGTCGCCGCGATCCGCGAGAAGCGCCGACCCGAGTTCGGCTGACCGGCGGCAGGCCGTCCCTCAGCCCTCGGGGGCGCCCACGTAGCGGGTCACGATCCGGGCGATGAAGTGCGCGACCTGTTCCGGTGGCTCGGACGGCAGCATGATGTGGCTGGTGGTCAGGCGCACCACGGCGCCGGTGATCTCGGTGAGGGCGGCGCGGTCCAGGTCCGGCCAGTGGCGCAGGGCGTGGTCGGCGATGCGGTCGCTCGCGGCGAACAGCAGCGGCTCGGCCCGGGTGGTGAGCAGCGGCAGCAGCTCGTCGCCGCCCTCGCCGGTCAGCACCGCCTTCTTCAGCCGGTCGTCCGCGGAGGCCTCGAGCGTGTACGTCACCGCGGCGACGACCGCCGAGTACAGGTCGTCGTGGTCGGACAGCACCGCGTCGACGCCGTCGAGGTAGTGCTCGTTGTGGCGGATCACGACCGCCTGAGCCAGGCCCCACTTGTCGCCGAACTCGTTGTAGACGGTCTGGCGGCTCACGCCGGCGGCGGCGGCGACATCCTGCATGCGGACGGCGCGGTAGCCGCGCTCGACGAGCAGGTCGGCGGCGGCGTCCAGCAGGGACTCGCGTACGGGACGGCCGGGAGTGCCCATATGTCGTCGTGCCTCCGGGTGGTGATCGTGCGGCGGGGGCGCACGTCACCATTATCACCCGTCGCCCGGCGGCGGTCAGGGCTGGAAGCGGTCCCTGGTCCACTCCTTGACCCCGGCGACGAACGCGTCGACGTCGGCGGCCTTGCCCGAGGCCATCTCGCTGAACCAGCCCGGCACGTACTGCTCGAACCGCCCGGTCGCGAGGACGTCCAGCACCGCGGCGGCCACCTCCTGCGGCGGCAGCGCGTCGGACAGGTCGCTGATCGGCTCCTCGTTGCCGGGGAGCGTGAACAGCTCCGTCCCGGCGATGAGCGCGGGCTGGACGACGTGGACCCGCACGCCGGTGCCGTCGAGGTCGACCGCCATGCTCTCCCAGAACGCGGTGAGCGCCGCCTTCGACGCCGCGTAGGCCGCCTCGTGCGGCGGCCCGAGCCGCGCCGCGACCGACCCCATCGCGACCAGGTTCCCGCGCCCGCGCCTGATCATCCCGGGCAGCAGCGCCAGCGTGAGCCGCACCGGGGACAGGTAGTTGAGGCGCATCACGTCCTCGGCCTCGGCGGGGGACAGGTCCTGGACGCGGCGCCGCTTCGGCATCCCCGCGTTGTTCACCAGGACGTCCACGCCGCCGAGCGCCCGCTCGGCGTCCGCCGCGAGGTCCGCGATCGCGTCGAGGTCGGACAGGTCCGCCGCCCACATCGTCGAGTCGGGCGCGTGCTCGCGGCACCGCGCGAGGACCTGCTCCAGCCTGTCCTTGCGCCGCGCGACGAGCCCCACCCGCGCCCCGGCGGCCGCCAGCGCCTCGGCGACGACCGCGCCGATGCCGGACGAGGCGCCCGTGACCAGCGCGGACCGCCCTTCCAGCGTCATCGTCGCGCTCCGCCCGGCGTCGTCCTCTCGGTCGGCGGCGGCGTCTTCTCGGTCTGCGTCAGCATGCCGCCCAACGTCACACACCCCGGCGCGCCCGGCAAGGCGCACCGCCGCGCGCCGGGCAAGATCCACCGTTTCCCGCGGACATGCTTGACCCGGCTCGGTAAGGTAGTGGGTTTCGCCCTCATCCACCCCTCTCGCCGCCGGAGGTCTGCGCCCATGCCCGCCGAACCAGCCCGACCCGACGAACCCGAAGATCCCGGGCGCCCCGGCGAGGCGGCCGTCCTCGCCGCGGAGCGCGCCCACCTGGCCGAGTCCCGCGCCGCGCTGCGGCGGATGCGCGAGCACGCGCGGAGCCTTTCCGCCGACGTCGCGGCGGACTGGGTGTCCAAGCAGTTCCTGGAGTCACTGCTCGACCAGCGCGTCGCGGCGCTGGCCGACCATCCCGATGCCCCGCTGTTCTTCGGCCGGATGGACCGCGACGGCGCGGGCGCTGAGGCCGACGACCTGCCCGCGATCATGTACGTGGGGCGGCGGCACGTCCACGACGGCGACGAGGGCCGCCCGCTCGTGCTGGACTGGCGCGCCCCCGTGTCGCGGGCGTTCTACCAGGCCGGCCCCGCCGACCCCATGGGCTGGCGGCTGCGGCGCCGGTTCGGCTTCCAGGCCGGGGAGCTGACCGCGTTCGAGGACGAGCCCCTCGACGGCGGCGGCGCAATCGGGCCGCCGAGCGGAGCTCGTCCGTTGGATGGCGGTGGGTGGGGGCTGGAGGAC
>NZ_VCKW01000241.1 GCF_005889715.1 Actinomadura soli
GGGTAGGTGGTCAGGGGAGGGGGACCGTGCTGGAGAAGACCTCGTCGCGGGTCTCCCGGAGTGCCTGCTGAAGCGCCCCGGCCAGGACGGGGTTGCCCTGGACGGTGCTGAGCCGCACCTCGGGGCGCGGGATCGTCAGGCTGTGCAGATGCTGTTCGACGCGCGCGCGGAGCGGCTCCCCACCGGCGCGCAGGACGTCGCCGGTCAGGACGACGAGAGCGGGGTCCACGATGGCCACGACGGTGGCCAGGGTGACGCCGAGCCGGCTCGCCAGCTCGGTGAGGGCCCGTTCGGCGCGGGCCCCCGCGTCGGACGCGGTGCGCGTCCCGGCCGCCGCGGCGGAGCAGACGTCCTCGGCGGCGCGGCCGAGCGCGGTGGCGGCGTCGCGGCCGCGGAACCCGTGCTCGCGCATCAGCTTCAGCACGGCCGCGCCGCCGGTCAGGCTGTGCACGCCGCCGGTGTGGGTGCGGCGCACGTCCCGCATCAGCGGGGCGCCGACCGCGGGCATGTAGCCGATCTCGCCGGCGCCGCCCGTCGCGCCGCGGTGCAGCGCGCCGTTCAGCACGACGGCCATGCCGACGCCGTCGGCGACCCACAGCAGCACGAAGTCGCCCGCCCCGGCGGCCTGCCCGTCCGCGCGCTCGGCGAGCGCGGCGAGGTTCACGTCGTTCTCGATCGCGATCCGCACGCCGAGCCCGTCGCTCAGCGTCGCGACCAGGTCCGGGATGTGCCAGCCGGGGATGTGGGAGGCGTACCCGAGCCGCCCGGTCGCCGGGTCGACGGCGCCCTGGATGCCGATGACGGCGAGGCCGAGACCCGCGCGGGTCAGCCCCGCCGCGGCGGCGGCGCCGTCGAGCGCGGCGGCCATGCGGGCGACCACGTCCACGCCGGTCCGGTCGGGCGTCGGCAGCGTGTGCTCCCCGACGACCGTCCCGGCGAGGTCGGCGACGCTGACCCGGATGCGCGCCGGGGTGACGTCGGCGCCCGCGACGTGCGCGGCGGACCCGTTGATCCGGTACAGCTCGGCGGTGCGGCCGGGCAGGCCCTCGCGGATCCCGTCCCGGACGACGAGCCCGGCCTCCTCCAGCCGGGCGAGCAGCTGCGAGGCGGTCGGCTTGGAGATGCCGGTGAGGTCGGAGATCTGCGGGCGGGTCAGCGGCCCCCGGTCCAGCAGCGCCTCCAGCGCCGCGCGGTCGTTGATCGCCCGCAGCAGGCTGGGCGTCCCGGGGACGGGCGTGGACACGGCGGCGCCTCCGCTGGAAAGGCTCTTCGCGTGCAGAGCGTGGTCGCGTTAAGAAGGTTTCCTAACTTGGAGGAGAAAGTAAGGACTCTTAACGATCACGTCAAGACCCCGGGCCGGACCCGGACTTTCGCGGCGGAGGGGACGCTCAGGGCGCGGTGACGATGAAGCTGGAGTTGCCGAAGCCGACCTCGTCGCCGGGCCGGACGCGGGCCGGGCCGGTCAGCCGCCACCCGTTCACGCGGGTGCCGTTCATCGAGCCGAGGTCGGAGATCATCCAGCCCTCGTCGGCGCGGTAGATCTCGGCGTGGAACCGCGAGACGGTCAGGTCGGTGAGGATGAACTGGCAGCCGGGGGCGCGGCCGACGACGATGCGCTTCAGGTCGCCCGGCGGCAGTATGAACCGCGGCAGCCGCGGCGCCCGCCAGGCGGCCTCGATCCGCGCGGTCACCTGCGACACCGAGGACACGATGCCGGTCAGCCGGTTGAGGACGCGGTTGCCGGGCGGCAGGTCGTGCACGATGTCGGCCAGCTCGGCCTGGCTGCGGGCCTGCAGCACCTGGTCGACGCGGCGCTCGAACGTCTCGTTCGACATCCGGCCCTCGGCCACGCGGTCACTGAGGACGCGCAGCACCCGGTCCCGTTCCATGTCGGACGCTCTCACCGGGAATGAGGGCTGACCGTCCATAGCTGTGAGTATCCAGTCCCCGTCGTCGGCTGTCCAGAAATGGCCTTCGGACGAAGACGGGCGCTGAGCCTTCACCCGCCCTCCCCCATTTCGATGCCGCGAACGCCGCGGAAGTTCGCGGCGCGGTCACCGCGTTCGCCCGCGTGCCGGGGGTCAGCGGGACAGCAGGTCGCGGGCGATATGGGTGACCTGGATCTCGTCGGTCCCGGCGTAGATCTGGAACGACCTCGCGTCGCGGGCGAGCTGCTCGACCCGGTACTCGGCCATGTAGCCGTTGCCGCCGAACAGCTGGACGGCCTCCTGCGCCACCTCGCTCGCCGCCTGCGCCGAGTACAGCTTCATCGCCGACGCCTCGGCAAGGGTGGGGGCGCGGCCGGCGCGCTGCATCTCGATGTGCCGGAACACCAGGTTCTGCACGTTGAGCCGCGCGACCTCCATCTTGGCGAGCTTGAGCTGGATGAGCTGGAAGTCGCCGATCCGCTGCCCCCACAGCTCGCGCGTCCTGGCGTACTCGACCGACAGCTTCAGGCATTCCTCGATGACGCCGAGGGCCATGGCGGCGACGCCGGCGCGCTCGGTGACGAAGTTCTGCCTCGCCGACTCCTTGCCGCCGCCCTCACCCACCGCGAGGAGCCGGTCGGCGCCCGCGCGGACGTCGGTGAGGAACAGCTCGCCGGTGGGGGAGGAGTGCAGGCCCATCTTCCGCAGCGGCCCGCTCTGCTCAAGCCCCGGCATGCCCTTGTCGAGGACGAACGTGAGGATCTCCCGGTCGCGGGCATTGGGCGCCGAGCGGAGCTCGTCGTCTGAATGGTGGCGGGCCGGGGCTGGAGGACGGTCGTCGTCGAGTTTGGCGTAGAAGACGATCGTGTCGGCGTAGGGGCCGTTGGTGATGAAGGTCTTGCTGCCGTTGATGACGTACTCGTCGCCGACCTTCCTCGCGGTGGCCCGCATGCCGCCGAACGCGTCCGACCCCGAGTCCGGCTCCGTGATCGCCCAGGCGCCGATCTTCTCCATGGTGAGCAGCGGCAGCGCCCAGCGCTCCTTCTGCTCCGGCGTCCCGCGCTTCATGATCGTCCCGGCGGCGAGGCCGAGGCCGACGCCCATCGCCGCCACGAGGCCGGGCGCGACCCGGCACAGCTCGATCACCGGGATCATCGTCATCGCCGCGTTCCCGCCGCGCGGCCGCTCTTCGCCTCCTTTACGGGCGCGGAAGGACGAGCGGGCCAGCTCGTCCATGCCGAACGTCTTGTACAGACCGCGGAGCAGGTCGTACGGCGGCAGGTCGCCCGACTCCAGGGCGTCCAGGTTCGGCCGGACCTCCGCGTCGATCCAGCCGCGCACCGCGTCCCGGATCATCAGGTCTTCGTCGGACCACTCGATCATGCTCGCCTTACCCTCTCGCCGGTCACGGGACCATCCTCGCAGACGGCAAAAGCGAGCGCTTACTCGGGCAGCGTGACCACGTCGGCGAGGACGCCGCCGTCCGCCGTGAGCCGTTCCGGGGACGGGCTGTCGTAGACGACCAGGACGCGGGTGCCCGGCCCCTCGTCCAGGACCGCGATGCCCTCGGCGTGGTCGTCGCCGTCGCCGTAGGGGAGGTCGCCCACCACCTCCAGCTCGTCGGAGGTGACGATCTCGGCGGCGTCGGCCCTCACCGCGTTCCGCCACCGCACGACCCGCACGGGCCCGTCCAGGTCCATGCTGGGGCCGGTGAGGACGAGCAGGTCGTCGCCGTGCGGGCACAGGTCCCGGATGCCGAGGCCGCGCAGGTCGAGGAAGTGCGTGCGGTAGAGCTCGCCGTCGTCGCCGACCGGCAGCGCGCGGAGCCGCCGCGGGTCGCGCGGGTGGTCGCCGGGGCGGATCTCCACCAGCACCGCCCAGCCGCGCAGCACCGGCCCGCGGAACCCGATGTAGAGGCGGTCGCCGTGCGCGGCGACGCCCTCGATGTCGATGCCGTTGTCCTTGCTGGGGATGGACAGGAACGGCGCGAGGTGCGGGTCGTCCTCCAGCAGGTCGGTGAGGGAGTCCCTGTCCAGGCCGAGGACGGCGGCGGTGCGCTCGCCGTCCTCGCGGACGACGCCGGGCAGCCCGTCGTCGCCGGTGACCAGGGGGAGCCGCACGAGGATGAAGCGGTTGTCCTCGCGGACGACGGTGGCCAGCCGCTTGCGCGACTTCGCGTCGCTCTGCCCCGCCTTGATCTTCTTGCGCTTGAGGCTGTGCGAGCCGACCGCCCACAGCCAGCCGTTGGAGCGGGCCAGCCCCTCGATGTCGGCCTCCTCGCCCGGGCCCGCCGGCAGCGGGACGAGGTCGGCGAGCGCGACCGTGGCCTGCCCCTCGTAGGCGGTGACGCGCCCGTCGCCGTCCAGCGAGGCGGTGAGCCGCTCGATGGTGGCGGTCTCGTCGCCCGCCACCCAGAGGCAGCGGCCGTCCTGGCGCACGGCTGACAGGTTGGTGTGCGTCTCGGTCTCTCGGCTCTCCCGCGCGAAGCGCAGCTCGACCCGGCGTTCCACGATCATTGGGGCATGTTCCCACATCACGCATCCCACTGGACGTCCAGGCGCGGCGGCTTGCGGAAGACCAGGCCGTGCGGGCGGGCCGGGCGGGACGGGTCGAGCCGCAGGCCGGGCAGCCGGTCCAGCAGCGCGGTGAGGGCGGTCCGGGCCTCCAGCCGGGCGAGGTGGGCGCCGAAGCAGAAGTGCGGGCCGTGCGCGAACGCCAGGTGCTCGGCGGCGTTGCGCCGCCGCACGTCGTAGCGGTCGGGGTCGGCGAACACGGCCGGGTCGCGGTTGGCCC
This sequence comes from Actinomadura soli, assembly GCF_005889715.1. Lineage (GTDB taxonomy): Bacteria > Actinomycetota > Actinomycetes > Streptosporangiales > Streptosporangiaceae > Spirillospora > Spirillospora soli. The sequence continues at coordinate 4,722 of NZ_VCKW01000241.1, forward strand.
CGGCGAGCGACACGCGGACGAGGTCGCCCGCGCGGATCTCCGTCCCGCCGATCGCGGTGCCGCGGGTGGCGTACCGGTCGACGACGGACGCGGACGGCTCCAGCCGCAGCGACTCCTCGATCGCGGCGGGCAGCAGGTCCCGGTCGGCGAGGACGAGCCCGAGCTGGTCGGGGTGCCCGAGCAGATGCAGGGCCGCGTTGGCGATCATGCCCTCGGTGGTGTCGATGCCGCCGAACATCAGGATCGCTGCGTTCGCGACGACCTCGGCGGTCGTCAGCCCCGCCTCGTCGTGCGCGGCCTCGGCCAGCAGCGACCCGGGACGCGACGCGCTGATCGCCTCCCGCACCGCCGCGGTGAGCAGCCGGTAGGCGTCCCCCGACGCGGGCGGCGCGGTGCCGCCCGCCGTGATCGCGGAGACGGCCTCGACGAACGCGCCGTACCAGGACCGGACGGTCGCCGCGTCCACGCCGTCCAGCCCGAGGGCCTCGGCGACGACCGCGACGGCCAGCGGCCCGGCCAGCTCGCCGCGCAGCTCGGCCCGGTCTGCCGGGGCGATCCCGTCGACGAGCCGCGCGGTCTCGGCCTCGACGAACGCGGTGAACCGCGCCCTGGTCCTCGCGGGACGGAACGGGCGGGCGAACGGGTCGCGGTGGCGGGTGTGGACGGGCCCGTCCAGCGACAGCATGCTCGGCCCGACGACCCGCGCGGTGGAGAAGCGCGGGTCGTCCACGGTGAACGCGGCCGCGTCGCGCATGACCCGCAGCGCCAGGTCGCGGGACGTCACCAGCCAGCCGCCGAGCGCCGGCAGCCAGGAGACCGGTTCGCGCTCGCGCAGCCGTGCCAGGTGCGGGTGCGGGTCGTCCTCCAGATCGGCGGCCGTGAGGGCCGCGCCGAGCGGGAACCGGCAGGTCAGGTCGGAGTCGGAGGAGGCCGTCACGCACCCGAGCATAGGCGGGCCCGTTCCTGATCTACAACGTAAAGGCGCCGGGCGGGAACGCTCGAGCGAGACGCGCTCAGGCGGCCTCCGCCTGCTGCCGCCACCATTCACGGCCGCGCTCCGGCAGCGTGTAGATCGGGTCGTGGTACTCGTACCGCCGGGTCAGCGCGTCCGGGTCGGACGCCTCCAGCCCGGTGCGGTAGTTCTTCGTCCAGTAGGAGATCCCGCGCTCGCGGTCGTAGTCGGCGAGCTGGTGCACCCAGCGCTTGCCGACGTAGGGGACGTCGCAGACGATCCGCGGGGTGGCGAAGCCGGGCAGGTAGCCCATGATCGCGTGCTGCAGCTCCTGCGCCTCCCAGACCGCGAGCCGCCAGTGCTCGCTGTAGGGGATCATGTCGCACATGTACAGGTAGTACGGCATGATCGCGGCCTCGTCGAGCAGCGCGAACGACAGGTCGAGCAGCTCGGCGGGGGAGTCGTTGACGCCGCGCAGCAGCACTCCCTGGTTGCGGACGTCGCGGATCCCGGTGTCGAGCATCGCGCGGGCGGCCTTCGCGACGAGCGGCGTCACCGACCGGGCGGCGTTGACGTGGGTGTGGATCGCGATCTGGACGCCGCGCTCGTGCGCCGTCGCGGCGAGGCGCTCCATGCCGGCGCGGACGTCGTCCTGCAGCCAGTGCTGCGGCAGGCCCATGAGCGCCTTGCTGGCCAGGCGGATGTCGCGGATGTTGTCGATCTCCAGCAGGGCGGCGACGAACGACTCCAGCCGCGGCCACGGCATGTTGGCGACGTCGCCGCCGGAGACGACCACGTCGCGGACGCCGGGCGTGCGGCGCAGGTAGTCGAGCATGGCGCCGAGCCGGTCCGGCGGCTTGACGGTGAACTTGTGCTTGTCGACGTTCGGGGTGGAGTTGCCGACCAGGTCCATGCGGGTGCAGTGGCCGCAGTACTGCGGGCAGGTCGGCAGGATCTCGGCCAGGACCTTGGTGGGGTAGCGGTGCGTGAGGCCCTCGACCGCCCACATCTCGGCCTCGTGCAACGAGTCGCGCGCGGCGTGCGGGTGGGACGGCCAGTCGGTGCGCCGGTCGCTGAACACCGGGAGCATGTAGCGCCGCACCGGGTCGGCGTGGAAGGCGTCGGTGGACGAGGAGTCCATCGTGTTCAGCATCTGCGGGGGCAGCAGCATCGACATCGTCGCGCGCTCGGCCTGGTCGCGTTCCAGGTCGGCGTAGAACGACTCGTCCAGCAGGTCGCCCATCACCTGGCGGAGTTGCCGCAGGTTCTTCACGCAGTGGGCGCGCTGCCACTGCGCCGACTCCCACTCGTCCTGCGTGACGTCCCGCCATCCGGGGATCCGCCGCCAGTCGGGCTCCTCCAGGGGCCGGCGCCGGTACACGTAGGGCTGGCGTGCGGTCTCCTCGGAAAGGACGGGTCCGTCCTTGTCCGGATGCAGGGCAGTGGTCATGGCCGGCCGCCTCCTCGCCTCACATTGATCGCATAAAACTCTTGTACAGCGCCGACGTTACGGGAAGACTTTCGATGAAACCAGTGGTACCCGGTACATCTTACGTAACGCCATCGAGTTGGACGGAGAGGCGGGGACGGCGATGAGCGACGGCGGGGGCGCCCAGGCCGGCCGGGGCGGCCGGAGCGGTACGGGCTCGGCGGTGGGGCTGCACCGGGTGCTGGAGCCCGCGGGAGTGCTCCCGCAGGCCGCGCTGCGGCTGGACCCCGACCCCCGGATCCGCCCGGACGAGATCCGCATCGCCGTCGAGCGCCTCAACCTGGACGCCGCGTCCTACCGGCAGCTGCACACCGCGCACGGCGGCGACCCGGACGCGATCCGGGCCGACGTGCTGCGGATCGTCGGCGAGCGCGGCAAGATGCACAACCCGGTGACCGGGTCGGGCGGCATGCTCGTCGGCGTCGTCGACGAGGCCGGGCCCGATTCGCCGCTCGGCCTCGAGCCCGGCGACCGCGTCGCGACGCTCGTCTCGCTCACCCTCACCCCGCTGGCCATCACCGACGGCCTGGCCCGCTGGGACGGGCGGTCCGAGCAGGTGCCCGCCGAGGGCCACGCCATCCTGTTCGCCCGGTCGATCGCCGCGGTGCTGCCCGGCGACCTGCCGGTGCCGCTGGCGCTCGCCGTCATGGACGTGTGCGGCGCGCCCGCCCTCACCCACCGCGTCGTCGCGTCGCGGCCGGGCGCGCCCTCCGTGGCGGTGCTCGGGGCGGCGGGCAAGAGCGGCTGCCTGGCGCTGGCCGCCGCGCGCCGCGCCGGCGCGTCCCGCGTGGTCGGCCTCGTGCCGACCGCCGAGGAGGAGGACAAGCTGGCGGCCACCGGCCTCGCCGACGCCGTCGTCCGCGCCGACGCCCGCGATCCCGTCGCCGTCGCCGCCGCGATCGGGGACCCGGTGGACGTCACCGTCGTGTGCGTGGACGTCCCCGGCTGCGAGCACGGCGCGATCCTGGCGACCGCGCCCGGCGGCACCGTCGTGTTCTTCTCGATGGCGACGTCGTTCCCGGCCGCGGCGCTCGGCGCCGAGGGGCTCGCCGCCGACGTGACGATGCTCATCGGGAACGGCTACGTCCCCGGGCACGCCGGGGCGGCGCTGGACCTGGTGCGGTCCGAACCGGCCGTCCGTGCGCTGTTCACCTCCAGGACCGGGGACGATTCGGCACAATGACCGGGAACGCCCCGGACGCGGCGGGGAATCCGATCATTGAGGGAGACGGCATGGGGAGCATCACCGAGGAGCTGCGCGGGCGGGACCCGAAGGAGCGCCGGGCGCAGATCGTCGACGTCCTCGTCGACGCGTTCTCGGACCTGATGGAGCGCAGCCCCGCCGAGTTCCGCCGCCGCTTCCGCACGATGGCCTCCGACCCGTTCGCGTTCTACCGGGGCAGCGCCTGCCTGTTCTACGCCGACATCATCGGCGACGACGACCCGTGGGCCGACGAGCGCACGTCCCGCGTGTGGATCCAGGGCGACCTGCACGCGCAGAACTTCGGCACCTACATGAACGACGACGGCGTGTTCGTCTTCGACGTCAACGACTACGACGAGGCCTACGTCGGGCACTTCACCTGGGACGTCAAGCGGCTCGTGGCGAGCCTGGCGCTGCTGGCCTGGCAGAAGGCGATCTCCGACGCCGACATCCGGCGGCTGATCGAGACCTATGTGCGCGCCTACGTCGACCAGGTCCGCCGGTTCGCCGCGCACGACGGGGACGAGAGGTTCGCGCTGACGCTCGACAGGACCGACGGGTACGTCCGGGACGTGCTGGTCGCCGCGATGGGCGGCACCCGGATCGGGCTGCTGGCCGGCATGACGGAGGTGTCCGGGCCCGACCGGCGGTTCCGCGACCGTCCCGGCGTGCGGCGCCTGGACGACGCCGAGCGTGCCGAGGTCGAGGCCGCCTACCAGGAGTACCTGACGACGATCCCGGCGGAGAAGCGCTTCGGCAGCCTCACCTACCAGGTCAAGGACATCGTCGGCGCGTCCGGGTTCGGCATCGGGTCCGCGGGGCTGTCGGCGTACAACATCCTGGTGGAGGGGAACACGCAGGCGCTGGAGAACGACGTCGTCCTGTCGATGAAGCAGGGCAACATCGCCGCCGCGAGCCGCGTCGTCGACGACCCCCGCATCGCCCGGTACTTCCAGCACCACGGGCACCGCACCGCCGTGTCGCGGCGGGCGCTGCAGGCCAACAGCGACCCGTGGCTCGGCCACACCCAGATCGGCGGCGTCGGCTACGTCGTCCAGGAGCTGTCCCCCTACGAGGAGGACCTCGACTGGAGCGGCCTCAGCGAGCCCGAGGACATGCTGTCGCTCCTGGACGACCTGGGCCGCGCCACCGCCAAGGTGCACTGCGTGTCCGACACCGACTCCGACCACACGCTGGTCGGCTTCCAGGTCGAGGACGCCATCGACGCGGTGATCGGCCCGGACGAGTCCGCGTTCGTCGCCGCGATGGTGGCCTTCGGCACGCAGTACGCCGAGATCGTCCGCGACGACCACACCTACTTCGTGGACGCGTTCCGCAACCACGAGATCCCCGGACTGTAGGGGCGGGCCCGGCGGGTCAGGCCGGGCGGATCAGCAGAAGCGCGATGTCGTCGCGGCCGCGCTGGTCGGACAGCAGGGCGAGGACGCCGTCGGCGGTCTCCTCCGGCGTGCCCGACCGGGACGCGGCCAGGGCGGACGCCAGCCGGGCGATGCCCTCGTCCACGTTGCGCCGCCGGCTCTCGACGAGGCCGTCGGTGTAGAGGGCGAGGGTGGCGCCCGCCGGGATCGTCTCCGTGACCTGCTCGTACTCGGGCGGGTGCGCCCGGTCGGACACGCCGAGCGGGAGGCCGCGCGGGGCCGCGAAGTGCCGCACCGTCCCGTCGGGGAGCGCCAGCAGCGGTGGCGGATGCCCCGCGCAGGCCACCTCGCAGCGCCCTGTCGCCGGGTCGCAGACCAGGCACAGGCAGGTCGCGAACTGGGCGGCGTGCAGGTCCTGCGCGATGGCGTCGAGGCGCTCCAGCACCTCGGCGGGCCCGAACTCGCAGCTGGCCAGCGTGTGCGCGGCGACGCGCAGCTGCCCCATCGCCGCGGCGGCGGTGACGCCGTGGCCGACCGAGTCGCCGATCACGACGGCGATCCGGCCGCCGGACAGCGGCACGGCGTCGTACCAGTCGCCGCCGACGCCGCTGCGGGCCGGCAGGTAGCGGTGCGCGATCTGCAGGCCGGGCGGTGCGGCGATCGCGGCGGGCACCAGGCTCGACTTCAGCACGGTGGCGGTGCGGTGCTCGCGCCGGTACTGGCAGGCGTTGTCGATGCACGTCGCGGCGCGCGCGGCGAGCTCGGCGGCCAGGGCCGCGTCGGCGGTGGCGAACGGCAGCCGGCCGCGCTTGCGGCTGAACACCGCGAACCCGAGCGCCCGGCCTCGCGCCACCAGCGGAACCGCCAGCAGCGACACGTGGTCGAGGAGGCCCTCGATGAGGCGGCCGGTGCGGTGCGCGAGGGTCTTCTGGACGGTGTCGCCCCCGAACTCGACCATGCGCCCGGTGGCCAGGCACCGCGCGTACGGGGTGGACGGCGGGTAGACGATCACCTCGTTGACGGGGAACTCGCGGGACCATCCGCGCGGGTCGTCCTCGGCGAACGCGACCGCCAGGCGCCGCACGACCGCCGGGCCGGCGGCCTCCCCGCCGCCGGCGCCGGCCGCGGTGGTCTCGGCGGCGGGCCGGTCGTCGTCGGCGAGGAGCCGCTCCAGCACGTAGATGGCGCCGGCGTCGGCGAACCTCGGGACGGCGACGTCGACGATCTCCCGGGCCGTCGGGTGCAGCTCCAGGGTCGAGCCGATGCGGCGGCCCGCCTCGCTCAGCAGCTCCAGCCCGCCCGCCCACGGCGGTGACACCGTCAGCGCGACGGCGGCGCCGCCGCCCTCGACGGTCATCGGCTCGCAGGCCACCGCCAGGCCGTTGCCCGTCCCCGCGCCTTCTGGCAGGGGCAGCACGCCGCACCACGGGCGGCCCTCGGCGGCGCGTTTGAGCGCGGCCATGAGCGGCCGGGCGGCGTCGGTCCCGCCGAGCAGGCCGTCCAGCAGATCGGTGAGCGGGGCCCCGACGGCGTCGCCCGCGCCGCGGCCGAACAGGCGGGCGGCGCCCTCGCTCCAGCCGGTGATCCTCCCGTCCGGGGTCAGCAGGACGGTCACCGGCGCCGCCTGCCGCGGGCGTCTTTCGGACACGACCTTCACTGTTCCGTATGCCGGACGGTTCCGCATACGGGAGTTTGCGTATTTTGGAAGTTATGTACGGCGGAGACCGTCCGGGCGGAACCGCGTTACGCTGAGGCCCGCGGACGGCACCCTTCGCCCGACAGGGAGACGATGCATGGGCTCCGAGTGGATTCCCCCCGAGGTCGACAGCCGGCGGCCGAGCGTCGCGCGGGTCTACGACTACCTGCTCGGCGGTGACCACAACTTCGCGTCCGACCGGGACCTCGCCACCGGGCTGCTGCGGGTCGAGCCGCAGGCGCGGGAGCTCGCGCAGGCGAACCGGGCGTTCCTGCGGCGCGCGGTCCGCACGATCGCCGAGACGGGCATCGACCAGTTCGTCGACATCGGCTCCGGCATCCCCACGCAGGGGAACGTGCACGAGGTCGCGCAGCGCGTGAACCCGGACGCGCGGGTGGTGTACGTCGACAACGACGACGTGGCCGTGGCGCACAGCCGCACCATCCTGGCGGGCAACGACCAGGCGGCGGTCCTGCACGCCGACATGCGGAGCCCGGAGGACATTCTCGCCGACCCCGCGCTGAAGGGGCTGCTCGACCTGTCCAGGCCGGTCGCGTTCCTGCTCGTCGCGGCGCTGCACCTGGTCAAGCACGAGGAGGACCCGGCCGCGATCGTCGCCGCGCTGCGGGACGCCGCCGCGCCCGGCAGCCATCTGGTGATCTCCCACCTGACCCACGAGGCGGAGCCGGGGAAGACCGCGGCGATCGGCAAGCTGTACGACCGGGCGAGCTCACCGGCCGTGTCCCGCTCGCACGCGGAGATCCTGCGGTTCTTCGACGGCTGGGACGTGCTGGACCCGGGCCTTGTGTACGTGCCGCAGTGGCGTCCGGACGAGGGCGAGACCGTGGACGACCCCGAGCGCTTCCTGGTGCTGGGCGGCGTCGGCCGGCGCTAGCGCCGGGCCGGTGCCCGGGCGGCGCCGGGTCAGCGGGCGAAGGCGATGGCCGCGCCCGCGCTGACGACGATCGCGATGACCGCCAGGACCAGCGAGGTGCTGAGCGGGTCGCGGCGCCGCGGCGGCGTCGGCTCCGCGCGCGGCGCCGTGTGCGCGGGGGCGGGCTCGGCCTCCTCCGGCGGTGACGGCTGCGGGCGCGGCCGGGGAGGCTGCGGGGGAGCGGGCGGACGCGCCGTCACGGGCCGGGTAC
>NZ_VCKW01000242.1 GCF_005889715.1 Actinomadura soli
CGCTCGCGTGATCATCCGCCCATCCGGCACCGAACCCAAACTCAAGTGCTACCTGGAACTCGTCCAACCCGTCACCGGCGACATCCCCACCGCCCGCGCCCGCGCCACCGCCGAACTGGACACCCTCCGCCAGCCCTCAGCTGACCGGCCACCCTCAGCCGACCGCCCCACGACGATCTCAAAGCCGCAGGAGTGCGGAAACCACATCCCGGTCGGGTGTGCCTGCGTGGAGGCCGGTTCCGGCCCGGGCGTCCCAGACCAGCCGTAATACCTGGCAAGCCACCGAATCGCCGGATATGGTTCACCCACGCTGGGATGGAAGGGCAGGAATGCGGGGGCTTGGGCCGGTTCGGTACGTGTTCCTCACCCTTATCGCATCCGCCTTCGTCCACTTGGCCATCGATCCCGCCGCGGCCGCCGCCGGGGACACTGCCGATGACGCCCGCCTCGTTCACTGCCTTGACCCCGCGCACCAGGCTGAGCTGGTCAATGCAGCGGTCACTCTGGGGCTGGGAGGACGAGCCACAGCTAGCACCCACATCACGGTCGCGGGCAAGGCGACACCCCTGGACGCTTGGCGCAAGCAGAACCCCAAGGCGTTCGACCGTGTATGTAAGGCGCTGTATGAGGCGTCTGCGCAAGGCGGTTCGAGCGGCGAGGGCGGCTCAGGTGGCCTGAGCGTGGTGGAGCTGCTGAAGATCCTGGTCGCCGCCGTGGTGGGGGCGGGGCTCACCATGTTCGTGGGCGATTGGCGCAGCGCCCGCGACACCGGCCTGCTCCGGGCCGACGGGCTGCGCCGTGCCGTACGCGAGTACAGCTCGGCGGTCTCCGAATACGCGCAGGCGTGGGCTTCATACAGCGCCGGCTCGCTGCCCTCTGACGAGGCGGTCGCCAGGACCGGAGCCGAACTGGACGCGCAGTTGCGCCGGTACGAGCTCTTGCGGAAGAAGTGGCGCGTCCCTACCAGGCTCCGCACCGAGCTGGCGACCGCGCCGCTGGGAGACGCGCTCTGCGCCGGGTGGGGCGGCACGTCTCCCGGCGACCGTGCGGCTCGTGGCCAGACCATCGACAGTGCGCTGGCCGACCTGCGGGACGGCTGTGAGGAACTGGCCTTGGCGCTGGAGCGTCCCGGTCGTTCCCACTCCGAGATGAGGGCATGACGTGATCGTGAAGGAGCGAAGGTGATCCCGTTCCCCGAGCTTGGGCCGCTGTGCCCCTGGAAGTCCCCGGAGCATGCCGACCACTACGCCGCCGTGGACCATGCCCAGCACGCGTTCGAGGAGTTCCAGCAGGGGTTCCCGGACTGCGGCCCACTTCTGGGGGAGGGGCGGATGGTGCTGGTCTCGGGCGGAAGCAAGTGCGGCAAGACCTCGCTGATCCACCGGTGCGCGCACTGGCTGAAGGACCACCCGCCCACCGACCACCAGGTCGAGATCTTCAACCTGACCCGGGACGACGCGAGGGCTGGGTCGATCGATGACCGCATGCGGGACGTCTGGAAGCGGCTGCTGCGCGAACTCAAGTTCGCTGGGATCTTCGAGCAGCATGAGCTCGACCTGCTGGGCGAGGAGATCAACGAGCCGCCCGTGCAGGCCTATGAGACCCTTTCACGGCTGCTCAGGCTCAAGAGCTGGATCTTCGTCCTGCTGCTGCCGCAGTCGTCGGTGGCCGAGGAACTGGTCCGATATGGGCACTTGGCCGCCGAGCCCAACCTCCTGTTCTTCACCGAGACCTCGTTCGAGGGCGTCGCCGACGACGGCGTGCGGCTGCTTTCCTCGACCGCCCCGCCGCTCTGGCTCAGCGTCGGCACGCTCGGCGTGGAGGACGGCTGGACCTATCTGAGCCATTTCGTCGCCGACGGCTCGATGCCCGCCGTCACCGAGGAGACCATGCGCAAGGTCATTCAGGAGCGCAACCTCGGAATACAGCCGATGACGGTCACCGGGCTGCAGCGGCTGATGCGGGGCATCTGGCAGTACGCCGCCGAGCACGGCAGGACCGACCTGACCTTCGAGGACTTCAAAACGTACGCGTACCGCACGGCGGATTACCTGTGAACGCCGCGCGGAGCACGGTCAACCCGTTCCCGGCCGCCGCCGTCGCGCGGCGCACGGCGCTGTCCGACGACCTCATCACCGTCCCGACCGCGGCCATCCGGCAGGCCCTGTCCTTCGCCGACGACTATCTCGCGGGATGGAAGGCCGACGGCGGGGCAAGGGCCGCCTCGGGCAACGTGGTCGCCGTGGTCGGCGAGTACGGCATGGGCAAGACACACCTGGCCTTGGAACTCCTGCGGCACATCTCTCGGGCCGCCGGCCAGGACGTCCGGCACCTCTATCTGGACGCGCCCGCCGACACCTTCCTGGCCCTCTACAAACAACGCTTCGTGGCCGAGTTGACCAAGGACGAACTGCGGCAGCGGGTCCAGGAGTACTACGCGGACCTCGTCGCGGACTCGCTCTCCCAGTCGAAGCTGACCGACCATGCCGCGCAACGGCTGCGCAATCGTGAGGTCCAGGCCGAGGCGGTCATCGAACGCCTCGGCCTCATGGAGAACGTGTTCATTCAGAAGCTGCGGCAACGGCTGCGGGCCATCACCGAGAACGAGGCGTTCGCCACGGCGCTCACGCTGTTCCTGCAGCCCGAGTTCGAGTACGCGGTCTGGGAGTGGCTACGCGGTCACGTCCCCGATCAGGCCCTGGTGGAGCGCGGGATCACCACGGCGATCGACACCGACACCGCCGCGCTCGAGGCCATCGGCGTGGTGGCCTTCCTGTACGGACGGCAGAGCCGCCGGTTCGTGCTGGTGATCGACGAACTGGAGAAGGTGCTCTCCTCGCCGCACTCCCCCGGCACCGACACGGCGCGGGCCTTCAAGAAACTGCTGGAGGTGTTCGGCGCCGCCCGCGCGTTCCTGGTGCTGTGCGGGCTGCCCGACTTCCTGGAGGCCCTGCCGGAGGACGTGCGCCAGCGGGTCGGTTGCATCGTCCGGCCGTCGGCGCTGAGCCCCACCGAGACGCGGCAGTACATCCTCGACAGCCAGGAACGCGCCGGACAGCCCCGCGAACTGGCCCCCTTCACCGAGGCGACGGTCGACTACCTGGTGACGCTGGCCAGCGGGAACGCGCGCACGATCGTCAAGCTCTGCTACCACGGCTACCGCATGGCACGGGCGAGGGGCACCAACGTCACCCAGGCGGTGATCCGGGAGGTCGCCCGGGAGCAGTTCCAACTGGCCACCCAGGACGACGTGCGCTCTGAGATCGCCCGCGTGCTGGACCTGGGCGGCTGGCTGTTCCAGGCACAGGCCGCGCCGAAGGGCACCAAGGCACGCGCCGACTTCTGGGTCGTCCACGGCGAGGACGGCGGCGGCTGCGCGGTGCTGATCGCCGACTCGGTCCTCGGCCAGAAGGACGCCTCGGTCCTGGCCAAGCAGGTCGAGAAGGTGAAGGACGGCCGCGAGGACCGCGCCGTCCTGCTGGTGGTTAACGGTTACCTCGCCGAGACCGCGATCCCGGCCCTTTCCGGCGCCGGGGACCGTCCGCCACTGGTGCACAGTCAGCGCCGCTTCGCCGAGGACTTCGACGCCGCGATCAAGGGCGTCATGCAGCGGCTCGAGGCCACCGACCGGGAGAGCGAGCTGAAGATCCTGCGCCAGCAGATCGACCGGCTGGGCCGGCAGCAGTCGCAGATCCTCGGGGGCATCCGGTCGCTCGGGCAGGAGCGGGACGAGGTTCGCCGCGTCCTCGCCGATCTCGGCGACAGCCACCGCCAGGACACCGAGACCCTCACGGCATCGCTGAACGAGGTCGCACGGCTGACCCAGCGGACCTCCGAGTCGGGCATCGCGGGGGCGCAGACCTCCTACGACTCCACGACGGGGCTGAACCAGCCGACGATCCACGGCGACGTTCATATGCACTTTCACGGGCCCGTCGAAAACTCACCGGAACCCACAAAGCCCAGCGTCCTACCGGAGGAGGTCGACGCGCTGTTCACCGAGGCCCTCGACCGGCTCGAGAAGCTGACCCCGCAAACGGAGATCATCGCGTCATTGTTCGGCGGCCAGGCCGACCGCTCTGCGCACCGGAGCATCACAGACGTCACATCGGACTTCCTGCTAGTGGTCGGCACCTGGGCCATGCTGCGGGACACCATCGCGGAATTCCGCACCGCGATCGACGCGTGGTTCCGTACTGACCCGAAACAGCCCGATGAACTGAGGGACCTGTGCCGAAGCTACGACTCGGCCTTCAGCTTCCTGTCTCCACGGGCGATCGAGAAGCTGTCGAGGTCGATGGGCGCCGACAACAGCAACTACGCCGGCCGCTCCTTCATGGACCTGGGCCCCCGGATCTTCGATGCCGCCCGCGATGCTCGTGTGTGATGAACCAGGGGGACGAGACGTTCATCCGTACCCGACCAGCGTTGTCAGGCGGCAGGGCGCGGCCTTGCCACGACTGAAGCGGTGGCCAGTACGTTCGTGCTAGTCCCCGACCAACGAACGGCTCACCACCCAAGACCGCGGCTGCCGTTGGACGCTGGTCTACTCGGCATGGAGGAACTCCTGGCAAGCCGCCCTCCGCCAGGGGCGACCAGCCAAGGCGAGACCGCGCCCCTCGATAGACCGCGTTGACCCGCTCACACCGCCGTTCAGACCGTGTGCTGCCAGGCAGCGGAGGCGGCATGAGCCTGGGTGGGGAGCAGCGGGCGGTGCCCGCGATGTCGTAGGCGGCGCATTCGTGGTCGCGTTCACCGCGGCGCGCCCCGCACGGCCCCAGGTGCCGGGGCGTCCGCCCGCTGTGGCCCTTGGTGGGCCGCAGCGCGGGCGGGTAGTGCTCTTTGATCGGGCAGCAGTTGCCGTGTCCGTCGGCCCGGATCAGCACCGTGCGGGGATCGCAGGCCAGGACGCCCGCGACGAGTTGCCGTGGGACCAGCCAATCGCCCAGCGCGATCCGGCCGCCGCAACGGTAATCGGGCTGCGACAAATCTGCCCCGCCCGGCGAGACGGCCAACGCTCCCGGAAGCGAAGCCACCTCGACCAGTGCTACCAGGATGAGCCTCGATCAGGAGATCAAGGTCGCGACCTGTGATCGCCGCCTTCCGCAACACCGGCAGGCGACACAGCGCCAGCGACGACGACCATGCCCCAGAGCACGTTCGAGCGTCAGATGGCAGCAGCAAGGAGAGTGTTAACGGCCAGCCAGGGCTGAAGTGGCATGACACCGTCCCCCCTTTTGAGGAAGTAGACACTGAATCCAGGCGTCGGCGAGGAATCCCTCGTGACCACCGCTAAGGGCACGGCCGGGGGGATGTCCTCTTCTGCTGAAGAGTGAAGTGTCATCCGTGGGTCAGCTGAATGCGAAGTTGGCGCGGTGCGAGGTGCCGTCGTCGAGCTTGACGATCAATTGGCGACATGTGCCGGCCCAGCTTTGGTCGGTCTTCCAAACGTAGGTGTACTGACCGGTATCGGGGTTGTAGCTCAGTCCGCTGGCGCCGGCGGTAGTGGTTTCCTCCACTCCGTCGACTGTCGCAGTCGAGTCGCAGGCGATCTGTTGGGATTTGGGATAACCGGCTGCGAGGATGTCCAGGCCTTTATATCCGCCGAGCGCGAACTTCACCGGTACGGCTCGTCCGGCACGCATCGTGTTGACCACGGGAAGATTGTCAATGGGCGGGAAGAATCCAGAGAAATCGTACGCGGGAAGACAGTTTCCGGCCCGGCCGCCGATCTCAGCCGTGGTCAGGGCCCGGTCATATATGGCGATCTCATCGAGCCGCTGGGCGTACCATGTCGGCGGGTTGAATGGAGTGGCCAGTGAGTGACTGAAGTAGATCTCTTCGAGATCACCGAGCAGCGGGTCGGTTCGGTACAGAGTCGCTTCAAGATTCCCATTGACGTACAGGCTGTACCAGCCGCTGTCATAGGTGAGGGCGGTGTGGTACCAGGTGTCGGCGAGCCATCTGTCGGTCGTGGAGTACAGCCGTGGGCTATCGTAGCCGAGCTCCAGTTCTCCGGCGCCGTTCTGGACGGCGAAGAAGTCGGTCCAGCCCTTGTTGAGGAAGTTCGTGCCCTGCGTGAACCGTGGCGAGCCAGGGACGATGTCCGTCGGGAAGCTGAACCAGAATTCCAGCGTGAATGCCTGCTCCAGTGTCAAGGATGCCGAGGCGGGAATGACCAGGTCGTCGTTGACCCCGTCGAAATTGAAAGCGCTGCCGAACCGGCCCGGTACGTAGCCGGCGCCGCCGTTCAGGACTCCGTCGTTGACACCCTGAGCATCGGCGGCGCTGCCTTCGCCACGCCACAAACTGATCAGACCCGCCGGAGGCACCAGACACGGCTGTTGGGGATCTTGCGCTCGCGCCGTTTCTCTCCAGGAAGCGGTCAGCGCCCCACACAGAACAAGGACGGCGACGAGCGACCAGGCACGCACCCAGCGGGTCGAGCACTGCATTGCGATCACGCATACCTCTCATGGAGAGTCCGCGGTAGCCGTCATTTCATCTATGGGGCTATGGGCATACTCCGCTCAGCCCACGAAAGTAGATATTCCGCAGTGCGCCACAACATCACAAGACTTAGGTGCCAATAGGCCAGATGCGGACATTTAGTGGATCATCTCGGATGAGATGATTCTTTTTTCCCGACGCCAGGCGCACTCTTCTGGCGCTCTCTGCGTCGAGAAGCGGTACTGAAGGTGGTCGTAGGCTGTGCGGTGGCGGGTTCGAGTAGTGGCTTGTCCGAGGTGTCGGCGTGGGGATGTGAGCTGGCCACGCTGGAGTCGGCAGTCGCGCCCGGTACCACCCTTCCGGGCCCGTCATCGTCTGCCTGAGGGCGTCGTCGAGCATGCGCCGGTAGACCATGTCGGACAGGCTGCGTTGGAGGGACGCCTTGCTTCCATCAACGTTTGCCCGCGGCGGTCTTGCGGTCGACGTAGGCGCGGCCCGGGGGTCGGGGCGGAGCTGGACGGTGGCCATGATGGCAGCACGCGGTTGATCTACTGGTTGCCCGCCCGCGACAGCCGGTGTCGGACCTTGTCGCCGGAGGATGCGTCGACGGGCGCGGCGCCTTTCCAGGAGGCGAAGCGTGCTCTGCTGGGGAACCGAGATGTCGCCGACTCCCACCAGCGGGCGTGCGGCGCAAGACGGATCGATGCCGTGTGGGTTCCATCAGGGTGGTGCCAGTGACGGCGACCAGTTCCTTGAGCTGTTGTCGGCGTCCTTGGAGCGTCGGTAGACGCGTTCAAGGTCGCTGATCAGGTCTGCCGCGAGGCGGCGTCATGCCTTGCCGACGGCATCGCGGGGCCGGACGGTGGCCAGCAGGGTCTTGGCCTGGGCGACCGACAGGTTCTTCTTGGCTCCGCCGGGAGGAACTCCAGCAACAGCTGGAGCACGTCCAGCACGCTCGGGAAGGGCGAAAGCCCCGGCCCTGATCCAGGCGGTCCACGTAGCCGACGCTGGCGCCGCAAGCTCGGCGACCTCCTCACGGCGCAGGCCGGGGGCCGGGGGTGCGCCGTGGCCGCTCGGACGCGGGCAGGCGGATGTCGGCCGGAGTGAGGCGGTTCCCGGCGGGCACGTAAGAACGCCGCCAGTTCCCGGGTGGTGTCCATCGCCGATGTTACGAGCCGCTTCAACGACGGCACCGATCACTTTGCCGTACTCCTGACCGGTCGTGGCCGGTTGCCGGTGCGCAACCATTCGAGATGGACCGCTTGCCTAGAGCTCGAGAGTGCCGGCGCCATTGATGGAGCGGGGCTCGCTGATCGTCAACGGTGAGGCAGACTGAGAGCGAAGGGAAATAGGTCGGGAGTGAGGGGGTTGTGGTGGCATGAGCTCATCGCGGGAGACCGGCGTTCAGATCGTGCAGAGCGGTAAGCGTGTCCGGGTATACCTCGGCGGTCACCTGGTGGCCGACACTGCCAGGCCGGTCCTGGTCTGGGAGAACCCGTACTACCCGGCCTATTACGTCCCCATGGATGACGTGCGGGCCGAACTCGTCGAGGACGGCCCGGGCGAGCGTTCACCGAGCCGGGGTGACGCGACGGCCTACACGGTGAAGGTGGAGGGCACGCAGCGGCCAGGCGCCGCGGTCCGGTATGCCGACTCGCCCATCGAGGAGCTTCGCGGGCTCGTCCGCCTGAAGTGGGACGCGATGGACGCCTGGTTCGAGGAGGACGAGGAGGTCTTCGTCCATCCGCGGAGCCCTTATGCACGCGTTGATGTGTTGGCGGCGTCACGGGAGGTCCGGGTTGAGGTGGACGGGGTGACGGTCGCGGAGTCGTCCAGCCCGAGGCTGCTGTTCGAGACGGGACTGCCGGTGCGCTACTACGTGCCCAAGCCGCATGTCCGTATGGACCTGCTCGAACGCACCGACACGGTGACCCGCTGCCCGTACAAGGGAACCGCGGAGTACTGGTCGGTCCTGGTCGGCGGCAAGGTTCATGAGGATCTGGCGTGGTCGTATCCGGCTCCCCTGGACGAGAGCCGCAAGATCGCCGGGCTGGTCTGCTTCTACAGCGAGAAGGTCGACATCTTCGTTGACGGGGTGCAGCAGGCCCGTCCGGCCAGCCCATTCTTCGCCGACGGGGCGGAGCAGGCCCGTCCACCCAGCCCGTTCTGATCCCCACGCACTGCGAACCGCCCGCGCCGCCAGCGTTCCGTTCACGCTACGCGCCGATTTCTTTCGGGGGCACGGCTACGCGGCTGCTTGAAAGCCGTAGGCCATCCCGGAAGTCGGCTGGCAGGACTGGTTCTTCCACGATTACAACAACAACCACGAAGGCGACTGGGAAAGGATCCACCTAGTCTTGGATGCCGACAGCGCGCCCGAGGCGCTCAAGGTCGAACCGGCAATAGGGGATACAGTCAGTAAGAGAACGCCGTGCGAGCGGCCTGGCATGACGAGAAGTTGTCCTTGTTCGCCAGCATCGGCTTATTGCGACCCCTCGCAAGGGCGATGAGGACTGCAGAAGCACCAGCCGAACGAGATCGAGGAGCTCATGTTGCGACCCCTCGCAGGGGCGATGAGGACTATCGGTGACTTGTGGTGCTGGTACAACCGCGGCCGGTTGCGAACCCTCGTAAGGGCCGATGAGGCCCCTGGCCCTCACAATCGCCGTCGTCGTCACCTCGTTGCGCGAACCTCCACTGCGCCGATTCCAGGCGGAGGTCGAAAGTCTTCTGGATCCTAGCTATGACAACGTCATCGTTTATACGTTCCGCTTGGAACAACGCCCGCTCGCCCAACCGGTGGCGCTGCCGAGCCAGCCCCCACCGACATCTTGTAGCCTCCTCAGCCGTGCGTCGACCCAAAGTTGATCAAGATGGTTTCAGCGACACGCCGGGCTCCTCTGCACAACCGGAGGTTCGCTGCAAAGGGCGACTCCCAGGTAGCCGCCTTGCCCTCGCGGACCTGCGGTTTTACCGTGGGGTCCTCATCGCCCCTACGAGGGTTCGCAACCGTGAAGGACCTGCTGGCGTCTGAGACGTGCGAGGGCATCCGGGTCCTCATCGCCCCTACGAGGGTTCGCAACGCCTAGATGTCCAGGACATTCCGACGTGCACCTTCGGTGGTCCTCATCGCCCCTACGAGGGTTCGCAACTCAAATATGTGGACGCGCGATCCGTCGCTGTCCTCGTCCTCATCGCCCCTACGAGGGTTCGCAACCGCTCGGCGTCGTCCAGGTTGCCGTACGACGACCGCGTCCGCATCGCCCCTACGAGGGTTCGCAACACGGTGTTGGTGCCGAGCCTGACGACGTGGCCCACGGGTCCTCATCGCCCCTAAGAGGGGTCGCAACTTCGCGAAGTCCAGAAGGACGAAGCGGGTTTCCGATCCGGTCCTCATCGCCCCTGCGGGGGTCGCAACTCGGAGTCCACCGGGTGAACTGCGGCTTTCCCGGACTGTGATTCGGCGATGAGGTAAGAAGCCGGTATGGCGTCTCGAAAGCTGCCCCAGGGGCGGACGGTCGGCAGGTCTGGTCGGCAGGTTTGGGTTTCCGATAGGGCGATCGGTGAGCCCACCGAACTGTGGGCGCAGTGCCAGGCAGAGTGGGGTATTACCGGGCTTTATCCAGTGCTGTTCTCCTGGCCTTTGGTCGAAGAGGGGACCTGGTCTCTGGGAGGCGTCGCGACGACGGATCTGGACACGGATCTGGAGGACGCCTGGCGGGCTGAGCGCGTCAGGTTCGAGGAGTTCGACCACCGATTCCCCGACGGCGACCACGGTGATCTGAAGCCGACCTTTACGGGATGGCCCGGCCTGGCTCACGGAGTCCCCGCAGATCCGGCATTGCCAGGGCCGGAGGAGGCCGCGGCCAGCGTAGTGAGCCGTTTGCTGGAGGAGCATCACGGGCTTGACGACTGCCATTTGGTGCTGGCGCCAGTCGGGCGGAGCGCCGATGTCCCTATCGTCATCGGGTGGCAGGCGGAGACCTCACTCGATCGGCTGTGTGCGCTGCTACGCAGTTGGGAGGACCGGTTCGGGGCCCGCGTCGTCGTCTTGCAGGGGTCTCGGATGTGGGTGTCGGTCGCCCGCCCGCCGGTCACCACGGAACATGCCGCGCACATCGCTTTGGAACACTTTCTCACCGGCACCGACACCATGCGCGAGTTCACACCCTTCGCCGACTACGCCGCCGGCCTGGTGGGCAACCACGTGTGGGAGTTCTGGTGGGACTGACGCTCCCATTGGCTCCTCGGGCACGTCGCGATCTCTGAGTATGACTCCGTCCTGTCCGCCGGGAGTGACGACGCTGCCGACCCTAGAAGCGCAACGCGTTCGGGTGTCGAGGTCATCTTTGTGCTCGGCGGTTCTGGGGTGCTGGTGGGCGAGTCTGGTTGTAGCGGGGTGGGCACTCTTGGTAGCCATGGGTGGTGACCGATGACTCGCCTTCAGGGCTGGGAGCGGGTGTGCCGCCTGAGGTTGACGAGCCGTGGCGCGTCCGGCCTCGTCGTCGGCAGCGGCGTCGCTCCTTCCGCTTGGTGGCGTCTCTGGTCAGTGTTCTGTTGGCGTCTCTCGGTACGGCGGTCGCGCTCCAGTTTGGTGGCGCATCGCAGCTGGCGTCGCCGCGGCCTGCTCGGATGGCTACCGGGGCTGGTAGTGGGCAGCAGGGCGATCAGGGCTCGTCATGGCAGAGTCGGGTTACTAGGGAGCCTGGTTCTCGGAAGGATACGAAGGAGCAGGGTCGGCGCGGACGGTCGGCGCCTGACCGGACCGTGGCTTCCGGGAAGCGGGAGTCTTCGGGGGTGCGTCCTCCGAAGCGGGCGTCGTCGCGGCGGGCTGACTCGCCGGTTCAGCGGCCGCGCAAGGTGCGGCGGGCGCCGGGGTGGGTTCGGGACGAATGTCGCCGTCGCTTCCCCCGGGACGTCACCCGCCGGACTGCGTGTATTGCCGCGCTGCGGGGCTATCTCCGACGGTGACCGGCACGGCCTGGTCACAGGCTGGTCGGGTGGTTTTTCAGGAGGGTGCGTAGGCCGGTTCGGCCGGTGACGCCCAGTTTGGTGTAGCAGCGGGCCAGGTAGTTGTTGACGGTGTTGACCGACAGGCCGAGCCGTTGTGCGATCTGGCGGCTGGTGTGGCGGGTGGCCAGCAGGACGACCTCGCGTTCGCGGCGGGTCAGGTGGTTTGTGACGCCGTCGGCGGAGAGTAGTGGTGTCCGGGCGTCGGGGCAGCGGCTTCGCAGTTCCAGGGCGTGCTCCATGGCGACGACGGTCGCGCCTCGGTCGGTTGTGGTGGCGGCGACGCGGGCTGCTGCGAATGCTGCTTCGCAGGCGAGTAGGTGGTGGCCGCGGGCGGCGAGGGCGTCGGCGGTCAGGCATAGGGCCTCGCGGTCGGCGTGGGCTAGGGCTGCTGCGGCGTCCGCTAGGAGTGGGATCAGTGGGGCGTTGGTCTCCGTGGCCAGGTCGGCGAGGCGGGCGTGCAGGGATTTCGCACGGTCGCCGTTGCTGAGGCGCACCGTGTCGTATAGGGCCACGGCTTCCAGGACGGGCAGGTCGTGCGAGCGTGCCAGGTCGGCTGCGTCTTGGGCGGTGGTCACGGCGTCGGTCGTGGATCCGTGCGCGGCGATGGTCCAGGCTCGGCAGAGTCGCGTCCACGGCTCGAACAGGCGGTGGGTGCGGTGGCGTCCGGCTCGTGCCAGCCAGCGGTCAGCCTCGGCGGTGTCGCCGCGGAGGGCTGAGACGGCGGCGAGTGTGGCGGCGAGGACGGCCGTGAGCTGGAACCGGTCCTCGTCCTCGAAGGTCGCGATCGCCTCGCGGAGGGATCCGTCGGCGATCGTGACCTCGCCCTGGACGGCGGCGACGGCACCGCGCAACGCCGCCCACAACGCCGCGGCCGGGCGATTCCCGGCGGTCGAGGACGCGCGGTGGCCCTCGTCGAGGAGAGTGCGCGCCCGCGCCGGGTCCCCGCCGATCAGGTGGAGCAGGGCCTCGGCGGGGGCGTCCTGTCGCGGCGGTTCGGTCTCGGTGGGACGGCCGAGCGCGGGTTCCGTGGGGCGGCCGAGCGCGGGTTCCGTGGGGCGGCCGAGCGCGGGTTCGGTGGGACGGCCGAGCGCGGGTTC
>NZ_VCKW01000243.1 GCF_005889715.1 Actinomadura soli
AGGAGGGCGGGACGTGCGGACACGACCAGGGAGCCGTTCCGGTCGGCGTAGACGGGAACGGCGAGGCGGAGCCACTTGTCGGCGGTGCGGGCGAGCAGCGTGACGGTCGCGTTGTTGGCGTCGCGGGCGTCCACTCCGGCGACCTGGACGGACTGCACCTGCATCTTGCCGGCGCCGTTCCAGCCGAATTGGGGATCGGCGCCCTCGGGCAGGAAGGTCCGCAGCTGGGTCTCGCGGGCGGGGGCGGTCTTCTGGTCGTAGTTGAGATAGACGTTGGCGAACTGGAGGGCGAACGCGCCCGCGGCGCTGCTGGGGAACCCGGTGCCCCTCGTGGGCTTGGGACCGGTGGCCGGGGCCGCGGGATCCTCCTCGGCGGTGAAGCGCTCGAACGGGGCGCGGACGCCGTTGACGAGGATGACGAGGATGAGGGCCCAGAGCACGGCGCGTCCGGCCCAGACCCACCAGCGTCCGCCGGATCCGCCCCAGCGGCCGCCGCGGGGGCCGTCGCCGCCGCCTCCGCGGCCGCCGCGCCTGCGGTTGGCCCGGCCGCCGGGGGGCAGGCCCCACGGGTCGGCGGACGACGCGAGCGCCCGGCCGGGCGTCGCCGTCTCGTCGACGACGGCGGTGTCACGGCCGCGTCCCACGGCCGACCTGCGAGCCATCCTGCCTCCGCTCGCGCCTCGCCCCCGGTCGGCGCGGTCCTGTGTGCCTGGTCGTGTTGCCCGGTGGCCTTTCTGAACCCACCCCGGGCCCAGCGTAACCACGAGCGTCAATTGTTCCAGCGCATCGCAGTGAAGCACAGCCCCGCCGCGCGGTTGTGGATAATGCAATCCACCTCAGCAGGAACGGGGAAGATTGCCAAACGGTGACGATCCCCTATCCAAGGCTCCGAACGGTGCGCAGGTCCAGGATCCGGACAAGCACCGCGTGTCGGGAGTTGCTTGGTTACCTGGTGACGGCCCCGACCGCAATCCGTTCCCCAGGAACCCGGCAAAGTGTCGTTTTCGGGACGTCTACCATCAAAACGCCCAGCTCAGGCGACGCTCGGGACCCACGGGCCTCATCGGCCCCAGGAGACTTCGCGGGGCCCCGCTGTTGTCAAAGTCACACAGGTCACGCGCCTGTTCACATACAGGTCAGACGTTGAAGCGGAACTCGACGACGTCGCCGTCCTGCATGACGTAGTCCTTGCCCTCCATGCGGACCTTGCCCGCGGTGCGGGCGGCGGCCATGGACCCGGCGGCGGTGAGGTCGTCGTACGAGACGATCTCGGCCTTGATGAAGCCGCGCTGGAAGTCGGTGTGGATGACCCCGGCCGCCTCCGGCGCGGTGGCGCCCGTGCGGATCGTCCAGGCCCGCGACTCCTTGGGGCCCGCCGTCAGGTACGTCTGCAGGCCGAGGGTGGCGAACCCGATCCGGACGAGCTGCGACAGGCCCGACTCCTCCTGGCCCATGCCCTGCAGCAGTTCGAGCGCCTCGTCGTCCGGCAGCTCGATCAGCTCCGCCTCGATCTTGGCGTCCAGGAAGATCGCCTCGGCGGGGGCGACCAGGGAGCGCAGGCGCGCGCGCAGAGCCTCGTCGGTCAGCTCGCTCTCGTCGAGGTTGAAGACGTAGAGGAACGGCTTGGCGGTGAGCAGGTGCAGGTCGCGCAGGAGCGTCAGGTCGATCCCGGCGGCCGCGGCGCCCGCGAACAGCGTGACGCCGTCGTCCAGGAGCTTCTGCGCGGCGTTGACGGCGTCGACGACGGCGAGCTTCTCCTTGTCCTTCCTGGTGCGGGCCTCCTTGTCGAGGCGCGGCAGCGCCTTCTCGATCGTCTGGAGGTCGGCCAGGATCAGCTCGGTGTTGATCGTCTCGATGTCGCGGGACGGGGCGACGTCGCCGTCCACATGCGTGACGTCCGGGTCCTCGAAGGCGCGGATGACCTGGCAGATCGCGTTGGTCTCCCGGATGTTGGCGAGGAACTTGTTGCCGAGCCCCTGCCCCTCGGACGCGCCCTTGACGATGCCGGCGATGTCCACGAACTCCATCGTCGCCGGGATGATCTTCTGCGAGCCGAAGATCTCCGCCAGCACGGCCAGCCGCGGGTCGGGCACGCCGACCACGCCGACGTTCGGCTCGATGGTCGCGAACGGGTAGTTGGCGGCCAGCGCGTCGTTCTTGGTCAGCGCGTTGAACAGCGTGGACTTGCCGACGTTGGGCAGCCCGGCGATTCCGATGGAGAGGCTCACGGCGGTCAAGTTTACGGACGTCCGGCCACCGCTTGGGCTGCCCAGATGATCCAGGGGCCCGCGGGTTGGTGAACGTTGGGCCAAATGTCCGGGGACGGCGGGGGTCACGGCGCGTCGCGGTCGTCGTTCGCGGGCGCGCTGCCACGATGAGCCAATGGACGTCGCGCTGTTCGCCGGGCTCCTCGTCGGCGCCGTGTTCGGCGTCGTCGTGGGGTACGCGCTCGCGACGAGCCGGCAGGGGGCGCTGATCGCGCGGGCGAGGGCGGCCGAGGAGAAGCTCGCCTACGCCGAGGAGCGGATGGCCGAGCACTTCGAGAACCTGTCCGCTAAGGCGCTGGACGCGAGCAACCAGCGGTTCCTGGAGCTGGCCGACGCGCGGCTCAAGGCGGCGGGCGTCGAGGCGGCCGGTGAGCTGCAGCGGCGGCAGCAGGCCGTCGAGCACCTGGTCGCGCCGCTGAAGGAGACCCTCGCGAAGGTGGAGGAGCAGCTCCGCGAGGTCGAGACGGGCCGCCGCGAGTCGCACGCGATGCTGGCCAAGCAGGTCGACTTCGTCCGGCAGAGCTCCGACCAGCTGCGCCGCGAGACGCAGTCGCTCGTCCGGGCGCTGCAGCGGCCCGAGGCGCGCGGACGGTGGGGCGAGCTCCAGCTCCGCCGCGTCGTGGAGCTCGCCGGGATGGCGCACCACTGCGATTTCGACGAGCAGGCCAGTGCCGTCACCGTCGACGGGACGGTCCGTCCCGACATGGTGGTACGGCTGGTCGGCGGTAAGAGCATCGTCGTCGATTCCAAGGTCTCCTTGGCGGCGTACCTCCAGGCCGCGGAAACAGGCGATCAGGTACGGCTGGACGCGCACGCCCGGCATCTGCGCGACCATGTCGACCGGCTGGCGGCGAAGTCGTACTGGCAGGCGTTCAGCCCGGCGCCGGAATTCGTCGTCCTGTTCATTCCGGGCGAGGCGTTCCTGGCGCCCGCGCTCGACCGCGACCCGGGTCTGCTGGAGCACGCCATACGGCGGCGCGTGCACATCGCCACGCCGACGACCCTCATCACCATGCTGCGGACGGCGGCCTACGCATGGCAGCAGGCCGCCCTCTCGCGGAACGCCCGCGCGGTCTTCGACCTCGGCAAGGAACTGTACGAGCGCCTCGGGACGATGGGGCAGCACGTGGACGAGCTGGGCCGCGCGCTGACCGGCGCCATCAAGTCCTACAACCGGACGATCGGGACGCTGGAGACGCGCGTGCTGGTCAGCGCCCGCAAGCTGAACGAGCTGGGCGTGGTCGACGACGACCTGGACGGCGCCCGTCCCGTCGAGGAGAGCCCGCGCTCGCTCTCCGCCGCGGAACTCACCGCACATGACGAGCCGTTCGACGCCATGAAGGACGCGGGCGCCATGGAGGACGCGGACATTAAGGACGACCAGATGCCCGATGAGGAATGGTCCCAGCCTGGATCGGCCGCGGAACCGATAGGTTTCGGCGGACGGGCCATCCCCGACCAGAGTGATCGGCGGAACACCCATGAGCGAGGCGGACCTGGGGGCATGGGAGGGCGTCCCTCCACCGGCGAGGGGTGGCGATGAGGTCATGACGGTACGCGACGCGCCGGGCGGCGCCTCGCCGGCCCTGGAGGGTCCAGTGGGACGTGAGCGCGGCGGCTCCTCCGGACGCAGGCGCCCGGCCACCTCGTCCGGCGGCCCGATCAGCCTCACCGGGCGCGGCGGCATCGTCGTCATGTTCGGGGCGGGCGTCGTGTGCGGGCTGCTGTCGCGCTGGTTCGGCGTGCCGCTGCTCGCCGGCGGCGGGTTCGCCGCCGGTTGCGCCCTCGCCGCGTTCGCCACGCGCCCGGCCGATCTGCTCACGCTGGTCGTCAGCCCGCCGCTGGTGTTCCTCGCCGCCACGTTCACGGTCGTCCTCGCCACCGCGCTCGGCGACGGGTCGCTGCTGCGCGCGGTGACCGTCGGCGTCCTCACCGCGCTCGCGTCCACCGCGCCGTGGCTGTTCTTCGGCACGGTGCTGGTGGTGGTCATCTGCCTCGCCCGCGGGCTCAGGACGAACGTCAGGGAGCTACGGGACAAGCTCGCCGGGGTCCGGCTCTTCGAGAAGGAGGAGAACGAGAACCCCGTCCGGTGGGACGAGTCACCCGCCACGACGCGGGAACGCCGCCTGCACCACGGCGACGTGGACTAGCGGACCCGACCCGGGCTCAGACGGGCGTGATGGGGAGGCTCTTGCGGAGGTCCTTGCGAAGTTCCTTCGGGAGCGAGAAGCGCATGCTCTCCTCCACGGACTCGATCTCCTCCGCCTCGCCGAAGCCGCGCTCGTACAGCCACGCCAGGACCTCCTGGACCAGCTCGTCCGGGACGGACGCGCCGCTGGTGACGCCGACCGTGGCGACGCCCTCCAGCCAGGCCGGGTCGATGTGCTCGGCGTAGTCGACGAGGCGGGCGTCGTCGGCGCCGTGCTCCTTGGCGACCTCGACCAGCCGGACGGAGTTGGACGAGTTCGTCGAGCCGACCACGATCACGAGCTGGGCCCGCGCCGCCATCTCCTTCACCGCGACCTGCCGGTTCTGCGTGGCGTAGCAGATGTCGTCGGACGGCGGGTCCATCAGCTTGGGGAACCGCTCGCGCAGCTTCTCGACGGTGGCGATGGTCTCGTCCACCGACAGGGTGGTCTGCGACAGCCACGCGACCTTCTCCGGGTCGCGGACGGTGACGCGGGCGACGTCGCCGGGACCGTCCACGAGGTGGACGTGGTCGGGCGCCTCGCCGGTCGTGCCGATGACCTCCTCGTGGCCCTCGTGCCCGATCAGGAGGATGTCGTAGTCCTCGGCGGCGAACCGCACGGCCTCCTTGTGGACCTTGGTGACCAGCGGGCACGTCGCGTCGATGGTGCGCAGGTTCAGGCCCTTGGCCTCCTCGTGCACGACGGGCGCGACGCCGTGCGCGGAGAAGACCACGATGGCGCCCTCGGGGACCTCCTCGGTCTCGTCCACGAAGATCGCGCCGCGCTCCTCCAGCGTCTTGACGACGTGGACGTTGTGGACGATCTGCTTCCGGACGTAGATCGGCGCCCCGTACTTCTCCAGTGCGATCTCGACCGCCTGCACGGCGCGGTCGACGCCCGCGCAGTAACCACGCGGCTTGGCGAGCAGGACACGGCGCTTCGTGTTCGCGGTCATGCGTCTATCGTACGAGTGACGGCGACGTGACCCACCGCACGCCGCTTTTGGACAGAAATCCATTAACCCGGGGTGACCACGATCGCGCCCATGGGGCAGAGTGACATTCGACAAGCCACTGCCGTACGACCCGATTCGGTGTTCACGTCGGCAAGGAAGAGGAAAGACGATGACGAGATCGCCGCGCCGCCTCAGGCAGCAGGTGCAGGACACGGTGGGCGAACAGGTCCGCGACCTTCCGCTGCACGCCGTCCGGCTGGCCATGTTCGGCGTCGGCCGGGCGCTGCTCCTCGGCGACCGGATGACCAGGGACTACAAGGAGATCACCGAGGGCGGCGGCGTGAAGCCGGTGCTCGGGCGGCTGCGCGACGACGTCCAGGGCACGGCCGGGAAGGTCGTCGGACACGTGGTGGAGCGCGTCCGCGGCGAGGAGCCGGCCCGTGCCGGGGAGCCGGCCCGTGCCGGGGAGCGCGAGGACGAGCCCGTCCGCCGCGCCCGGGTGGCCGAGCCCCCGGCCCGCCCGAGGCCCGCCGCGGGAAGGGCCGCCGCGGGGAACGGCGCCGCCGGAACGGCCGCCGCCGAGGAGATCTCGATCGGCAAGCCGGGCGCCGGGACGGGGCACACGCCGAAGCACGCCCGCCCGGGGGCGCCGCCGAAGCCCGCGAGGCCGGGCGCGCTGGGCAGGCACCACAAGTCGGCCCAGGCGGAGAAGGCGAAGGCGAAGCCCGTCGCCGAGCCCGCGCCGAAGCCCGAGCCGTCCGAGCCGAAGCCGGAGCCCGCGCCGCAGGCCAAGCCCGCGCCGAGCCCGAAGGCCGCCAAGCCTGCGGCCGAACCCTCGGCCAAGTCGGCTGACCTGCCGGTGCCCGACTACGACAACGCGTCCCTGCCTCAGCTCCGCGCGCGCTTGCGCGGCCTGTCCGTTGACCAGGTGAAGCTGCTGCGCGAGTACGAGCGTGAGCACGCCGCCCGTGAGGACGTCATAGGCATGTACGAACGACGCATAGCCAAGCTCAACGGCACCAGCTGAATCACGCGCATGAACGCGACGACCGCCGCGAAGGCGGTCGCCCACACCGACATGGGCGCCTCAGGATGCCGCCCTTCGGGGCCGCCGGGGGCCTCGCGTGCACGGATACCTCCGTCTCGGGGTCAGGGAGCGCGCGTCCCGGACGCGCCGAGGAGCTTGTCGAGGACGTGACCGGCTGGTCGGCCCCGGCCCGCCGGAGCATCAGCACGACGTGGCGCAGGCGCAGGTTGAACTGCTCGGCGCCCCGTAGGCTTCCGGCATGGCGATGGAGACCACGGCCGAATCCCCCGTCCCGGTGCGGACGGTCCTGCAGGCGGTGAGCGGCTGGATCGGGCGGCTCGGCCGGATCTGGGTGGAGGGCCAGATCACCGACCTCAACGCCCGCGGCGGGACGGTCTACATGACGCTCCGCGACCCGGTGGCGAACATGTCGGTGCGGGTCGTCGGGCCGCGCGCCGTGTTCGAGGCCGCGGGGCCCGCGGTGACGGACGGGGCGCGCGTCGTCGTCCACGCCAAGCCCGACTTCTGGATCAACCGCGGGACGTTCTCGCTCAGCGTCCTGGAGATCCGGCCGGTCGGCGTCGGCGAGCTGCTCGCCCGGCTGGAGCGGCTCAAGCGAGTGCTGGCCGCCGAGGGCCTGTTCCGGCCGGAGCGCAAGCGACCGCTCCCGTTCCTGCCAGGCAAGATCGGGCTGATCTGCGGGCGCGACTCCGACGCCGAGCACGACGTCCTGCAGAACGCGCGGCGGCGGTGGCCGGCGGTGGAGTTCCGGGTGGAGAACACCGCGGTGCAGGGCCCGTACGCGGTCGGCGAGGTCATGGAGGCGCTGAACGCGCTCGACGCCGATCCCGGGATCGATGTGATCATCATCGCGCGGGGCGGCGGCGCGATGGAAGACCTGCTGCCGTTCTCCGACGAGGCGCTCGTCCGCGCGGTCTCCGCGGCCCGCACGCCCGTGGTCAGCGCGATCGGGCACGAGCAGGACGCCCCGCTTCTCGACCTGGTCGCGGACGTGCGGGCCTCGACCCCGACGGACGCGGCGAAGAAGGCCGTCCCGGACGTGCGGGAGCAGCTCCAGCTCGTCCGGCAGCTCCGCGACCGGGGGCGGCGCTGCCTGGCGGGCGGCGTGGAGCGGGAGCTGGCCTGGCTGCGGGCGATCAGGTCGCGGCCCGCGCTGGCCGACCCGGTGCGGGAGATCGAACGGCAGTCCGAGCAGGTCATGGCGTTGCGCGACCGGTCGCGGCGGTGCCTGTCCGGCGCGCTGGACCGGGCCGGGGACGAGCTGTCGCACACCCGCGCCCGGCTGCTGGCCCTCTCCCCCGCCGCGACGCTGGAGCGCGGGTACGCGATCGTCCAGCGGGAGGGCGGGGCGGTCGTGCGGGAGTCGGCGGTGGTCGAGGACGGCGAGCGGCTCCGGGTCCGGCTGGCCCGCGGCAGTCTCGGCGTGACCGTGGTAGAGCGGGGAGAGCCCTAAGGTGGGGCAGGTGGCGGACGAGAAGGGGACGGCGGAGAAGCCGTCGTACGAGCAGGCGCGCGACGAGCTGGCGGACGTCGTCAAGCGGTTGGAGGCCGGCGGGCTGACGCTGGAGGAGTCGCTCACCCTGTGGGAGCGGGGCGAGAGGCTCGCCGCGATCTGCGAGGAGTGGCTCGAAGGCGCGCGGGCCCGGCTGGCGGCCGCGCTCGACAGGCCCGAGAACGGCGAGGCCGCCGCGCCCTTCTGAGGATCAGGGGCCGGTTGTGGGGGTCGCCGAAGGGGTCAGGCCCGCGTCCTTCTTGCTCTGCGGCTTGAGCGACGCGGCCAGGATCGCCAGCTCCTCGTAGGACGCGGTGCCGGTCACGACGAGGCTCACGCCGTCCGGAAGGGTGCGGGCCAGGGAGTTCGCCTTCTTGTCCTTGCGGTGGTACTTCGTCCAGGCGACGCCGTTGACCTGCTGCGTCCCGACCGGCTTGCTGCTGTTGGTCATGCGCGGGACGTACTCGGAGGCCTTCTCGTTGCTCTGCTCCAGCGCCGCGTACTCGTCGCCGGGGGTCACGAACCCCAGATGCCAGGCGACGGGCTTCTTGCCGTCGGTACCCATGCCGCTCAGCCGGGAGCTGGTCGGACGCCACCGGGCCGGGAGGCCCTCCGGCGCGTACGAGGTGAACGGCGCGTCGTTGCGCATCGCCCACAGCTGCGAGCCGTAGTCGACGGTCGGCAGGATCTCCTCGTTGCTGCGGGGCGTGATGAGGTAGATCGCCAGGACGACCAGCAGGCACGCGGCCATCGCCATGGAGAAGCCGCCGAGCCCCGTGGTCAGCCGCTTGTGCACGGCGGGGCTCACCTCGACCACGGGCCGCCCGCCGGGAGCCGTTTCGGTGGGGGCCGTTCCTGCGGGGCTTTCGGATGCGTCCTCTTCGGTCACCCCTCCAGGATCCCGCACGGTCAGCGCTGCCCCGTACCGGGGTTGGTGATGGTGCCGACGATGGCCATGATCTCGTCGGCGAGCCTGCGGGCGGCGTCCTCGTCGTCCATGAGGGAGATCTCCGACACCGCGCCCGCCATCGCGCCGGTCAGCACCACGACCAGGGCCTCGTCCACGCCCCCGTCGGAGGTGTGGAACAGCGCGGCGCTGCGGCGCGCCCACTTGCCGAGCCGCTGCCGCATGACGCGGTCGAAGCCGGGCGGGCCGTCGCCGGAGATGAACAGCCGGGAGACGTCGCGCTCCGCCAGGCAGCCGTCGAGGTAGGCGCCCGCGCCCGCGATGAACTGCCGCATCGGGTCGGTCTCGCCCGCCTCCCGGACGGCGTTGATCGCCTTGCGGGTGCGCTCCTGCTGGCCGACCTGGAACTCCTCGAACAGCGTCAGGTACAGGTCGGCCTTGCCGCTGAAGTGGTGGTACAGGCTGCCGACGCTCGCGCCCGCCTTGGCGACGATGTCGGTCACCGCGGCCTGGGCGAAGCCCGACTCGCAGAAGACGTCCCGCGCAGCGGCCAGCAATGCGCCGCGGGTCGCGGCCCCGCGGTCGGACGTGCGCGCGGGGGCGCCGGCGGTCCCCGTCTCGCCGTTCGGGGTCACCTCGCCGGACGGGACGTCGATGTGGCTGCTCATGTCGCCTGAGATTACGCCCTCTCCCAGGGGGAAACGATCCCTTGCCGGCACGGCCGCCGAATCCCCCCGCCGCGCCGGACGCGCCGGTACGCTCCGTGACCCCGGCTGGTCTGGTCCAATTTGTGGCCGGGCATCCGGTCCACGGAGAATCCGGGCAACACCGACCGCCGGGTCGCGCCGACCGAAGGGCTGGGCCGCCATGTCCGATGAGACCACCGTTTCCTCTCCGCTCACGACCGAGCCCGAGGCCCCGGACCGCAACCTGGCGATGGAGCTGGTCCGGGTGACCGAGGCCGCCGCCATGGCCGCGGCCCGCTGGGTCGGCCGCGGGGACAAGAACGGCGCCGACGGCGCCGCCGTGAACGCCATGCGCCAGCTGATCAACACCGTGTCCATGCAGGGCGTCGTGGTGATCGGCGAGGGCGAGAAGGACAACGCGCCGATGCTGTTCAACGGCGAGGAGGTCGGGGACGGCTCCGGCGCCGAGTGCGACGTCGCGGTCGACCCGGTGGACGGGACGCGGCTGACCGCGCTCGGCATGAACAACGCGATCGCGGTGCTGTCGGTGGCGCCGCGCGGGTCGATGTTCGACCCGTCCGCGGTGTTCTACATGGAGAAGCTGGTCACCGGCCCGGAGGCGGCGGGCGCCGTCGACATCGAGCGTCCGATCGCCGACAACATCCGCGCGGTCGCCCGCGCGAAGGGCTCGTCGCCGCACGACGTGACCGTCTGCATCCTGGACCGTCCGCGGCACGAGGGCATCGTCAAGGAGGTCCGCGAGGCCGGGGCGCGGATCAAGTTCATCCTGGATGGTGACGTCGCCGGCGCGATCATGGCGTGCCGCCCCGGGACGGGCGTCGACATGCTGCTCGGCATCGGCGGCACCCCGGAGGGCATCATCGCGGCGTGCGCGATCAAGGCGCTGGGCGGCGTGATCCAGGGACGGCTGTGGCCCCAGGACGACGAGGAGCGGCAGCGGGCCGTCGGCGCCGGGCACGAGCCGGGCAAGGTGCTGACGACCGACGACCTGGTGACCTCGGACGACGTGTTCTTCGCCGCGACCGGCATCACCGACGGGGAGCTGGTCGACGGCGTCCGCTACAGCAAGGGCACGGCCGTGACGCATTCGCTGGTCATGCGCTCCCGCAGCGGGACGATCCGGACGATCGACAGCGAGCATCAGCTCAGCAAGCTCCGCGCCTACAGCGCGATCAACTTCGACACGGCGGTGTAGCGGGCCTAGCCGCCGCGGGTGAAGCGGTCACGGACGCGTGCGCGCAGGGTGCGCTTCGGCGCCCGGACGCGGACGGAGCCGAAGATCATCGTGCCGCCGACCTCGATGGTGGGGCCGTCGGCGACTGGGCGGGCCCGCAGGTCGCGGGTGCTGAGGATGGTGCGTCCGGTGACGTCCACGCGGACGCCGTCGGGGACGAGCAGCCGGATCCGGCCACCGAGGACCATCGAGTCGACCACGATGTGGCGGCGCTGCAGGACGGCCTCGCGCAGGTCCAGCTCGACCGTTCCGAACAGGGCGAGCAGCGGGAGCTTCACGGGGACGACCCAGCGCCCGTCCCGGCGGGTGCGGCCGAAGAAGACCGTGACGGGACGGTCGTCCACGAGGATGGGCTGGGCCTCCTCGGGGCTGAGGTCGCCGGTGAGGCCGGTGAGTTCGCCCAGCGTGCGGGCGGCGTAGGCGCGTTCGGTGCGGTCGGCGTGCTCGTCGGCGGTGAGCCGCCCGTCCGCGAAGGCCTCGCCGAGGACGGCGGCGACGCGTTCCCGGTCGGCGTCGGACGCGCGCAGGTCGCGGACGCTCGTCGCCTTCGCGGCGGCTGGGCGCGGTTTCTCGGCGGCAGGGCGCGGCTGACCATCTCGGTCGGGGACGTCCACACCATGAGGTTAGCCGCAGGCGACCGCTCCGCTCTGCGGAAAACCAGTGGGGTTATGTCCGAATTTTTCCCTAGTGTGAGAGGCATGACCGTGCAACGTGCGCAGCTCGCGGCTGCCCAGGGGAGCCCTGCCACGGCGGCGATCAGCCTGCGCGGCGTGGTGAAGCGCTTCGGCGACTTCACCGCGGTGGACGGGCTCGACCTGGAGGTCCCCACGGGCATCTGCCTGGGGCTGCTGGGCCCGAACGGCGCCGGCAAGTCGACCACGATGAAGATGCTGACCGCGCAGGCGATCGCCAACGAGGGCAGCATCCGCGTGCTGGGCTTCCGCGTCCCGCAGGACTCCAAGCGCGCGCGGGCCGCGATGGGCGTCGTCCCGCAGCAGGACAACCTGGACGAGGAGCTGACCGCCCGCGAGAACCTGGAGGTGTTCGCGCACCTGTACCGGGTGCCGCGCCGGGCACGGAAGCAGGCGGTGGACGACGCGCTGGCGCTCGCGCACCTGACCGAGCGGCAGCTCACCAAGGTGGACGACCTGTCCGGCGGCATGCGGCGGCGGCTGCTGATCGCCCGCGGGCTGGTGCACCGGCCCGCCCTCGTCCTGCTGGACGAGCCGACCGTCGGCCTCGACCCGCAGGTGCGCGCGGAGCTGTGGGGGCTGATCGACGGGTTGCGCGCCGGGGGCACGACCGTCCTGATGTCGACGCACTACATCGAGGAGGCCGAGCGGCTGGCGGACGAGTGCGCGCTGATGTCGCACGGCCGCGTCATCGCCCGGGGCTCCCCGTCGGCGCTGGTGGCCGAGCACGCGGGCGACCGGGTCGTCGAGCACTACGGGCCGCCCGACCGGCTGACGGAGGTGGAGCGGCTGGCGAGGGGGGCCGGGCTGCCCACGCGCCGCACCGGCCCCTCGGTGTCGGTGCTGAAGGCCGAGACGATCCCGCCGTCCCTGGAGGACGAGCTGGGCCCGGACGGCGTCCGCCGCGCCGCCAACCTGGAGGACGTGTTCGTGGTGCTGACCGGGGAGCGCGTCGAGTGAGCGAAGCGAACCGGGGGGTGCGGGGGGTCGGCCCCCCGCAGGAAACAGGCGTGAGCGAAGCGAACCGGGGGGTGCGGGGGGTC
>NZ_VCKW01000244.1 GCF_005889715.1 Actinomadura soli
GGCCGACAGGGCGGGGGCCAGGCGTCCGGCGTTCGATCCGAGCGATCCGGAGGTGCAGCGGGAGCGGGAGCTGCTGAAACTGGCCGTCCAGCGCCCGGCGGTGCTGGGGCCGGCGTTCGACGAGGTCCCGGCGGACGCGTTCATCGCGCCGCCGCACGCCGCGGTGCGCATGGTCATCGCGGACGCGGGCGGAGTGGCCGCGGCGGGAAACGTCGCGGAATGGGTCGCTCATCTTCTGGAGCGGGCCCCGGATGACCAGGTCAGAGACCTGATCACCAAGCTCGGGGTCGAGCCTTCGCGCTCGGCGCAGGATTCGGGTGACCGATATGCCGTTGAATTGCTGGCCCGAATACAGGAACGCCAGCTCACCCGCATGATCGCCAACGCCAAATCTAAACTCGGGCGGCTGAATCCGGTCGAATCGCCCGAGGAGTATCACCGGCTCTTCGGCGATCTTGTTGCGCTTGAGCAGCAGAGACGGGTGTTGCGGGAGCGAGGGCTCGGGTCACAGTAAGTCAAGAGACCGCAAAATAGGTCCTGTGATCTTGCCCCCATTTGACGCAAACTGTCTGGGTGGGCCCTTCGGTGCTGCCAAGCGAGGCGCCATCGGTTGATCAGGTGGCGGACCTCGTCGCACGTGGTAGAGAACGCGGCGGCGTGACCGTCGAGGACGTTGCTGCCGCGCTCGATCGCTCGGACTTGCCTGACGACTCGCTGGAACGGGTCGTCCGGATGCTCGCAGAGCAGGGGGTGGAGGTTCTCGAGTCTCAGCAGGAGACCGAGGACGTCGCGCGAGCGGACGAGGGTGACCTCGGCAAGCGGGCGCCGACGAGCGACCTGGTTCGGATCTACCTGAGAGAGATCGGTCGCGTACCGCTTCTCACGGCAGAAGATGAGGTAGAACTCGCGAAATCGATCGAGGCGGGACTGTTCGCCGAGGAGAAGATGGCGCAGACCGCCGTCCTCGCCCGCGGTGAACGGCTCGACCTCGAACAGCTCTCCCGCGAGGGCACGCGGGCGAAGCAACGCCTGATCGAGGCCAACCTCCGGTTGGTGGTCTCGATCGCGAAACGCTACGTGGGCCGGGGAATGCTGTTCCTCGACCTGATTCAGGAGGGAAATCTCGGACTGATCCGCGCGGTCGAGAAGTTCGACTACACCAAGGGGTTCAAGTTCTCGACCTACGCCACCTGGTGGATCCGGCAGGCGATCACCCGCGCGATCGCCGACCAGGCCAGAACGATCCGGATCCCCGTGCACATGGTCGAGACGATCAACAAGCTGGTCCGGGTCCAGCGGCAGCTCCACCAGGACCTCGGCCGTGAACCGAGCCCCGAGGAGATCGGCCTGGAGATGGGGCTGTCGCCCATCCGGGTCGTGGAGATCCAGCGGATAGCGCAGGAACCGGTCTCGCTGCAGTCGCCGATCGGTGAGGAAGACTCCGATCTCGGTGACTTCATCGAGGACGCGGACGCCGTCGTGCCGATCGAGGCCGCGGCGTTCATTCTTCTCCAGGATCAGTTGGAGGACATCCTGGGCACGCTGTCGGAACGGGAGCAGCGCATCATCCAGCTGCGCTTCGGCCTGACCGACGGGCATCCGCGCACTTTGGAGGAGGTCGGCAGGGAGTTCGGAGTGACGAGGGAGCGGATCCGCCAGATCGAGTCGAAGACCCTGGCGAAACTGCGCCACCCGTCCCGCGCGCAGATGCTGCGCGAGTACCTGGACTGACGCAGGCCCCGGCGAGGCCGACCCGGAAAGCCGGAACGGGCCAGGCCGAGCCGACACAGCCGATCTGACAGCCGGACGGATACGAAAGAGCCGGAACCGCGAGAGCGACACGACGACCGCCCTCCCGGGCGAACCGCCGGGAGGGCGGTCGCCTGCGTGGCCCGGCGTCGGAGTCGAGGGTGACTGTTGAGGGCATTGCGTCGCATTTCGTCCGGACGGTGATTTACCGTGGTGGTCATGCTGATCGTGACGACTGATGGCGTGGCGGGGTACGAGATCAGGAGCGTGCTCGGTGAGGTCCTCGGCTCGGCCGTGCAGGCCGACCAGGCCGCCGCGCCGCAGCCCGGGCACGGCGGGAGCAGCGCCACGTTCCGGGTGACGGGGGAGCAGCCGGCGGCCGGGCTCGGCGCCGCCCGCCGCGAGGCGGTGGACCGGCTCGGCGAGGAGGCGCGCCGCAAGGGCGCGAACACAGTGGTCGGCATGCGGTTCGACACGGCGGCGGTCGGCGGCGGCCTTGAGGTCTGCGCCTACGGGACGGCCGTCTGGGCGGAGCCCGCGCAGGCACAGCCGCGCGACCAGGCGCAACAGCAGCAGCCGCCGCACCCTCAGCAGCAGAAGCAGCCCCCGCCGTACGGCGACCCGCAGGCCGGCGGCCCCCCGATGGTCGCCCGCAACCTCACGATGGGACTCCACGACCGCCCCCGCTGACCCGCACCCGCCCCCGCCGTTCGTGAGCGGGCCGGTCGCCGCTAGCCCTGGCCGGCGCGCTCCGCGCGGATGCGGGCGACGACGTCGCCGGCGGCCGTCTTGATGGACTCCAGTTCCTGCAGGTAGGCCCAGTAGTCCGGGTGGGAGCCGGTGAGCCGGGACGGAGCGCGCTCCAGCCGTTCGACCAGCGAGTCGAGCACCCGGACGTGCTGCGGCGCGGGCCCGCCCGGCTGGGCCATGGCGAGCCGCTGCGCGTCCCGCACGGCGAACTGGACGCGCTCCACCGGCTTGGACGGGTCCGCGGCGACGGCCCTCAGCTCGTCGACCCGTCCGGTGACCTGCCCGGCGCGGCGGTCGGCGGCGTTCAGCTCGGTGCGGGCGGCGGTGAGCGCCTGCTGGGCCTGCTTCCACTCGGCGCGGGACGTGTGCGCGGACGCCTCGTTCAGCCGCTCCCGCGCCCGCGTGACGGCGGACTCGATCGACTCGGGCGCGCCCTTCAGGTCCTGCCAGCACGCCAGCGAGTAGCCGCGGAGCAGGACCTTCATCGCCTCCTTCACCGGACCCACCCGGTTCGCGACGACGTCCACGCGGGTGCGGGCGGACGCGAGCGAGTTGCGGACCTTCTGCGCCATCTGCGGCAGCTCCGCGGCGGCCTCGTGCGCCCGCTCGGCGATCTCGCGGACCTCCTCGGCCTTGCGGATCGCCCCGTCCAGGCCGAGCCCGCCGAGCCCCTGCGAGCCGAGCTGGGCGAGGATCTCCTTCGCCTTGGCCAGCTCGGCCTCGGGGTCGGAGGCGTCCATCCCGGCCTGGACCGCGGCGGCCATGGCGGCGTCGGCGGTGGCGACGGCGTCGCGGGCGGCGGTCAGGCGGGGCGGGAGCTGGTCGAGGGCGGCCTCCAGCCGCGCCATCTTCGGGGCGAGGCGCTCGGCGAAGCCGTTCAGGTTCCTGGTGATGTGCTGGAGCCGCTCGGTGGACGCGACGAACGCGCGGCGGGCGGCGTCGTACTCGGCGGGTGTCCGGTCCTGGTCATCGACGTCGTGCGCGTCCAGGACGGAGATGTAGGCGACGGCGGCGGCGTCGGCGGACTCGGCCAGGCCCGTGAACTCCCGCCGGACGGGCTCGGCGGCCTTGGCGTCCAGGTCCTCGAACACGGTGACGCGGCCGTCGATGTACTTCTGCGCCTGGTCCATGTCGTAGAAGGCGGTCGACGCCGCCTCCCTGGCCTCGATCGCCCCGGAGGCCGCCTGCGCCCCCCGGTTACGGCGGCGCTGGTCGCCCGCTCCGCGCAACGCTGCCTCCCCTCGTCCCTGCCCAGTGAACACTCTGCCCGGTCTGCCCGCACAGGCGACGCCACCGCGGACAGGCCGGACGGTGAATGCTCAGTCTGGCCGTCCCTGCCCAGTCTGGCGCAGACGGCCCGGATTTTGCGCGCCCGACCCGTCCCGTGTATCGGGAATTGGGCTGGTTCTCGGCTAATGCTCCGCCGCGACTGGAACGGATAGCATCGCTCCTACGTCGGAAAGGCTGGGCGCCGGGGCGGCGTCCGAAACAACGGCATGCGATCTTGGAGGCCCATCGTGGGTGTCAGTCTCAGCAAGGGCGGCAACGTATCGCTCACCAAGCAGGCCCCCGGCCTGTCCGCGGTAACCGTCGGTCTTGGCTGGGACCTGCGCACCACGACCGGCACCGACTTCGACCTGGACGCCTCCGCGATGGTGCTGGACGGCTCCGGCAAGATCATCACCGACCAGCACTTCGTGTTCTTCAACAACCTCCGGACGCCGGACGGCGCGGTCGAGCACACCGGCGACAACACCACCGGCGCCGGCGAGGGCGACGACGAGCAGCTCAAGATCAACTTTGGCGCGATGCCGGCGACGGCCGAGCGGGTGGCGTTCGCCGTGTCGATCTACGAGGCCGACGGCCGCAGCCAGAACTTCGGGCAGGTCCGCAACGCCTACATCCGCGTGCTGAACCAGAGCGACGGCGCGGAGATGGCCCGGTACGACCTGTCCGAGGACGCCTCGATGGAGACCGCGATGGTCTTCGGCGAGCTGTACCGTTCCGGGACGGAGTGGAAGTTCCGCGCGGTCGGCCAGGGGTACGCGTCGGGGCTCGCCGGCATCGCGATGGACTTCGGCGTCAACCTCTAGGAGTGAGTGCCTCTAGATGAGGTTGACGGCCTCCACAGAAGTCACGGCACGCAGAAGACACAGCCCGTAGTAGACACAGCCCGTAGTAGACACGGCATGTAGTAGATACAGACTCATCAGGAAGGGAGTGGCCCGAACATGGGGGTTTCACTCGCCAAGGGCGGCAACGTCTCGCTGACGAAGGCCGCCCCCAACCTCACCGCGGTCACCGTCGGCCTCGGCTGGGACGTCCGCGCCACCACCGGCGCGGACTTCGACCTCGACGCGTCCGCGCTGATGCTCGCCTCCACCGGCAAGGTCATGTCCGACCAGCACTTCGTGTTCTTCAACAACCTGAAGAGCCCGGACGGCTCCGTCGAGCACACCGGCGACAACCTGACCGGCGAGGGCGAGGGCGACGACGAGTCCATCAACGTCGACCTCAACACCGTGCCCGTCGAGTGCGAGCGCATCGTGTTCCCCGTGTCGATCTACGACGCCGACAACCGGCACCAGAGCTTCGGCCAGGTCCGCAACGCCTTCATCAGGATCGTCAACCGGACCGACGGCAACGAGCTCGCGCGCTTCGACCTCACCGAGGACGCCTCCACCGAGACGGCGATGGTCTTCGGCGAGCTGTACCGTCACAGCGGGGAATGGAAGTTCCGCGCGGTGGGCCAGGGATACGCCTCCGGCCTCGCCGGCATCGCCGTGGACTTCGGCGTCAACGTAGGCTGAGGGTCAACGTAGGCTGAGGCCAACGTGGGGTGAGGCTCAACGTAGGCTGAGGCGTCGACGCCGGCTGACCGCCGGCGCCCCCGCATCCCCGGCCGCCACGCCCGGCCGACCTTCCTAGCAGAAATACGCGCATGATTCTTCGCACCTTCGGGTGGTCCTTCGGCGTCACGGCCGCTGGCCTGCTCATCGCACTCTTCTACGGTGGGCCGACCGGGCTGGCGCTGGTCGCCGTGCTGGCCGTCCTCGAGATCTCCTTGTCGTTCGACAACGCCGTGGTCAACGCCAAGGTGCTCGACCGCATGAGCCCCTTCTGGCAGAAGATCTTCCTGACGGTCGGCATCGCGATCGCGGTGTTCGGGATGCGGCTGGTCTTCCCGCTGCTGATCGTGGGGATCACGGCCAAGCTGAACCCGTACGAGGCGTTCGACCTGGCGTTGAACGACTCGGACAAGTACCACCACCTGATGGAAGACGCCTACCCGATGATCGCGGCGTTCGGCGGGATGTTCCTGCTGATGCTCTTCCTGGACTTCGTGTTCGAGGAGCGCGCCAACAAGTGGCTGCCGTGGCTGGAGCGGCCGCTCGCCCGCATCGGCAAGCTCGACCAGCTTGCGGTGGTCGTCGCGGGCGGCTCGCTGGCGTTCGTGGCGTGGCTGGCCGCCGACGACCCGGGCAACGTCATGATCTCGGGCGTGCTCGGCATGGTGACCTACATCCTGGTCAACGGGCTCGGCGAGCTGTTCTCCGGAGCGGGCGAGGACGAGGACGAAGAAGAGGGCGAGGGCCGGGAGGGGGCCGCCGTACGGTCCGGGCCGAGTTCGCTGGCCCTGGCGACCGGCAAGGCCGGGTTCTTCCTGTTCCTGTACCTGGAGGTGCTGGACGCCTCGTTCAGCTTCGACGGCGTCATCGGCGCGTTCGCGATCAGCACCGACCCGATCGTCATCGCGCTGGGCCTCGGCATCGGCGCCATGTACATCCGGTCCCTGACGGTCTTCCTCGTCCGGAAGGGCACCCTGCACGAGTACGTGTACCTGGAGCACGGCGCGCACTGGGCGATCGGCGCCCTCGCGGTGTGCATGCTGGTCAGCATCGGCCACCACGTGCCCGAGTGGATCACCGGCGGGCTCGGCGCCGGGCTGATCATCGCGGCGTTCGTCAGCTCGGTCGTCCGCAACCGGGGCGAGGGCGCGGACTCCTCCGGAGCACCGTCCGGCGACGACGCCGAGAAGCCGCTGGAGCCCAGCAGCTCCAAGATCCAGTAACCGCCGCCGCCGGCCGGTGGACACCGCTCGTCCGCGGCACCGCTCGCCGGCGGACGGCGCCCATCGGCAGACCCCCAGCCCGCGACACATCGATCACCAAGGGAGCCGAACGATGTCCATCTCGCTGCAGAAGGGGCAGAAGGTCTCGCTGACCAAGCCCGGCGGAGGGACGCTCACCCGGGTCAGGATGGGCCTCGGCTGGGACGCCGTCGCCAAGAAGGGCCTGTTCGGGAAGGGCAAGGCCCGCAACATCGACCTGGACGCGTCGTGCCTGCTGTTCGACGGCAGCGGCAACCTCGCCGACCAGGTGTGGTTCCGGCAGCTGCGCAGCAAGGACGGGTCCGTCCAGCACACCGGCGACAACCTGACCGGGGCGGGCGAGGGCGACGACGAGGTCATCAACGTCGACCTGCAGAACGTCCCGGCCAACGTGACCCAGCTGGTGTTCACCGTGAACTCCTTCACCGGCCAGGACTTCTCGCAGATCGCGAACGCGTTCTGCCGGATGGTGGACGAGACCACGGGGCAGGAGATCGCGCGCTACGACCTGACCGGCGCCGGGCAGCACAACGCGCAGATCATGGCGAAGGTGTCGCGGGACGGCGACGGCTGGTCGATGACGGCGATCGGCGCGACGGCGACCGGCCGGACGTTCCAGCATCTGCTGCCGGCCGTGTCGACGCACCTGTGACCAGCGTCTGACGGGGCGTCCATGCGGCATTTCGACCACATCGACGCCGCGCGTCGTAAGCACCTGTTCTACCGCCATCCGCGCCCCTTCGACCGGCACGACGACCCGGCGGTGCTGGCGGTGGCGCTGGGGGCGACGCTCTACAGCCCCGCCACCCGGCCCGTCCTCGCCGACGACATCGAGCGGGCGGCGCGGCGCGGCGTGATGAGCATGGTGGTGTGCCTGGAGGACGCGATCGCCGACGACGAGGTCCTGGCCGGCGAGGCGAACCTGGTGGCGCAGCTGCGGACGCTGCACGGCCGCGGCGGGACGGCGACGCGGGACGTCCCGCTGCTGTTCGTCCGGGTCCGCGACCCCCGCCAGATCGGCGACCTGATCGGCCGGCTGGGCGACGCGGCCGGGCTGGTCAGCGGTTTCGTCCTGCCGAAGTTCACCGCGGCCGCCGGTGGAGCGTTCCTCGACGCGCTGGAGGACGCCGCCGCCCGGACGGGCCAGCGGCTCCTCGCGATGCCGGTGATCGAGAGCCCGGAGGCCGTGTACGCGGAGACCCGCACCGAGATGCTGAACGACGTGGCGCGGCTGCTCGCCAAGCACCGGCAGCGGATCCTGGCCGTCCGGATCGGCGCGACCGACATGTCCGCGGCGTACGGGCTGCGCCGCCCGCCCGACCTGACGATCTACGACATCCGGCCGGTCGCGGGCGTGATCTGCGACGTGGTGAACATCCTGGGCCGCGCCGACGGCACCGGATATGTCGTGACCGGCCCGGTCTGGGAGTACTTCTCGGCGGGGGAGCGGATGTTCAAGCCGCAGCTCCGGCAGTCGCCGTTCGACGCGCAGCGGGCGGCGCCGCTCCGGCAGCGGCTGATCACGTCCGACCTGGACGGGCTGATCCGCGAGGTGCATCTGGACAAGGCGAACGGTCTGATCGGCAAGACCGTCATCCATCCGAGCCATGTCGCGGCCGTGCACGCGCTGTCGGTGGTCACGCACGAGGAGTACTGCGACGCCGCCGACATCCTGGGCGTCAGCGGGGGAGGCGCGATGGCCAGCTCCTACGCCAACAAGATGAACGAGGCGAAGCCGCACCGCGCCTGGGCGCAGCGGCTGATGCTCCGCGCCCGCGTGTTCGGCGTCGCGGCGGAGGGCGTCACGTTCGTCGAGCTGCTGGAAGCGGCGGGCAGCCGGTGACGGCCACGTCGCGCGCGGCATCGCCTGGTGTTCCGGCGGATTGGGCCGGTTCGTGGGTGTCGTCACGGCTCGGTGTGCGGCTCCTGGACGGGGCGCGTCCCGCCGGTGTGGGGCTTGCGGACCTGGTCGGGCTGGCGGTGCGCCGCAATCCGCGGCGTGCGCATCTGCTGGTTTCGGCGGTGCTGGGCAAGCACGTCCCGACCGATCCTCGGCTCGTGTACGGATCTGGGCTTCTGCTCGGGGAGTTCGTGCGCGCGCGCCTGTGCGGTGACGAGCCGTCGCGCCCTGGGGGCCTTCTCGCTGACGCTCTGCGGGGTGTCCCAGGTACGGCGGCCGGCCTACGTGACCATCTGCGTGCACCACAGGTTCCCGTGGAAGCGGTCGTCCTCGGCTTTGCGGAGACCGCCACAGCCCTTGGGCACTCGGTGGCGGACGCCCTGGGCGGTGCCTTCTACCTGCACTCGACTCGCCGTCCGGTCATGGGCTTCGCCACGTACGGCGGGTTCGAGGAGGAGCACAGCCACGCCACGAGCCATCTCCTGCTCCCCGCCGATTCCGCGGCGCTCGACCGTGACGTGCCCGTCGTGCTGGTGGACGACGAGCTCTCCACCGGACGGACGGTCCTGAACACCATCGAGGCGTTGCATACCGTCCGGCCCAGGAGCCGGTACGTCGTGGCGGCCTTGGTCGACCTGCGTGGGCCTGCTGACAGGGCGCACATGGCCGATCTCGCCGACCGGCTCGATACGTGCATAGACGCGGTGGCCGTGGGCGCCGGGAACGTCGAACTTCCGGAGGGCATCCTGGAGGCCGGGCAGGCGCTCGTCTCCGAAATCACCGCGCGCGCTACGCGGCGTCCGGACGAGGCCCCTAGCGCGTTCGAGGTGTCGCGAGTCGAGTTGGAATGGCCCGCCGGGCTGCCGGACGGAGGACGGCACGGATTCCTGCCCGAACACCGGGACCGGCTGGAGAAGGACCTGGCACGGATGTCCGACGCCGTCGCGTCCGGTGTGGGAGAGGGGGCCTCCCGCGTGCTCGTGCTGGGATTCGAAGAGCTGATGTACGCGCCGCTGCGGCTGGCCGAAGCGCTCGCCGACGCACTGCCCGGCGTCGACGTCCGGTACTCGACGAC
Source organism: Actinomadura soli (assembly GCF_005889715.1). GTDB lineage: Bacteria > Actinomycetota > Actinomycetes > Streptosporangiales > Streptosporangiaceae > Spirillospora > Spirillospora soli. The sequence continues at coordinate 9,586 of NZ_VCKW01000244.1, forward strand.
CACGCGTTCACCGGTCCTCGCCGTCGACCACCCCGGATACGCGATCAGAACACGCCTGGCCTTCCCGTCGCATGACGATGCGGCCGATGGCCCGGGGGAGCGCTACGCCTACAACGTCTCCCCGGCATCAGACCAGCAAGGATTCGACCGGATCGTGTTCGTCGTGGACGACGCCGGCGACACCCCGGCGCTCTCCGGAGGGCTCCTGCGACGCTTGCGCGCGCTGGCCCCCACGCTGGTCGCGACCGTCCCGGCGAGAGCGAGGGAGCGCCTGTGAAGCCGCTACACGGCCCGTCCTTCGGCAGCTATCCGGCGGCGGACGTCGCATGGCTCCTCAAGGACCTCTCCGACGTCCGCCTCGAAGCGCCCACCGAGGAGCGTGAGGCGGCGATCCAGGCGGGCCGCGCTCACTACGCGGAGTCACTGCCGGTGGAGTACCAGCCCGGCCCTGAGTACCGCCGCCTGTTCCAGAAGGCGCTGGACGCGTCGGCGGAACGCGTCGCCTATGCGACGGGCCTGGTCACGGAGATGATCCTCGCCGAGCGCGGCCCGGACGCGGTACTGGCGTCGCTGGCCCGGGCGGGCACGCCGGTCGGGATCCTGATGCGGCGCTGGGCGCGGTTCGCGCACGACCTGGACGTCCCGCACTACACGCTCAGCATCGTCCGGGGACGCGGCATCGACACGATGGCGCTGCGCTACCTCGCCGAACACCACGACCCGGCGTCCGTGATGTTCGTGGACGGCTGGACGGGCAAGGGCGCGATCACGCGTGAGCTGACCGCGGCGCTGGCGGCGCACCCGTTCTCCGCCGACCTGGCGGTGCTGGCCGACCCCGGGCGCTGCACCTCGCTCTACGGGACGCGCGACGACTACCTGATCCCGTCCGCGTGCCTCAACTCGACGGTCTCCGGCCTGGTGAGCCGGACGGTCCTGAACGACGACCTGATCGGCCCAGGCGATTTCCACGGAGCGAAGTTCTACGCCGACCTGGCGGACGACGACGTGTCCGCGCTCTTCCTCGACACCGTCTGCGCGCGCTTCAAGGACGTCGCCGAACGCGTGGGGAAGGACCTGCCGGAACTGCGAGCCGCCGACCGCACGCCCGACTGGTCAGGCTGGGACGCCGTCCGCCGTTGTGCCCACGCCGACGGCATCGACGACCTGAATCTCGTCAAGCCGGGCATAGGCGAGACCACGCGCGTCCTTCTGCGTCGTGTCCCATGGAAGGTGCTCGTCCGGGAAGACGCAGGGGCGGAAGTAACGCACATCAGGCTTCTGGCTGCCGAACGCGGGGTGCCCGTCATCGACGTCGACCACGACCGATTCCCCTACGCCTGCATGGGATTCATCCATCCGAGCTTTGGCAAGGGGGCCGTCCAGTGACCGTCCTGGTGTGCTCCGACCTCGACCGTACGCTCATCTACTCCACCGCAGCGTTCGCCCTGGACGGGCCTGACGAGACGATGCCGCGCCTACTGTGCGTGGAGTTCTACCAGGGAGCGCCGCTGTCCTACATGACGGAGGCGTCCGCGCGCACACTGGAGGCTCTGGCGAAAGCGGCGACGTTCGTCCCGACCACAACACGGACACCCGAGCAGTACCGGCGCGTGAATCTGCTGGAGAAACCCGCCTCGTACGCCATCTGCGCGAACGGCGGCCACCTGCTCGTGGACGGCGTCAATGACGCGGAGTGGGCGGCATCCGTCCGGAGACAGCTCGCCGATAGCTGCGCACCACTCGGCGCCGTCCAGGAACACCTTCTCCAGACGAGCGGCGACTTCGTCCTAAAGCGACGCACCGCCTCCGACCTGTTCGCCTACACCGTCGTAGACCGTGCCGCGCTTCCGCCCGGCTGGGTGGACGACCTCACGGCCTGGTGCGCCGAACGCGGCTGGCGGACGTCCCTGCAGGGCCGCAAGGTGTACTGCCTGCCCGCCGGCCTGACGAAGGCCGCCGCGGCTGCGGAGATCGCCCGCCGGACGGGCGCGTCCACGACCCTCGCCGCGGGCGACTCGCTCCTCGATATCGAACTGCTCGAAGCCGCCGACTTCTCCGTCCGCCCGGCGCACGGCGAACTGCACGACACCGGCTGGACGTCCCCCGCCACGGCCGTGACCACCGCCCGCGGCGTCCTCGCCGGTCAGGAGATCGCTGACCGGCTGCTGGAGCGCGCGACCGCCCCATGACGGCGGGCTGTAAATATTCACGGTCAAGACGCGCCGACCGTTGACAAGCGACGTCCCCCAAAGGGTCGCGGCGGCGGCGTTCTGAGGTGACAATCACGGTGAGCCCTCACCAGCTCATAAGCCCTATCACCAGGAGCCTGCCTTTCGCCAGGAGGAGGTCACCCTGATCAGATGAGCACCCGTCTGACCGGCGACGAGACCGCGCTGTGGAAGGCCGCGGCCAGGGTGCTCGACGCGAACTGGACCGGGACGGCCACCGCCGCGTCCCCAGGGCTCTACCCGCACCAGTGGAGCTGGGACTCGGCGTTCATCAGCATGGGTCTCGCCCGCCACCGCCGTGACCGCGCCGAAGCCGAACTGCTCACGCTGTTCCGCGGCCAGTGGGCCGACGGCATGCTCCCGCACATCGTTTTCAACACCAGCCTGGCCCGGCACGCGTTCTTCCCCGGCCCCGAGCTGTGGCGCAGCGAACGGCAGCCGTCCGCGCCGCGCGGCGTCCACACGTCCGGCCTCACGCAACCGCCGCTGCACGCCCTCGCCGCGCTGCGCCTGCACGAATGCGCCACCGACGGGGAAAGCAGCCGGGCGTTCCTCGCCCGCCTCTACCCGCTGCTCACCGCCCAGCACCGCTACCTCGCCCACGCCCGCGACCTGGGCGGAAACGGCCTCATCGCGATCTGCCACCCGTGGGAGTCGGGCCTGGACAACAGCCCCGCCTGGGACCGCCCCCTCGGCGC
>NZ_VCKW01000245.1 GCF_005889715.1 Actinomadura soli
GTGTGGGGGTGGGTGGCCAGGTGCGCCGCGCAGGCGGTCAGCGCGAGCGGCAGCCGGCCGCAGTGGGCGATCAGGGTGCGGGCTGCGTCCACGTCGGCGGCGGTGCGATCAGCGCCGACCATGGCGTCCAGCAATTGCAGGGCACCGGTCTCATCCAGAGGGTGAAGGTCCAGGTAGTGGGCGCCCTCGACCCGCAGACCGGGCAGGGTCCGGCGGGCGGTGACCACGACCAGGCAGCGGCCGGCGCCGGGCAGCAGTGGCCGGACTTGGGCGGCCGATGCGGCGTTGTCGAGAAGGATGATCAGCCGCCGCGCGGCGGTGACTGATCGGAACAGTGCGCTTTGCTCGTGGACGTCGCGGGGGAGTTGGTCGGGTGTGATGCCCAGGGCGCGCAGGAACCGTTCGAGGACTTCGCCGGGGTCGGCCGGGCGGGTTCCGGAGAACCCGCGCAGGTCGGTGAACACTTGCCCGTCGTTGTATTGGGGGCGGAGCTGGTGCAGCCACCGCAGCGCCAGCGCGGTTTTGCCGACGCCTCCAGCGCCGGTGATCACTATCAGGGTTGGCGTGTCGTGGTGGCCGGTGGAGCTGGGGGCCTGGCCGTTGTCGAAACTGGCGCCTGGTTGGGCGTATCGGCCCAGCAGCTCCAGCTCGTCGGTACGATCGGCCCAGCAGGCGGGCGCTGCGCGCAGCTGAGCCGGGACGGGCATCGCCGCCGGACGTGGTACGGGCAGGGTGATGTGCATCCCGCCGTGGACCGCGCCGGCTTGCACTACGGCGTGGACGTCGCCGCCGTCCCCGATGAAGTCGTTGCGATGCCCTGGCCCGGTCAACGCGAATGTCCCGGGCGTGTGGCCAGTCGTTCAGGCGGTCGTTTAGGCGGTCGTGCTGTGGCGCCGGGCGGCGGAGCGGCGAGCGCCTTTACCATGTGTTTGACTTTATTCACAGAGAGTATCCGGTACGGTCTGGGCGGTGCGGCCGGTCACTCCGGCGATGACCGGCCGCACAGCGTTCGTCGTTCGGCGCCGGAGCGCGGGTTCTGGTCAGGATGGGCTGCAGGCTCCGCCGATGTGCTCGGCCAGGAATTCCTCGACCGCGGCGTAGAAGGTCTCGCGGTTCTGCGGTCGGACGAGCCCGTGGCCCTCGTCGTCGAACTTCAGGTAGCGGTAGGGGATTTCGTGTCTGTCCAGCGCGGTGATCAGCGTGTCGACCCGCTGCGCTGCGGTCACGCGCACGTCGTTGACACTGTTGGCGATCAGCAGCGGGGTGCGGATGTGGTCGGCGTTGGCGTGGGGGGAGACCTTGCGGAGCCAGTCGGCGTCGTGGTCGGGGTGGCCGACGCGGGCGTATAGCTGTTCGCGCAGCGGCTGGGCGTAGGGCGGCAGTGAGGTGATCAGGGTGGTCAGGTCGGTGGGCGCGCACGCCGCCACCGCGCAGCCGAACACGTCCCCGTTGAACACCGCGCCGCACAGCGCGGCGTATCCGCCGTAAGAGCCGCCGTAGATGGCGGCCCGCCCGGCGTCGGTCACTCCTTCGTTGACGAAGTGGGTGAGGGTGTCGAGGAGGTCGTTCTGCATGGCCCGGCCCCACTGGCGGTCCCCGGCGGACATGTGGGCCGTGCCGTAGCCGGAGGAGCCGCGGTAGTTGACCTGGATCACCGCGTACCCGCGGTTGGCCAGCCATTGCGCCTCGGCGTGGAACTCCCACCGGTCGCGGGCCCAGGGCCCGCCGTGCACCACCAGCACCGTCGGCAGCGGCTCGTCGGGCGCGCCCGGCGGGCGGGTCAGATAGCCGCGCAGATCGAGCCCGTCCCTGGCCACCAGCTCGAACGGCTCCATCGGCGCGAGCGCGTACTGGGTCAGCTCGTCGCTCTCATGGAACAGGAATCGCGCCTGCCTGGTGTCGCGGTCGTAGAGGTAGTAGCGGACGGGGGCGTGCGGGGCGGTGGTCTCGGCGAGCAGCAGCCGCCCGCCGCGGGCCCACCCGATCACGCTCACGTCACCCTCGTCCAGCGCGGTCAGGGCTTCGAGATCGGCGGCGAAGTCCGGGTCGACGAGCTGGTAGCGGTTGCGGTCGGGGGCGTAGACCGCCGCGACCGGCTCGACGCGGGCCGGGTCCAGCCACGCCTGGACGACGTCGTGGTCGGGGTCGGCGTCGATCGTGGTGATCGCCCCGTCGCAGACATCGACGTAGGCGAGCCTCAGGGCCTTGGCCTGCACCGAGGTGCCCATGACCAGCGCGTTGCCGTCGCGGGTGAAGGCGATGCGCGTGTCGGGAGTGACGTCGTCGACGGGCAGGTGGAGCAGCGGCCGCCACGGCGCGCCCGGCTCATCACCGACGTGCACTGTCCAGCTGCCGTCGGGGTTGGGGGCCATGCCGCCGCGGACGTGCAGATCGGTGTCGACCAGCCATTCGACGAACGGCGGGTCCCCGTCGTGCCCGGGGTTGGACTCGACCAGGCGTAGCTCGCCATTGGTCAGGTCCAGCCGGTACAGGTCGTGCAGCCCCGGGTTGCCGATATTGGCCGCGATGAGCATCCGATCGGGGTGCCATTGCGGGTGGTAGGCCACGACCTTGGCCTGGACGGGGCCGTGGTCACCGTGCTCGGGCGTGACCAGCCGGGGCCGGGCCTGCTCAGCGACCTGATCACCGGGCTGCTCATTGAACTGGTCCGGCAGGTCGAGCAGAGAAAGGCGCCAGTTCTCGTCGCCGTCTGTGTCCTGGCTGATCAGCAGCCGTCCACCGGCGCACAGGGTGAATTCGGTGATGCCGCGTCCCCGGTCATGGGTGACGGGGCGGGCCGGAGCCGAGCCGTCCACCGGCTGAATCCAGACGTTCATCACACCCTGGAGCGGAGCGGCGAAGCCGAGCAGCCGCCCGTCCGGCGACAATGCGGGGTTGATCCGGTCAGGGGGGCCGAACAGCACCCGTCGCGGGATGAGCGTGCGCGGACCGGCGGCCGGGGCGGGTGGCTGGGCGGGTGAGGCGATATTCATCGGACTCGTCGATTCCTCTTCGCTGAGTTACGGACACTGTGTTGTCGGCCACGGCTGGCGGCGTGCCCGCCGCCCTGCGCCCGGTGGCACGGGGTTGGCGGCACGGGTGGTCACGGGGACCGGCCGCGTCCCTGATGGCCGGGCTGCCTGACCGGGCTCAGCACGCGCGGGTCCAGGTCGAGCAGTCGGGCGGCCGGGTTCGCCGAGCGAGCGGAACCGGCGGTTTCGGCGGCGCGCGGCGCTCGGGCTGGCGCGGCACGGCCGCCAGCCCCGTCAGCGGTCAAGGCCGCAGTCCTTGGCCGCTCGCGTGGCCGCTCGCATCTGGTGTTGCACGTTGATCGCCGTGCCCCACAGCATCATCAGCAGGTTCTGGGCTCCGTTTTCGACCGCAGCCCGCTGCTGGTAGAGGTCGCGGGCCTTGTCCCGGCCCTGCGTGGCGTAGGTTTCGACCATCTCCCGGGCGGCGCGGGCGTTGGTGCGATGGATCCGGCGGGCCGCCACCATGTTCTGTGCCGTCATGCCGGGCACCGCCTCGCGGACGCGGGCGACGCTCTTGCGCTCGTCGGGCAGGAAACCGGCGACGTCGGGGACGCCGTCGCCGGTGACGGCACCCAGCGCTTGGCAACCACGCTGGATGATCTTGAGAAGAGCCTCCGCCATGATCGGCCCGGTCTCGGGGAAGTCGCGGCGGTGCTGCATCGCGGCGAAGGCCTCGTACGCGCCGAAATGATCACCGTTGACGGCGGTGGTGATGGTGTTCTGGCAGTGCGCGCTGATGATGTCTCTGCGCGTCCGTCGGGATCTCGGCATGACAGGACTCCGATTGGTGGACTGGGAGGTGCTCGGCTATGGCGGCGGTCGATGACCTCGCGGACGGGCCGCTGGGATCGCCGGTGGTCGAACACTGTCGGCGGATCATCGGCGGCAACCTCGGCGGGGTCGTGGTGGCGGCTCGGTGTCCACGCTCATCTCCTGGCGCGCATGCGGCGTGCCCGGCGGGCCAGCGGGCACCGGTACCGGCGCATCACCGCGGCCAGGGCGGTCAACCAGACGCGGAGCCGGGCCACGTCGCGGGACAACAGGCCGGTGCGCCACCCGAGCTCGTGGGCGGGGGCCGACAGCAGCCGCTCGACCGCCGGGCCCTGGGATGCATCCGGGCCGGGCACGTGGCTGCGGGTGCCGGGCGCCGGGCGGCGGTCCGCGTGCTGGTCGGGGGGACGGTGCGGGCATTCGCCGGTGGCGGCGGAATTCCTCAAGGCTTCTCCGTAAGCGAACCCGACACATTGCACCGGCGGGTCCCACATCACCTGCTCCGCCCTCACCGCGCACCCTCCCGGGCACGAACGCGGCCGACGCCGCACCACAGATCGGAAGGTTCCTGGCCGAACGCCTCCGACGGTGGCGAGCAGAAAGGCTCTGCTCGCCACCGCGATGCGGGCACCACGCCGGGCTCGACGAGCTCCACCCCGGCGAACAGGTCCTGCACGTCCTGGGGCGTACGGGGATGCGGCAGGCCGGGGATCGGCCGGTCCTGCAACGTGCCCAGAGCGGCCACTCCCTGGCTGGCCCGGCCGGTCAGCTGGCAGACCGCGATGTAGCTGCCGCGGGAAAGCGCAGCGCGCAGCCGCTCCATTACCTGCGCGGCCGCCGCGCACGGCAGGGGATCGAGACTGTTGATCAGCAGCACACCGATCGGCTCAGCCGGATCCAGCAGGCCCTTGGCCGCCGCCAGCGCCTCGGCAGGGTCGGTCGGGTCGGCGTTGATGCAGGTGTCCTCCCATGGGGAGGACAGCCACGCTCGGGCGTGCATCATGACCAGGGCGTCGGTGTCGGCGTAGACGACCCGGACAGTCGGGACCATCTGCTGGGCGACCTCGTGGACTTCCTCGCGCAGCGGCAGGTCGGTACCGGCGACCAGCAGCTGGCCGATACCGTGCTCGCTGACCAGCGCCCGCACTGCGCGGGTCCGGAACGCCAGCCGGTGACGGCCGGCGGTGACCAGCTGCGGATACGCCCGCCCCGCCCAATCGCTGAAGTTGCGATCAGCGGCGTAGTTCTCCCTACCGCCAGCCAGCGCGTTCCAGACACGGCTCATACGTGGCGTTGTGGGGTCAAGGGGGAGGAATAGATCGCGCTTGGCCGCCGCCCAGTCAAACCCCGGGTCGATCGGGAGATGCGGGTCCCAGCTGAACCCCGCGCTGCCGATCATGAGCTGGTCGTTCACTGCGAGCCCCCGGTCGGCGAGCAGATCCGACAGCGCCGACAGGTCCCCGATCATCGCGACACCGTCGGGAACCCGCCGCCGTAGTGCGGCAGGTTCGCCCAGCAACGGCGCTGGCCGGGGTCGATCCGGCCATAGTGGGGCGACCAGGGCCGCCCGCATTCCCGCCGTCACCACCGGGCCGACATCGACGTCCCCGTGCACGCCGACGTAGCAGATCTGCTCGGCGGGACGCCCCGCGGCGGCGACAATCGCGGCGACCGCGACATCCTCCCGTCCCGGGTCAGCGCGGTCGCCGTCCGGGACGACCAGCACCTCCAACCCCGCGTTCCGCAGACCGACCAGCACCGGCAGAACCTTTGGATCGACGACCAGGGCGGCGTCCATCAGGCGTCCCGCGATCCCAAGGTTGAGCGCCAGCAGGCCCTCGTAGCCGCGGGGCACCGCAAGATCATGCGCCGTCCAGGGGACATCGCCAGACAGCAGCACGCGCTCGTCCACCGCGACGCACCGGATCGCCGGCCAGCCGCCGGTCGCCTCGCCCGCCGTCACCGCGCACCCGCTCGGTCCGGGACACGGCCGACACCACACCACAGATCGACGCCGTCTAGCGGCGCCCAGGGCGACGGTTCCGGCCGCCAATGCGGCGCTGTGACCAGGCCCGGCTCAGCTAGGTCCAAGTCGGTGAACAGGGCCTGGATCCCGTCCAGGGTCCGCGCGTGCGGCAGGCCGGGGATCGGCCGGTCCCGCAAAGCACCCAGCGCCGTGAGCCCCCGGCCGGTATTCCCGCCCAGGTGACAGATCGCGAGACAGCTCCCGCCGGGCAACGCGGTCCGCAAGACGGCCAGCGTGTGTGCGGCCGTTGGGTCGTCCACAGCATCCAAGCTGTTGATCAGCAGTACCCCGACCGGCTCAGCCAGGGTGAGCGTCGCCGCCACCTGATCCAGGAGCGCGCCAGGGTCGTGCAGATCCGCATCGACGTGCGCGCAACCGCCAGGCGCGCTAGAAGTCAGCAACGCACGCGCGTGCGTCATCACCCACAGGTCGGTGTCGGCATACACCACCCGAGTCAGCGGATCGATGCGCTGCGCGATGTCATGCACCTCGTCGCGCAGTGGAACGTCGACACCGATGACCAGCAGTTGGCGCAGGCCGTACTCCTCGACCATGGCGCGCACCGCCAGCGCCCGGAAGATCAGCCGGAATCGAGCGACGTCCACAATCTGCGGGTAGCGCTGTTCCACCTGCGCGCCGAACTGCTGCTCCACCGGGCCGCCGTCCTTGCCGCTCGACCACACATTCCACACCCGCGCCATCACGGGCGTGGACGTGTCCAGCTCGATCGGATCACCGGTGACGGCCGAACAGTCAACGGCCGTGTCGTGAGCGCTCATGCCACTCTCTCTGCGCCGGCGCGGGCGGCCATGCCGACGACGCGGACCGTCTCGTACGGCCCGCGCTGGTAAGTGCCGTCGACGGACCAGCTCTCGACGGGCGCCAGGCCGGGCGGGGTCACGATGTCCCAGCCATCCGCCAGCGCCCGGATCTCCGCCTCGGACCGAAACCTGATCGGGCTTCTGGTCTCGTCGTAGCTTTCGGTCATGCCATCGACGCGGCTCTGCTCCGTGCCAGTCGAGGTTGCGTGCGACACGATGACGACGCTGCCGGGTGCCAGGCGTTCCCGCAGTTCCGCCATAACGGCGGCTGGCTTGCTTACGAAATGGAAGACCGCGGCGGCGACCACAACTGTGGGTGCCGTCGGGTCGATGAGATCGGCCGCGTCGCGGTGGTTGAAGATGCTGTCGAGATCTCGAATATCGCCGCGGAGCACACCACCGTAGCCGGGGCGCCAGGCCCGCGCGTGGGCCAGCACGACCGGGTCGATGTCGTAGCCGAGCACCATGGCTTGGGGGGCGACGGCGCGGACGCACCTCTCCACCCCGTCGTCCGGGATGTCGTGGACGATCCCGACGCCGATATCGAGGACCTGCCGGATCCCGTGATGCTTCACAGCCCATGCGGCGGCGCGCCCGGCGAACCGGAAGTTCTCTCGGGCAACGGCGGGGACGTCCGGCGACGATCGCACGACCTCTATGGCGGCCTGCGCATCGACCCCCGACCAGGACTTGCCGCCCAGGTAGTAGTTGTACATCAGGGCATGGCTGGGTTTGGTGTAGGCGGGCCCGGTGACGGTCATGACGCGTCCGCCGCGAGTTTGGCGCGCAGGCCGTCGGCCGTGGCGGCATTGAACATGTTCTCTCGCGGGTAACGGTCGCGGGGCACTGGGAAGAGTTGCGCCCACCACCCGCCCTGAGTCGAGCAGATGATGTTCCAGTCCGGGAAGTCCCGTTTCAGGTCGGCCTTGGCGGAGTTGGGGGTTCCTGTGGTCATGACGGTTTCCGTAAGTTGATAGGCGGCCCGGGGGGCGGGTGAGGGTGCAGAGCCAGACAAAAGGGATATGGATCTCTCCCGCGTGGCTCGTCGCTATTCGCCCATGCAGATTCGTGTCTGTCGGTGTGATTGTGAAGGTCGTTGGCTTGGCCGTTCACTGGAGGCATGCGGGTTCTAGTCGTTTGCTGGTCGTTTCAGCGGCAGGCATTCCTATCTGGTCAAGGTGGGGGACACTGTGGGATGTCCTGTGAGGTCAGAAAGGCGATGCCGCTGTGAACAATCCGGACCGTAGACAGCGCCCGGGTTTGATCGCGGCACGCTCACGACGAGGGCTGACCCAAGAGGCCGCCGCTGAGGAGGCGGGTGTCTCGGCGACGACCTGGGCACGTTGGGAGCAGGGCAAGCAGGGGATCCGGTTGCACTCACGCACCCGGCTCACGGAGATGTTCGGCGTCCCCCTCTCTGAGGTCGACCGGTGGGCGGACGGCCAGCAGGCCGAGCCCGTGGTGCCCTGGCTGTCGGAGGAGGCGGGATTCAGCTCACTGGCGGATACCGTGGAGTCCTGCGGTGAGTTGTGGAGGTGGGACGTGGATCCTGCGCGACGCCGCCTTCTGGGCACGATGCCGTTTGTGCCCGCGGTGCTGAGCGAATGGCTCCTATCATGGAACCTTGATCCCGTTGACGAACTGAGGGGTCGCGTGGGCCCCGGCACATCGGTCGGGATGGAGGATGTGCGACGAATTCGGGAGGCGACCCAGGCTTTCAGTCAGATGGACGAACAGTTCGGCGGCGGGCTGGTACGCCCCGCCGTCGTGGACTACTTGAACACCAAGGTCGCTCCATTGCTGGAAGGCCGCTACAGCGAAGAAGTTGGCGAGCACCTAGCCTCGGCCGCCGCGCTGATGACCGAGCTGGCTGGCTGGGAGGCGTATGACACCGGCTCCCATGGCCTGGCGCAGATTCACTACGGTCATGCGCTCCAGCTCTCCAAGACGGCCAGGGACAACCTGACCGCCGCGCGAATTCTGTCGTCCCTTGCCCAGCAAGCATGCGACCTCAAGCATCCGCAATGGGCCGTCCGGTTGGCGTCAGCGGCTCACCAAGCGGGGCATGACGCCCAGGCGCCCCCGCGCGTCATGGCGCACCTCCTGCTGCAGGAGGCAAGAGCAGCGGCGACCGCTATCACGCTGGCCGACACCCGCGACGTCCACGGCGAGGCACGCGTCCATCGCCTCATCGGTGACGCCGAGACCACCTTCGCTCAGGCCGCACCCGGCGACCACGAACCGACCTGGATCTCCTACTTCACCCAGCCAGAGTTCATTGCATGTGCCGGGCTTTGCTGGCAGATGATCGGAGAGTATCCGCGCGCCGCCCAGTGCGCCGACCAGGCAGTGCATGGGCTGAACCCCCGGTTCCCCCGGGCCATCCAGCTCAACACCGTGCACCTGGCGACCGCCCGGCTGGGCATGGGCGATCTCGACTACGCGCTGGCCGCGGCTAAGGACGCCGTTCCCATGGCCAACGCCCTGACCTCTCGTCGTTCCGTGGAGTGGGTTCGGGACTTCGACACCAGACTCGCCCCCCACGCCGACGAACCACAGGTCAAGGACTGGCGCGACTTCATGCGCAGCGAACTGGGCACGCAGCGAGTCCGTGAAGCGTGACTCCCGCCGGGCACGACCAACACGTGATCCTCCTGCAACAGGTGTGCGCGGCCGCCGGCCTTGATGCGCGGGATGCGGTGCGGCTCGCTGGCCGGGCCAACGCGGTCTACCGGCTCCCGCACGCCAACGCCGTTGCGCGGCTCCGCCAGACGCACAACAGCCCCGAATGGGACCGGCGCATGGCTACCTCGGTGAAGGTGACGCGTTGGTTGGCCGAACGGGATTACCCCACGGTTCAGCCGCTGGACGCGGTCCCGCAGCCGGTCACCGTCAACGGCTGGACCGTCACCTTCTGGCAGTACGAACCGCCCGGCGAGGACGCGACGTCGGCGAACGCCACCGACCTGGCCCGGCTGCTGCGCCGTCTGCACACCCTTCAGAACCCGCCGATCGAACTCCCCGCCACCGATCCCCTGGGATCCTTGCCAATCGATCTGCATCAGCATCCCGAAGCGCTCACCACGCAACAGCGGGACTGGCTGCTGCGCCGCTGCGCCGACATCGCTGCGGCCTACCCCACCGCCCCGATGCCCCCAGAGCTGGACCACGGCCTGATCCACGGTGACGCGCACACTGGCAACCTGATCCCCACCTGTGGCGGCTATGTGGTCTGCGACTGGGACTCGGTCAGCCACGGTTCGCGAGCCCAAGACCTCATCCCCAGCCTCTACCGCGTCGTCCGCCTTGGCAGCCCCAGATCAACCTGGTTGGAGATGTGCTCGGCCTACGGCATCGACCCCGACCTGGAACACCACCCTGGAATGCAACTCCTGTACCGAGCCCGGGAGATTCGTGCCCTGGCTGCCTACGTCCGTGCTGCCAGCCGCTCTGTGGCGGCAAAAGCCGAACTGGACAAGAGAATGCGGACGCTGATGACCGGTGAAGACGCCATCTGGCACGCCCCTCAAGGCTTTCAGTAATAGCGACGTGCATGCAGTTCACCACGGGTGATGCCCCTCCTCGGGATGGTGCAACAGGGCCGAATCCGCGGCCACCTTTTGGGGCGCGGCGCTGGCGAGCCGCGGTGGTCCATTCATCCTTGGGATGAGTGGTGTGCTGCGACGAAGAACCCGGCGATGCGACCGCCGACAGGGTCGCGGCCGAGATCGCGGTTCGCGGCGTTCCCCGCCATCCGAGTGGACGCCGCGCAGTTCCCCAGCGAACTTGCGCTGAATGCCACGATCGACCCCGGCGACCGCTGGCGCGGCTCTATCACCGCGACCGGCGGCCATGCGGTGGTCACCTGGCCGACGTCGGCGCCGTGTACTACCGGCATCCTGAGCAGTTCGTCCTCGACGAGCGAATGTCGCCGCCGGAGCGGGCGTTCGCGTTTCGGGAGGCCCGGCGCGGGTTTGGCGGGGTAGTGCAGGCGCTCGGTGCGCGGTGGGTGAACCCACCCCCGATCACTGCCGGCCTCGATCCGCATGGCGAACACCTGCTCGCCAACCACCACTGCGCGCGCCTCGAACGCTTTGGGTACCTGCTCCTGGAAGAGGTGGGCGGTGCGGGAGATCGCCGGGTCCAGCAGCGACTCCAGATCGGTGACGGGCGTGGTGTACGGGACGCGGACCTGACCCTCGTCGCCGTGCCAGATCCCGCCGAGCGGTTTGTACACGATCGGACGATCCAGCGCCTTCGCCCAATCGTAGGCGGCATGCGGATCGGAGGTGATCAGTGTCCGAGGCACAGCCAAGCCCACCCTGGTGGCCTCGGCGAGTTGGGCGGGCTTGTACTCGCACGCCGCCGCCGCGACGGGCGCATGGACTGGCGGTCCGATTACGACGCACTCTCCTACGCTGAGTTCGACCTTCCCGAGGACACACGCCACAAGCTCGTGGAACTCCACCGGCGGCTCGGCCTCGTCGTCGGCGCCGTTGACCTCATCCGAGATACCGAGGGCCGCGACGTGCTGCTGGAGACGAACCAAGTCGGCGAGCGGGGCTGGATTTCTGAGGAGATCGGCTCGCCGATCGCCGCAGCCATCGCCGATGAGCTGACCAGGAGTCCGCAATGAGCACGGACGACAGCACGGCGGCGGATGAGCGCAACCGGGCGATGATCGAGGAGTTGCGCGCCGCGGGCCTGTTCGAGGCCGGCGTCGCGGACGCCATGCTTACCACCCCTCGCCACTGGCTCGCCCCAGACGCCGGGTGGCTCATCCCCGACCGCGGCGCCGGGCCCGGCCGGGCCGTCAATCGCCAGGCAGACCCCGCCGCGTGGTGGAGAGCGGTCTACAGCGACGGGTCGATCATCACCCAGCGCGAGGATGGCGCCGTGGCGGCCGACTCGGCGCACGGATCCCCGACCAGCTCCCTATCCGCACCGGGGGTCGTCGCAGAGTTCTTGGAACTGCTGACCGTACGGCCTCGGGACCGCGTCTTGGAGATAGGGACCGGCACGGGATGGACGGCTGCGCTGCTGACCCGCATGGGCGCTGACGTGACCACCGTCGAGATCGACCCCGGCGTCGCCGAGCAGGCCGCCGCCAACCTCAAGGCGACCAGCAGCCCGCCACATCTGATCACCGGAGACGGCGCGGCGGGATGGGCGGAGGGCGCGCCCTACGACCGTGTCCACTCCACGTGCGCCGTCGCGCGGGTGCCGTACGCGTGGGTCGAGCAGACCCGACCCGGAGGGGTGACCGTCGCGCCCTGGCAGCCCGCCGCGGGCGGTGGTTGGAAGCTGCGGTTGACGGTCGCCGGATCGCGGGCGGTGGGTCGGGTGCACGGCCCGGCCGGATACGTGATGCTGCGCGCGCAGCGCAGCAATGGTCAGTGGAACCCCCATCATGCGGCCGAGGCCACGACGACCCGGACACGACTGGACCCGCGTGCGATCACGCAGTCCGGGGGGATGGCGCTGGCTGTCGACCCAGTTCGGCGAGCGGAAGTTGTGGGACGAGGCCGAGGCCGCGTTCGACTGGTGGGTGGACAACGGCGCACCTGGCGAGGACCGCTTCAGTCTCACCATCGACGAGCAGGGCGAACGACTGTGGTTCCGGCTCTGACCGATTCCAGTGTTGGCCGTCCACCACGTCACGTTCGGGAAGCTCCATCCTACCGATTGGTGACCTTGCGTAATCAGAGGGCGACGCGAGGCTGGACGGACACCGCTCCTCGAACCTTGATCGACTAGGTTCACCTGGCCCGATGGCGGCCGCGGCTGCGTTGGCGTGTGGAGGAGCGGGGCTGCGGCGTTGGTTGGTGGGGGAC
>NZ_VCKW01000246.1 GCF_005889715.1 Actinomadura soli
ACTCAAACAACGCTGGCGTGCCCTGCAGCACATCACCCTCAGCCCCAGCCGGATCGGCGATATCGCCCGTGCCGCCCTTGTCCTCAACAAAATCTGGAAGTGATCATCACTGAGAAAACCTCACTGATCTTCTTCCCGCCAGCTTTCGGCTCTGCTCTGCGCAATCATGTTCCCATGTTGACTGGCTGCCCGCCCTATCAATTGCACGTAGATCACCACTGTTGACATGCCTCTCCCCGTTCCCTAGCGGAAAGACTTAAGGGTCAGTCATGATGGTTGTTATGAGGGGATGGGCCGGGGTCGGGGCGACGATTACCGCGGTAGCCGTCGTGGGGCTCGGCGTCTACTTCGTGACCGTCGGATTGGATGCCGCGGACAAGCTGGCCAGTGTCCTGGGGCTGTTCGTCGCGACATCGGGCCTGGTACTGGCGTCGGTCTCCGGCCCTGGCTCCCGGCGGCGCGATACGGAACTCCCGCAGATCGATGAGTCCATGTGGGATCACTTCGCCCAGGCGATCATGTTTCCGCGGCCCGGTGACCTTCCACGCGACGTAGCGCGCCCGGTCACTGAGGCGACAGCGCGGCCAGGGCTCGTATGCCTGCCCATCAGCCCAGAGTTCGTCGGACGGAACAGCGAGCTGGACACGCTCGACGACATCATGAACTCGGGCGAGCCAATGGTATTGACGGTCGTACACGGCCTGGGAGGGGTTGGTAAATCAACACTCGCCGCCCGTTTCGCCGGCATGCAAGTTGATCGGTTCAATCCGGTGTGGTGGATCAGCGCGAACAGCCCGAGTGCCCTCCGCGAAGGGCTGGCCGAACTCGCGGTCGAGCTCCAGCCGGAACTGCGGGACGTCCTGCCGATCGATGCCCTGATGGCACGGGCCGTCAGCTGGCTCAGCTGTCACTCCGGATGGCTTCTCGTGCTGGACGACGTCAGCGTCCCCGCCGATCTCATGCCGCTGCTTGAACGGCTGAGGGAGGGAAGGGTGCTTGTCACCAGCCGATTGTCTCAGGGCTGGAACGGGCTGGGTGCGCGCGTCCTGCCGGTGGATGTGCTCACCGACGACGAGGCGACCGAACTGGTGATGCGCGTCGCACCGCGCCGCGCGGCTGACGAGATGGTGGTCACCGAGCTCTGTCGTGAACTGGGGTGCCTGCCGCTCGCCGTCGGGCAGGCCGCGAGCTACCTGTCCCAGAACGACCTCATACCGGTGCGTGTATACCTCGATTCACTGATGCAACGGCCGGAACTCATGTTCGACCGGACAGCCCAGGGCTCCGACGATGAGCGAACGGTGCTGCGCATCTGGCGGATCACTTTGGACAAGCTGGCGAGCACCTCACCACTTGCCGTCGAACTCCTGCGCATCACGGCATGGTGGGCGCCCAAACTCATCCCGACCTCACTGCTCATGGCCGTCGCGGAGCCCATTGAGGTGACCGACGCCCTCGGTGTTCTCAGGGCCTACAACATGATCGGCATAGATGGTGATCTGATCAGTGTGCATCCCATGATTCAGACGGTCGCGCGTTCGCCCGATCCGATAGATCCACATCGGCGGCCCGGCGATGTGGCCGACGCCCGCGACCGCGCCACCCTGTTGCTCGACCAGGCGAGACCCACTGGTATTCACGACCCCGCCGACTGGCCTGAATGGCGGCTCCTCCTGCCGCACATCGATGCACTCGTCGATCGCACCTCGGGAGAAACCGATACACCGGTCTCGACGCGGCTTCTCAACGAGACCGCGGTCTTCCTGGGGACGCAGGGCGTGCTCTCGCGGGCTCTCGTCTATCTCGAACGCGCTCTCGACTCCGATTCGCGGCTGCACGGAAACGCGCATCCAGCCACCATGACGAGCCGACATAACCTAGCGAACGCTCATAAGACGGCAGGGAACCTGAACAAGGCGACCAGTTTGTTCGAGGAGGCGCTAGCCGACCGGCGGCGCGTGCTGGGTGAAGACCATCCGGACACCTTGTACACCATGGCCTCCCTGGCATGCGCTCTTGAAGCCGACGGCCAGTTGGACACGGCCGTCCGCCTCTTCGAGCAGACAGTGGCCGACCTGGCACGGGTCCTGGGAGACGACCACCCTCACACACTGCTCAGCCGTAACGATCTCGCCTTCACCTTGAAGGAAGCAGGGCGGGTCGATATGGCCGTCGCACTGTTCGAGAGGACCCTCGCCGACCGCAGGCGGATACTGGGACCAGACCATCCTCACACCCTGGTCAGCTCGAAAGAACTCGCCGAAGCCTATTTCGCCAGGGGGGATCTGGAGCAAGCCGTAGTCATGTTCGAGGAGACGCTCGCAGCGTGCGAGCACACGTTGGGGACAGCGCATCCGCTCACGCGGGCAGTTCGCGCTGATCTGGCAGCCGCCGTCTAGGCGAGGGCCGGCTGCATCCCCATTGCCCTTGGAGAGAAAATCATGCTGAGCCAGATCTTCTCCGACGGATACGCCAGAGCCGGGCTAGACGCGAAGCAGGCCGCACTTTTGGCAGACCTCTATGGGAGACTACGCGAATTCTTTGCGTCAGACGACAGGATCAAGATCCGCTACGCGTCCAATGACTTTCTCGGAGGGTACCGTCCGACCGGTTTCGTCCACGCGGGGGACCCACAGCAACCGGACATGAACGATTCGTTCATCTATTGGGACCCTGACCGCAGTCGAAAGATCCCTCATGCCGAGGAAGTCCAGTGGCTCCTGAAGGCGCTGGACGCCTACCGCCAGGGGGTGGCGATGCGCATCGTCGCCGACCTGGTGCGAGAACTGTGCGACCACTATGACCATGCGGCGGCTCCGAAATTCGAGGAATGTTCAGTTCTTCAATGCAACTCCTTTGGCGTCGCCAGCGACAGGGAGTTCCTCCAGACCTGCCATGAGGACGGAGTCGCGGCAACGGTAATCTGGACGAGCGGCCAGGGGCTGGAAGGATGCCATGAGATGGACGGCACTGCTCTTCTATGCGGGCCTGAAGAAGTCTTGGTCATGCCAGGCAGTGTCTTGGAGGTTATGACAGGCGGTGAGGTCCGATCGTTCTACCACAAGGTTCGCAACCATAGAGATCTTGAACGTAAGTCGATCATGTACTTTGCCTCCTTCGATATCAGCCGCGGCCCCATCAAGCCATTTGTCGTAAATGACGAGAATCGCGAGATTGACATCCGGGAACTCATCCGAAGCGGCACCGACACGTTTGGTCTCGTCAAGGATTTCGTCCTCGGTCCGTGAGTGGGGGCAGCCAGTCGTACTCCGATCGGCCAAATGGCCGGTGGCCGCACCTTTAGGCTGGCACGGGCGTGGAGTCTCACGCGAGAAATTCGTTCGCCATGGCCGGACCACCTGAGGCAGCATAGGAGCGCAGCGGCATGGAGGGTGGGTGGCTGTGCTAGGAGTACGGGGTGGCTCCAGGGACGGCCGGTCGTCCCGCCAGCGGGCGGTTCTGCTGGCCTTGCGCTATTACTGCGATGTGCTGCGCCGCCAGTGGCGTATCTCGGTTCCGGCGATGACCTTGCCGGCGCTCGGGAATACCTGCCTGTTCTACCTGACACCGCTGGTGGTGGCCGCCCTGGTGGGGCATCTGGCCGGCGGCGGGGAAAGCGGCCTCGGCACGCTCCTGCCCTACGTTCTCGGCTTCGCCGGCCTGATGTTGACGGGCGAGGCGCTGTGGCGGGTCGGGCTGCACTTCCTCAACCGGACGAACGGACGAGGCATCGAATGGCTCGGCATCGTCGGCATGGACGAGCTGCTCGCCAAAGACGCCGCCTTTTTCCACGACAACTTCGCCGGTTCGCTGACCAAACGGATACTGAGCTTCTCCGGCGGTTTCGAAAGCTTCGCCGACACCCTCACTTTCTCGGTCGTGGCCAATCTGATCCCGTTGTCCTTCGCCTCGGTGATCCTGTGGCGGTACCACCCGCTCCTGGTCGTCGTCCTCCTAGGGCTGATCGTCATCAGCGGCTTCCTCGTCGCGCCGTTCATCCGCCGCCGGCAGGTGCTGGTGGACGAGCGCGAGGCGGCCAAAGTGCGGGTGTCCGGCCACGTCGCCGACGTGCTGACCAACATGGAGACGGTCCGCGCGTTCGCCGCTGAGGAGCGGGAGGCCGGCGAGTTCCGCGACCGGATCGTCGAGCAGCACCGCCTGTCGCTGCGCTCCTGGGACTACGCGAACCTGCGGGTCGACACGATCGTCGCTCCGATGTCGATCCTGACCAGCGCCCTGGGTCTGCTCGTCGCGGTGGCGCTCCGCGGCGGGCTCGGGGTGGAGGCCATCGTGGTGACGTTCTCCTACTACACCAGCGCGACACGGATCATGTTCGAGTTCAACCAGATCTACCGGCGGATGGAGAGCACGCTCACCGAGAGCGCGCAGTTCACCGAGCTGCTCCTGATGCCGCCGACCGTCGTGGACCCGCCCGACCCGCAGCCGCTGCGTCCGGCCGACGCCGCGGTCCGCTTCGAGCGGGTGCTTTTCGCCCACGGCCATGGCCCGCCCCTGTTCGAGGGGCTGGACCTGGAGATTCCCAGTGGCGCCAAGATCGGCCTGGTGGGCCGGTCCGGTGGCGGGAAGACCACCCTCACCCGGCTGCTGCTGCGTCTCATGGACGTCGACGGCGGCCGGATCCTCGTCGGCGGCCAGGACATCGCACGGTTGCGCCAGAGCGATCTCCGCGGCCTGATCGCCTACGTCCCGCAGGAACCCGCGATGTTCCACCGGTCGGTGCACGACAACATCGCCTTCGCCCGGCCGGGTGCCACCGAGACCGAGATCCGCCAGGCGGCGCGGGCGGCGCATGTCACCGAGTTCGTCGGGAGCCTTCCGGACGGGTTCGACACGCTGGTCGGCGAGCGGGGCGTCAAGCTCTCCGGCGGGCAGCGGCAGCGCGTCGCCCTCGCCCGCGCCATCCTCCGGGACGCCCCGATCCTGCTCTTGGACGAGGCGACCAGTGCCCTGGACTCCGAAAGCGAACTTCTCGTCCAGGAGGCTCTGTGGCACCTGATGCGCGACCGCACGGCGGTGGTCGTCGCGCACCGGTTGAGCACGGTCGTCCGCATGGACCGCCTGGTCGTTCTCGACCACGGCCGTGTCCTTGAAGAGGGCTCCCATCGGGAGCTCCTCCAGTCCAAGGGCCCGTATGCCCGTCTTTGGCACCACCAGTCCGGTGGCTTCCTCACCGACGAAGCCCTTCCGGACACGGCGAACACCAACCACCGCGACCACGAGTCTCAGACGGCGACCGGCTGACACGCGGCTCGCACGACTCGGTCCGTGACCGGCCTCGCGCGCCCCGGGGGCGACCCTCTCACCGGGCGGGCTGTGGAGATCTATCGGCCGGGGCGAGGACCCGGCCGAGCCGTCCGCAGCGCCGTCATGACCGTCTGGGCTAGCCGCCAGGGCTGCCGCGGGTCGGCGAGGACGGGTGACGCACCGCAGGCCGCCCCGGCGGCCAGGCGGCCTGGTGAGGCGCTGATCAGGATCACCTCGGAGCGTTGCCCGTGAAAGTCGCGCGCGCGGGCGCAGGCGAGCCGGCAGAGGGCGTCCGGGCTGGCGTGGTCGCTTCCGTAGCCGCCGATGCCGTCGCTCATCAGATGCGGCAGCCCGACGGTCTCCAGCCACAACGCCGTGATGGGCCGTAGGGCACCGCTGACCACGCCTTGCACGACCCCGTCCGTGGCCGCGATGGCGTCCAGCAGGTGGGTGAATCGCCGCGGCGGCGGGGACGGCGGACACCGCTCGATCTGCTCGGCGAAGCAGCGGACCAGTTCGGGCAGGAACCGCGGGAGGATCCTCGCCGCGCGCGCGGCCGTCATCCTTTCCGCCGTCAGCAGGCGCACCGCGATCCGGGGATCGGTGACCAGGGTGAGATCCGGCGGCGTGCTCGGGGGACGGCCGATGACGCGCTCGAACGCCTCGCGGTGGGCGGCCGCGACGAGGCCGGTCGGCGGCGCCAGTGTCCGGGGCAGATCCCACAGCACGGCGGTTCCGCCGGGCCCGGTCAGCCCCGTGGTCGTGCCAAGGTCGCAGAGCACGTCGGGTGGGAGGTCCGAGGCCGTGCCGAGTGCCATGCCGATCACCGCGCCGAGGGTTCGCGGGCGCGGAGCGGCCGGAGGATGTCCTCCGCCATGTCGTGGACGAAGAAGTGGCCGCCCGGCAGGACCCGCACCACGCAGGATTCGGTGGTGTACAGCCGCCAGCCCTCCAGGTCGGTGAGCCGGACCTGGCTGTCGTCCGCACCGCCGAACACCGAGATCGGGCAGGTGAGGAGCGGGCCGGGGCGGGGCCTGTAGGCGTCGGCGACGGTGAAGTCCGCGCGCAGCGCGGGGAGGACGAGCGCCGCCAGTTCCTCGTCGGCCAGCAGGCCGGGCGGCGTGCCGCCGAGCGCGACCAGCTCGGTGAGGAAGGCCGCGTCGGGCAGGTGGGCCATGGGTTTGCGGCGCCGCGGCGCGTGCGGCGCGCCGTGCCCGGACACCACCAGCATCAGCGGTGGCAGTCCCCGCGCCTGCAGCACCCGCGCGGCCTCGAACGCCAGCAGCGCGCCGAGGCTGTGCCCGAGCAGCGCGTACCGGCCGCCGGGGCGGGCGGCGACCGCGGCGCAGATCTCGTGGACCAGGGCGTCGAGCGTCGCGAGCGGTGGTTCCGCGATGCGATGGCCTCGGCCGGGCAGCTCGACCGGGCACAGCTCCATCCAGCCGGGCACGGCGGGCCGCCATGCCCGGTAGACGGCCGTCGAGCCGCCCGCGTAGGGGACGCAGAACAGCCGGAGGCTCATGCGGGCCGCCCCGGGCACAGCAGCTCCGACGCGATCGCGTTCAGCAGGATGTTGGACGTCCCCTCGTAGATCGTGCCGACCTTGGCGTCGCGGTAGAACTTCTCCGCCCGGTGCTCGCGCCGCGTGCCGTTGCCGCCCATGGCGTCCACCGCGCGGACCGCGGCGCGCTGCGCCGCCTGCGACGCGACGTACTTGGCCATGGCCGCCAGCCGGATCTGCTCGGCCTCGGCGGCGCCGCCTGCCACGGCGCCGCCCGCCACGGCGTCGGCCGCCCGATAGCAGAGGGCGCGGGCCGCGGCGATCTCGGCGGCCGACTCCGCGAGCGGGAACCGCACCCCCTGGAACTCGGCGACCGGACGTCCGAACTGGCGCCGTCCGGTCACGTAGCGGGCGGCGACGTCCAGCGCGCCCTGCGCCAGGCCGACCAGTTGCGCGGCGATCCCGACCCGTCCGAGCGTCAGCGCCCGCAACGCCAGCAGCTCGCCCCGGCCCGGGCCGCCGAGCGCTTGGTCGCCGCGGACCGGGACGCCGTCCAGCACGAGGTCGGCGGTGCGCGCCGCGCGCATGCCGAGCTGGTCGGCGGGCTCGGCCACCGCCAGCCCGGGGGCATCGCGGTCGACCAGGAACGCGGTGACGGAGCGCTGCCCGGTGCGGGCGAACACCAGGAACAGGCCCGCGGCGAGCGCGTTGCTGGTCCAGCGCTTGCGGCCGGTGATCCGCCACCCCGGGCCGTCGGGTTCGGCGACGGTGGCGAGCGCGAACGCGTCGCTTCCCGCGTCCTCCTCGGACAGCGCGAAGGCGCCCATGACCGAGCCCGCGAGCCTCGGCAGGTAGCGGCGCCGCTGGTCGCCGTCGCCGTCGCGCAGGATCGCACCGGTCACCAGGATGTTGTGGACGTCCACGGCGACGGCGACGCCCGGGCAGATCCGGGCGACCTCCTCGACGGCCGCCACCGCGTCCAGGAAGGTCAGGCCCTGCCCGCCGTAGCGGAGGGGCGTCTCGACGCTCATCAGCCCTTCGGCGAACAGCGCGGCGACCAGCCCGTCGTCGAGCCGGCCCTTGTGGTCCATGTCGTCCACCAGCGGGGCGACGGTGTCCTCGGCGAACGCGCGGACCCGGTCGCGCCACGCGGTCTCAGCCGGCGGCATCGGCTCGTTCCCCGGCCGGACGTCCCACGTCGAACGAGAACATGGTCCGCCACATGGCCTCCTGCCGGGACGCGGGCATGGTGCGCATGACGGTGTTGCGCATCGTGACCAGCAGCGGGCTCTCCCATTCCTGGAACTGACTCACCTTGAACACCTGCTCGCGGACCCACCTGAGCCGGGGCATGCGCCGCCGCTCGTACTCCTTCAACCCGGCCTCCGGCCCCTCGGCGGCCAGGGAGTCGGCGAGGACGACGGCGTCCTCGATCGCCATGCAGGCGCCTTGACCGAAGACGGTCGGCATCGCGTGGCCCGCGTCGCCGAGCAGCGCCACCCGCCCGGCCACCAGGCGGTCGAGCCGCCGGCGCGCGAACAGGTCGCTGCGCAGCAGCCGCTCGGGCGGTGTGCTCTCCAGGATGTGCTGGTTGGCCTCGGGGAAGCCGCGGATGAACGTGCGGAGCTGGTCCTTGAGGTCGTTCGCGGAAAGGGAGTTGCGCGCGGGGGCGCCGTTGCGTGCGATCGACCAGCAGACGCTGTCGTCGTCCACGGCCCAGGCCACCATCCTCGTGGCCTGGCGCCCGTACACCATGAGGACGGTCCCCACGGGATAGTGCGCGGCGCTGTCGCTGATCCCGCGCCACACCATGTGCTTCAGCGGCTCGGGATCGCCGTCGCCGAGCAGCTGCCCGCGGACCACCGAGCGCAGGCCGTCCGCCCCGATCAGGATGTCGGCGTGGACCTCGGCCCCGCCGTCGAGCAGGACGGTGACGCCCTCCGGCGTCTCGCGGTAGCCGGTGACGCGGCGCCGGTAGCGGACCCGCTCGGGCCCGGCCGCGCGCAGCAGCATGTCGAGCAGCGCCTGGCGGCGGGCGCCGACTCCCATGTCGGCGTGCTCGCGCTGCAGCCGCCCGATCGGGGACTCGCTGAGCGGGCCGCCCGTCTCGGTGACGACGAGCTGGCTCTCCAGCGGCGCGCCGAGCTCCTGGACGGTCTCTCCGAGGCCGATCCGCCCGAGCGCGGCCACCGCGTTGCCCCAGATGGTGAGGCCGGATCCGGTGAGGCCGCGCACCGCGTCGGCGCGCTCGTAGATCTCGATGTCGTGGTCGCCGCCGAGGGCCGCGGCGGCGGTCAGCCCGCCGATGCCCGCGCCGGCGATGACGATCCGTGTCCGTGTCACGTTCCTTCTCCTTTCGGTCGGTGGACGTCAGCCGGTGAGTTGCGGATCGCTGAGCGGCGAGCCGGTGAGTTCCGGGTCGGTGAGTGGTGGGCCGGTGGGGGGCGCGCCGGTGGCGTCCGGCGCGGCCGGTTCCCGGTCGATCAGCTCCGCCAGGGACGCCACGGTCACGTCCTGGCGGGTCAGCGCCAGCGGCACCTCGACCCGCCATTCGGCGCGCAGCCGCATCGCGATGCGCATCGCGCCCAGCGAGTGCAGGCCGTGGCCGGCGAGGTCGTCCAGGACGCCGATCTCCTTCGCGCCCAGCACCTCGGCGACCACCGCGGCGACCCCGCGCTCGGTCGGCGTGCGCGGCTCGGTGCGCGGGACGGTCCGCGCACCGTCCCGCCCGGGGTCGGGCAGCGCACGCCGGTCGACCTTGCCGTTGGGGTTACGGGGCAGCTCCCCGACCGGGACGAACGCCGAGGGCACGAGGTAGGACGGCAGGCGGGCACGCATCCGCTCCCCCAGTCCGGCGACGGTGTCCGGGGTGGCGACGACATAGGCGACCAGGCGCGCGGCACCGTCCGGGCCCGGCCGCGCGACCACGGCCGCGCCCGTCACCCCAGCCTGTTCCGCGAGCACGGCCTCGACCTCGCCCGGCTCCACCCGGAATCCCCGGATCTTGACCTGGTCGTCGTTGCGGCCGAGGAACTCCAGCACGCCGTCGGCGCGCCGCCTGGCGAGGTCGCCGGTCCGGTACCGGGTCCCGCCCGCGGGATCGGGCGCGAACCGTTCGGCGGTGAGATCGGGGCGGCCGAGGTAGCCGGCGCTGATCGACCGGCCGCAGACGTGGACCTCTCCGACGCAGCCGAGGGGGACCTGGCGGCCGGTGCCGTCCGCCACCAGCGCCCGCTGGTGGCGCAGTGCCCGGCCGATGGGGCTGCCGCCGCGGGTGAACACGTCGTGCTCGGTCAGCTCGTACCACATGCTGATGATCGTGGTCTCGGTGATGCCGTAGGCGTTCACCAGCCGCGGCGCGGCGACGCCGTGGCGCCGGGCCCAGGGGCGCAGCCGGACGGGATCCAGCCTTTCCCCGCCGAACACCACGTACCGCAGCGGGCACGGCGCGGCGCGGCCGCCGGCGTGCCGGAGCCCGTCCGCCTCGGCCAGCAGGTCGAACGCGGACGGGGTCTGGTTGAGCACGGTGACGCCCTCGGCCTCGATGAGTTCGCACTGCGCCTCCGGCGAGTGCACCTCCGCCTCGGTCATCACGTGCAGCCGCGCCCCGGTGGTCAGCGCGCCCCAGATCTCGAACACCGACAGGTCGAAGCCGTAGGGGTGGAACATCGTCCAGACGTCGTCCGGACCGGCGTCCATTTCGGGCATGACGGCCGACATGAACTGGGCCACGTCCCGGTGCAGGATCGGCACTCCCTTCGGCCGTCCGGTGGAGCCCGAGGTGTAGAGCACGTACATCCGGTCGTCGGGGGCGGGGAGGGCGCCGGTCACCGGGACCGGCTCGGCGGCGGGCTCGTCTTCCAGGCAGACCGCGGGCAGGCGCCGGGCAGGCTCGGGGAGGGCCGGCAGCAGGTCCTTCTCCGTGAGCACCAGGTCGGCCCCGGCGTCCTCCACCAGGTAGGCGAGCCGGTCCGGCGGGGCGGCCAGGTCGAGCGGGAGGTAGGCGGCGCCGGTGCGCAGCGCGCCGACCATTCCCGCGATCAGGTCGGTGGACCGGCGCAGGCCGAGGGCGACCAGGCGGCCCGGTCCGGCGCCGAGCGCGGCGAGCCGGCCGCCGATCAGGCCGGCCCGCCGGTCCAGCTCCCGGTAGGTCAGCCGGTCGGAGCCGCCGCTCACCGCCACCGCGCCGGGGTCGCGGGCGATCTGCTCGGCGAGCCGGCCGAGGACGGTGTCGGCCACGGGCTCTGCGAGGTCCCCTTCCGCGTCCGCGTCGAGGACGCGCCGCTCCTCGGCGGTCGTCATCGGCAGCTCGCCGAGCGGTGTCCCGGGGGCGGCGGCGAACGACTCCAGCAGCGTCCTCAGGTGCCGGACGAGCAGGTCGGCGGCGGGCCGGTCGAACCGGCGGCGGTCGTAGACCAGGCGCAGCGGCATGTCGTCGCCGGGCAGGATCACCAGGGTCAGGGGGAAGTGGGGACGGCCGTCGTAGGCGTATCCGAGGACCCTGAGCCCGATGTCGTCCAGCGCCACCTCCGGCAGCGGCGCGTTCTCGAACGCGACGTTGCTCTCGATGGGCGAGGCGTCCCAGCCCGCCAGCCGCTGGATCTCCACCAGCGGCACGCGGTCCCGCTCGCGGGCGCGGGCCTGCCCGGCCTGGAGGTCGCGCAGCCAGTCGACCGCCGGGCGCGCCGGGTCG
Source organism: Actinomadura soli (assembly GCF_005889715.1). Classification (GTDB taxonomy): domain Bacteria; phylum Actinomycetota; class Actinomycetes; order Streptosporangiales; family Streptosporangiaceae; genus Spirillospora; species Spirillospora soli. The sequence goes on from NZ_VCKW01000246.1 coordinate 11,460, forward strand.
ATCCGGCAGCGGGCCGGGAGCGTCACGATCAGCGGGCCGAGGATGCCGGCGGCCCCGGTGAGGTCGCGCGGCCGGTGGGCGGTGGTGCTGCCGGTCACCACCTCGTCCGTGCCGAGATGCCGTGCCAGGACGACGCTCCACGCGCCCTGCACGATGGTCGCGGCGGTGAGGCGATGCTCCCGCGCGGCCCGCTGGATCCGCTCGGCCAGGCCGGGCAGGGTGAGGTGGACGAAGTGGTGCGTCGCCTCCCCCGGCGGGACGGTCCCGCCGCCCTGGCCCAGCGGGTCGCCATGCTCGAACCCGTCGAGGGCCTCGCGCCAGAATCCGGCCGTGTCGGCGTCGGCGGGATGGTCGCGCCACCAGGCGACGTAGTCGCGGTAGGGACGGGTCGGCGGGGCCAGGGGCGCGGTGCCCCGGTGGAGCGCGCGGTACCCGTCCAGGAAGTCCGCGATGGCGATGCCGAACGACCAGCCGTCCATGATCAGGTGGCTGAACCGCCACGCGAACACCCAGGTGTCGTCGGCGCGCCGGATCAGCGAGGCGCGCATCAGCGGCGGCCGCGCGAGGTCGAACGGGCGCATCCGGTCGGCGTCCAGCCATTCCTGGTAGCGCGCCTGCCAGGCGTCGTCCGGGACGTCCCGCCAATCGAGCTGCTCGATCCCGAGCCCGGCCCGGCGGTGGACGACCTGGAGCGGTGAGCCGCCGCGCCGCCAGCGGAAGCCGGTGCGCAGGATCGGGTGCCGGTCGGCCACGCGCTGCCAGGCCCGGGCGAAGAGCGCGGTGTCCAGCTCGCCCGCGAGCGTGACGCTCACCTGCTCGACGTAGATCCCGGTGTTCGCGCCGCGGGTCAGCTCGTAGAGGAGCCCGGCCTGGATCGGGGAGAGTTCGTAGATGTCCTCGATGTCGCGGAGGGCGCGCAAGGGAACCCCTTCTTTCGTCAGCGGTCGGCGGGTCGTTGGGTCGGCGGGCGGGGTTGGGAGG
>NZ_VCKW01000247.1 GCF_005889715.1 Actinomadura soli
GCACCCTCCACGACACTGCGGCCGGGATCGCCTACCTGCACAACCTCGCCGCCACCGGCTGACACACACCAACCGGCGGCCAGTCGGCATCACCCATTTCATGGACGAGTTACGTGACAGCTTTTAGCCCACGCCTACGACGCTGAGGCCCGCCGCGCACTGGTGCTCGCCGAAGCGGACGACATCACCGCCTGGCGGGAGGATCAGCCGGTACGTCACCAAGGCGCTCGGCACCGGCGGGCCGAGTTAATCTAGAGATTTTATTGACTTCTCGATAATTTCCCTTAGAGTTGCGGGCAGACGCCGCCGGTTCTGCGCACCGGGCCCGCGACGACCGGCACCCAGCAGGCCCACCCCACCCACGGAGGACCGCCACATGAGCGCGCGACCACCGGACGTCTGCCACCTGCCGTCGCCGAGCGGGCGTGACACAGATGTCGGCGCACCGAAGGAGCGAGGCTCGATGAACGTGACGGATCTCTATCGGGCGAGCCGGGACCAGTTGCTGTCACTGCGCAGCGAGCACGACCGCTCGGTCGCCGAATTCCGCTGGCCGGACCTCGGCGACCGCTTCAACTGGGCCGTGGACTGGTTCGACGCGATCGCGCGTGACAACGAGCGCCCGGCGCTGATGATCGTCGAGCAGGACGGCTCGTGCGCACAACGCACCTTCGGAGAGCTCTCACAAGCCTCGGACCGGCTCGCGGCGTGGCTGGCGGCACGCGGCGTGGGCAAGGACAGTTCGGTGCTGCTGATGCTCGGCAACCAGGTCGAACTGTGGGAGTCGATGCTCGCGGTGATGAAGCTCGGCGCGATCCTGCTGCCCACCACGACCGCGGCGCAAGCCGCCGACCTGGCCGACCGGGTCGCCCGCAGCGGCGCCCGCCACGTCATCTGCGACGCCGCCGACACCAACCGGTTCGACAAGGTCGGCGGCGAGTACACGCGCATCAGCGTCGGGCCGGCCGAGGGCTGGGCCGATCTCCGCGGGGCGGCCGAGCTACCCTGGGCGCCGGTCGAGCACCCGGGCACGGCACCCCAGGACCCCGTCTTGTTCTACTTCACCTCGGGCACGACGTCGCGGCCCAAGCTTGTCGAGCACACCCAGGTCTCGTATCCGCTCGGGCACCTGACCACCATGTACTTCATCGGCCTGCGGCCCGGCGACGTTCACCTGTCGTCCCAGCGCCCGACCCGGTGCGCCTAGCCGTGCCGAAGGCCTATGTCGCCCTGGGGCCCGGGCACGAGCCGACCGCGGAGACCGCGCGCTCGATCCTCGGCTACGCGCGAGAGAACCTGAATCCCTACCAGCGGATCCGCCGCATCGAGTTCTTCGAGTTGCCCAAGACGATCTCCGGCAAGATCCGCCGCGTGGCGCTGCGTGCACGGGAGAACGATGCGGCGCGGCAGGGCGCCACGCTCGACGAGTGGCGCGACGACCAGTTCCCTGGGCTCAAAGGCTGACGGGCGGCCGCGCGCACCTCTGCTGCTCCCGCGGCGGTGTCCGTCCCAGGACGGACGCACCCGTCGACAATAATCACGTCAATAAGGCTAAATTTCGAGAATTTTGAAGAGGTGCTGCATGCCCGGCAAGGAAGCTGATCGCAGGCGGGTGACGCTCACGTTCGACAACGGGCCGACCCCGGGCGTCACCGACAACGTGCTCGACGCGCTGGCGGCCCGTCGCGTCTCCGCCACGTTCTTCGTGGTCGGCACCCAACTACGGCAGCGGGGCGGCCTGGCCCTCGCGCGGCGGGCTGCGGCCGAGGGGCACCGCATCGGTCATCACACGGCCACCCACACCGTCCAGCTCGGCGCCGCCGGGGATCCCGAGGAGGCCGTGGCCGCGGAGATCACGGCCATCGAGAACGACATCGACGCGCTGGCCGGAACCAGCGAGACCGAAGGCGAACGCCTGTTCCGGCCGAACGCCGCGGGCGGCGTCCTCGACACGCGCGTGTTCAGCCCGGAGGCCGTGCGGTACCTACAGCGGCACCGCTACACGTGCGTCCTATGGAACTGCCTGCCACGCGACTGGGAGAACGTCACGGGCTGGGTGGACCGCGCTCTGGCGGACGTAGCTCGCATCGACTGGTCCGTAGTGGTCCTGCACGACTTCGACACCGGGGCGATGGACCGGTTGCCGGCGTTCCTGGACGGACTGGCCGGGATGGACGCCGAGATCGTCTCCGAGTTCCCCGACTCCTGCGTCCCCATCAGGCGGGGCCGGCTCCAGCACTCGCTGTCCCACCTCACCAATGGAGGCGGGTGACCAGGGGCGAGACGCCCACCGCTTCACCCCTCGACCCGGCGTCCGGGGAATCCGCGTACGAGACACACATCTACAACGGGAGTTGCAAATGCGTTTCGCAAACGTCGACGGTCGTCTGACCCTTCTCGTCGCCGACGGCCCCATCGACGTCGCCGGCGCGAGCAAGGGCCGGTTCGGCCCATCACCGCAGGCCGCCTACGAGTCGTTCGACGACCTGCGGCGATGGGCGGAGGACCGGGGCGAGCCGGCCAGTGCCGGTTCCGAGGCGGGTATGTACGACCCGAGGGCCCTCGGCCCCGTGGCGCCCGCCCCCCGCCAGGTCTTCGCCATCGGCCTCAACTACCGGGACCACGCCGCCGAGGGGGGCATCACCGCCCTCCCTGATGAGCCGACCGTGTTCGCCAAGTACCCCAGCTCGTTCTCCGGACCCGTCACCGACGTGCCGCTGCCCGCCGGATCCGTCGACTGGGAGGTCGAACTGGTCGCGGTCATCTCACGCACCGCGCGCGCCGTGGACCCCGTCCGAGCGTGGGATCACGTCGCCGGTCTGACCGTGGGGCAGGACCTGACCGAAAGGCGGTTGCAGCAGCGCGGACCGGTGCCGCAGTTCTGCCTGGCCAAATCCCATCCGGGCTTCTCCCCGACCGGGCCCGTGCTGGTCACACCCGACGAGCTGGCCACCCCGGACGACCTGGAGATCGGCTGCGCCGTCAACGGCGAACAGATGCAGAAGGCACGGACGGCCAGCATGATCTTCTCGATCCCGCAGCTCGTGGCGTACCTGTCCACGATCGTCACCCTGTATCCGGGAGACGTGATCTTCACGGGGACGCCATCCGGGGTCGGAGCGGGCCGCACGCCCCCGCGCTACCTGCGTCCCGGTGACGAGCTGCGCAGCTGGGTCGAGGGCATCGGCGAGCTCAGGCAGCGCTTCGTCCCACCCCGCCCAGAAGCCTGACCACCCCGCGCTGCGGCGCTCGTCTCGGGTTCACGTCCGTGCCCGTGCCCGCGCCCAACATCCCGAGATAGTTCCAATAACCCGTGGTTCTGGCGTAGTCCCGACGTTTAGTTAGCATGGATGCATGGCAGGCCGAATCTCGACGACCCGATCCGAGCTCGTCTACGAAGAAGTCCGCAAGGAGATCCTGCGCGGCACGCTCCCGCCCGGCTCCCGCCTGCGCTTCGTCGATTTGGCCAAACGCTTCACCGTCAGCCAGTCCGTGGTCCGCGAGGCCCTGATGCGCCTGGCCGAGCAGGGCCTGGCCGTCGCCCTGCCGCAACAGGGCTTCCGGGTCCGAACGTTGAACCTGACCGATCTCCACGAGATCACCGAGGCGAGGATCGATATCGAGAGCCTGGTCATGCGCCATGCGATCGCACGTGGTGACCTTCAGTGGGAGTCGTCGGTGATCGCCGTGCACCACACCCTCGCCCGTACCCCGCCGACGACGGAGCGCGGGGAGATCAACGAAGACTGGGTCGACGCGCATGAGGCGTTCCACCACGCGACCCTGCAAGGCTGCGAGAACGGAAGACTCCTGTCCATCGCGACGTCCTTGCGAGAGGCGGCGTCGCTCTACCGGTGGTGGTCCGGGTCCATGGCCCCGGACCCCGAACGCGACGTCGCGCTGGAGCACCGCCAGATCCTCGATGCCGTGGTCGCCCGCGACGAGGTGAACGCGGCGTGCCTGATCGCGCAGCACATCCAGCGCACCACCGACGCGCTGATCAACGCGGCGCCCCGTTCCGAAGTACGCGGCTGACCTTCCGGTACGACCGGCCTGCGCGCGCCGTTCAGACGGCGTCGTTGGGCATGGCCTCTCGATCCCACGAGCCATAAAAGGACCGTAGCCAGATCGTCGGGCGAAACGGCGGGCAGGCGGGGAGAGGCGTATGAGCCCGCCAGAACCTGGCTGAGGGGCTCCCATCCCGGAAAAGCCGCGCCTCGGACGAAACAGCGCCCTGAGGCGGCGCCTTCCGGCAGCGCCGCGCGCAAGGCCGGCACGACCGACTCGTCGGCGACGATCAACCGTGGTTCGCTGTGTTCGAGAACGTATCGGAGACCGTCACCCCTGAGGCCCAGGTTCACCGGGACGAACGCGGCGCCGAGAAGTGCCGCTCCGAACCAGATGTCGAGGAACTCCAGGCAATGGGGAAGCATGATCGCGACCCGGTCTCCGCGTCCGACGCCCGCCGCGGCCAGGGACGCCGCGGCCTGCCCCGCGCGAGCCCGCATCTGGCCGTACGACACGGACTCGTCCCGGAAGCGGACGAAGAGGTCCCCGGGACTCGCCTCCGCCCTTGCCGTGAGCAGGGCGGGCAGCGTCGCCGGTGCCATGGCGTCCCCGACGTACACGAGTTCGCCCGCACCTGCTTTGTCCATCAGATCTCCATCTGAATAAAGCCATCCCGGATGGCACCCTGACGGACTCGTCCGCCACTAATGGTTTATGGCCTCATACCGTTCCGCGGATCTTCCGAACAGGGGGCGGCTCGACGAGCCGGTTGACGATCCGTCCGAGGCCCTCGACTTCGAGGGTCACTTCGTCGCCGACGGTGAGCCAGGGGTATTCGTCCGGGTCCTTGGTCGCGGACAGCTCGATGATGCAGCCGGTGCCCACTGTTCCCGACGCGATGTGATCTCCCGGCTTGACCCAGGTTCCACGGGATGAGTACGCGACGAGCTCGGCGAAGCTCCAATACATGTCCGACAGATTCCCCTGGCTGTACTGCCGGCCGTTGACGAACGCCTTCATCTCCAGGTCGAAAGCGTTGTTCTTCCGCAAGGGCTCGATCTCGTCCTTGGTGACGAGAAACGGGCCCGTCGTCATCGCCCAGTCCTTGGTCTTGAACGGTCCGACCTGGAACTTCACCTCGTGACCCTGAATGTCGCGCGCGCTCCAGTCATTGAAGACGCAGTAGCCGACGATCAGATCTTCCGCCTCGTCGACGCTGACGTTGGTCCCTTCCCTGCCCACGACCGCCACGACTTCGAGTTCGTAGTCCAGCCTTTGCGAACCGGCGGCGGCGGGGATCGCGGCACCGGATCCGGTCAGGCAATGGGGGTTGGTGAAGTACACCATCGGGCGCTCGTACCAGTTGTCGAAGTCGAACGGCACCCCGAGACCGGCGAATCCCGCGCGGAGATGTGCTTCGAACGAGGCCGAGTCCCGGATCGACGGTGGTTGAGGGATCGGCGCGCACAGTTCGACGTCGTCGACCCCGACGACTTCACGGGGACCGTTGGTCGCCCTGTCTCCCGCCGCCGCCAACGCCGTCCCGTCGTCGCCGAGAAGGTCGAGCAGGCTCACTCCCGCCTCGAGACCGAGGATCTGGTCGTCGACGACCAGTCCGGTGCGCCGGTCCCCGGTCGCGGGAGAAAGATAGGTGGCCCACTTCATGGCAACTCTCATTCTGTTGGCGAAAAGCGCACGGCGTCACCGACCATCGGCGCCCGCGAAGCCGAAGTCCTCAGCCGGCGGTGCCGGGTGTGGTGGATCGGTCGCGCCAGGGGTTGTTGCTGCTGTGGTCGCCGGCGAGCCAGCGGGCGAGGTCGGCGTGCGCGGTGCGGAGTCGTTCGGCGTTGATGTTGTCGATGTCGGGATGGTCGACGGTGAATTCGAGTTGGAGTTGGTTGGGGTCGGTGGTGTAGAGGGAGACGCAGTAGCCGTGGTCGATGATGAAAGTGCCGGGCTCGGTGCGGCCGGCGTCGATGAGGCGCTTGTGGATGGCCTGTTGGGTGTCCTGATCGACTTTGAGGGCGATGTGGCGGATCGGCGTGTAGTTGATCTTGGTCTGGAATTCTTGCTGGGCCTCCGGGTCGGCCATTTGGAAGAAGGCCAGGGCACTGCCGTCGGCGAGGCCGTAGAAGGTGTGGGACAGGGCGCGTTCGGTTCCGTTGAGGACTTCGCGTTCGGTCCAGGTGGCGATCAGGGGCAGGCCGATGATGTCTTCGTAGTAGCGGCGGTTGGCCTCCTGATCGTCGACCATCCAGCCGTAGTGGTGAAGCCGCACCGGTAGTTGCGCGTTCATGTGGTGGTCCTCCGTGGGTAGGGCGGGCTGCCGGGGTGCCGGTCGCCGCGTGCCGGGCACCGGCGGCGCCGACGGCTGTGCCGTGTCCCGCCGCCGGCAGTGCCGGTTCTGCTTGCAACCCTAAGCCAGATTCTCGAGTAGTCAAGAAAATCTCTAGAATTCTTCTCTGAGGTTGTGCCCGCACGGCGAGGGGCCCACCGAAGCGAACAGGGCCGCGCCAGACGTCCAGGGATCACTGAGAGCGGAGCTCGCCCAGCGATCTCACGAAGGGCAGGTCTGGACACTCGTCCCAGCCGACGATCCGGCGGTGCGGAGGTGCCGTCGTGGCGACGCCCTCGACTGCGAGTTCGGCCAGTGCCCGGCGGGCTCTGGCCACTGCCTGTTCCCGGTTCGGGGTCCACACCATGAGCTTCGCCAGCAGTGAGTCATAGAAGGATCTGCGACGTGGTCGCCGGGTTGCCGGGCAGCACGGTGGTGCGTGGCCAGGCCGTATCCGTGAGCGTGGTCGACGCAACGTACTCGGGTCGCGTGTTCAACACCTGCAGGACGGGCTCCCAGTCGGGGACGTCCGAGGTGTTCCAGGACGCCCACGAACCGGCGGACAGCTCGTAGGTCCACGGGCCGAACAGGAACGCGTCGGCGCGCTGCGTCGGTCTCGTGATCACCTGCCCGAGGGTCCATCCGCCGCGGTCGAACCCGTCCCCTTCGCGCTTCCTTGGTCGCGCCGCCGTTCCCTGCATCACGCGGTCGAGAGTGGCCTGAGTGATGGTCGTCAGCTTCATGACCCGCGATTCCCTTCTGTTTCGGCGCCCCCTTGCGGCCTCGCCCTCTGCTACGAGCACCACCGCCCCGACCCGGCACCGGCTCCCGGACTTTTCCGGAGGTCGCCCTTGACATCTCTAACCAGATAGTTACTCTGTAACTAACCAGATAGTTAGTCAGGAGACGACATGAGCACCAACCAGAAGACCTGGTTCATCACCGGCGCCTCGAGGGGCATCGGACGCGAGCTGGCCGAGCAGGCGCTTCGCCGTGGCGACCGGGTTGCGGCCACCGTGCGCAACCCCGCCGCTCTCGACGAGCTCCGCGACACCTACGGCAGCCGGCTGTGGACGGCTCGGCTCGACGTGACCGACGACGACGCCATGCGGGAGGTCGTGCGCAAGGCGTTCACCGAGCTCGGCCGGATCGACGTCGTGGTCTCCAATGCCGGTTACGGGCTCATCGGTGCCGCCGAGGAGTTCACCGACGCACAGGTCACCGCCATGATCTCGACGAACCTGACCGCCGGCATCCAGCTCGCCCGGGCCACCACCCCCTATCTGCGCGAGCAGGGCGGTGGCCACTTCATGCAGATGTCGAGCATGGGCGGCTTCATCACCTACACCGGGTTCGCCATGTACCACGCCACCAAGTTCGGCCTCGAAGGGTTCTTCCAGGCTTGGGCCAGCGAGGTCGAGCCCTTCGGCATCCGCACCACGCTGGTCGAGCCGGGCCAGATCCGGACGTCGTTCTACGAATCGACCCAGATCGCAGAGACCTCCGACCCCTACCGCGACCACTCGTCCCTTTGGCGCGGCCATGTCGACCTAGAAGCGATGCCCGGAGACCAGGCCAAGGTCGCGGCGGCCATGATCGACGCGGCCGACGCGGCCACCACCCCGCCTCGGCTGCTCCTCGGCTCGGATGCCTTCGAGTTGGTGACCAATGCCCTCACCGAGCGGCTCGACTACTTCAAGGCACACGAGGCGGTGTCCCGGAGCACCGACGTCGACGGTTTCGTTCCCCCCGGCCAACAAGCATCCTGAACCGCGGGAGAGACCGTTGATCCTCATCACCAAGTTCCACGCCCGATCGAACGAAGCAGCAGCGGAACTCCGCCGCCGACTCCTGACGACGGCAGCGTCCGTCCCGGCCGAAACCGGCAACCTCGGCTACGAGGTCTGCGAACTCGAGGGACGCCCCGAAATCCTGTACGTCGTCGAGTCCTGGCAGACCGCAGTCGACGCCGCCGGGCACGTGCGGCGCATGGAGGAGTCCGGCGCCATTGCCGGGGTGCTTCCGCTTCTGGCCGAACCGCTGTCCACCACCACGCTGGACACCATCCCGGGAGAAAGATCGTCATGAAACTCAACGGAAACCGCATTCTCGTCACCGGCGCCGGAACCGGGATGGGTTTGGCAGCCGCGAAACAGCTCACCGCGCTCGGCAACGAGGTCCTGATGGTTGCCCGCAACGAGGAGCGGCTGTGCCGGGAAGCCGCCCGCTTGGAGAACGCCGGCGTCTTCGCCTGCGACCTGTCCGACCCGGCGCAGATCACCGCGCTCGTCGAGCATGTCCGTGAAAATGTGCCCGACCTCAACTGGGTTTTCCTCAACGCCGGCGTCACGCACACATACAAGATGTTCGGCACCGAGGACACCATCGCTTTTGCGGCACAGGAAATGGAGACCAACTACCTGTCGGCCGTCCGGATCTTGACGCTGCTCGAGCCGGTACTCGCGCAACAGATCGACCCGGCGTTCATCCTCACCACCTCCGGGACCGCGCTCGTCCCGGACATCTCGAACCCGACCTACAGCGCGACGAAAGCCGCCTTGCATTCGCTCGCGCAGTCGGCCCGGCTCACGTTGCAGCGCAAGGGCTCTCCCATCAAGGTCTTCGAAATCCTGGCCCCGCTGGTCGATTCACCGTTCGCGAAGGACGTGCCGTCCGAGCACAAGCTGCCCCCGGCCGACGTCATCCGCGACGTCCTCGCGGACATCGGCAAGGACGTCGCCCAGATCCACCCGGGACCGACCAGCGAGCTGTACCGGGTGTTCCTGCAGTCGCCCGAGGAAGCGCTGGACCTCATCAACGGGATGACGAACGCCTGAGCAGTCGAGCGCGAGGTGGATTACTATCCGGTTAGTTACCGATTCCGCAGCGAAAGGAGCGGCGCCGTGCCGGCGAAGCACACCCCCCAGTCCGAGGCCACCCGGGAGCGCCTGCTCAACGCCGGCTTTGCGGAATTCACCGCGCACGGCCTGGCCGGTGGACGGGTCGACCGCATCGCCGAAGCCGCCGGCTGCAACAAACGCCTGATCTACCTGTACTTCACCGACAAAAACGGATTGTTCGAAGCGGTGGTCACCCGGCACATCGAAGCCATGATGGACGGGGTCACCTTCGACGCCGAGCACCTCGCCGCGTACGCCGGGCGGCTGTTCGACTGGCTGTACGACCGCCCGGACGTTCTTCGGTTGCTCGGCTGGCGAAACCTGGAGCGAGACGAAACCTCGGACGTCGAGCGGCAGTCCTACAGCAAGAAGCTGGAGGCGCTCGACACCGCGCTGGACGAGAAAAAGCTGGCGTCGGACATCGACCCCCGCGACCTGCTGACGCTCATGATCGGCATGGTGACGGCCTGGGCGGGGCCGTCCCCTGCCTTGCTGGACGCGGTGGGACGGCCCACAGACGAACAGGTGCGACAGCGCGCCCGCGCCTCTCTGGTCGCCGCGGTGGAGCTCATCGCGCCGGCGCAGTCCTGATCCAGAACAAGTCCGGCAGCTGGGCTCTCAGATGCCGGAGCTCGAGCCCGGCGAGGAAGAACACCACCGCGTAGGCGATGTCCCACGCGGTGCCAAGGCGATCCAGCGGTACCCCGGCGGTGCTGCGTTCCGGTCATCCCGCGGCGGCATGGCGGCCGTCCGGCGTGTCGATTGTCAACGACGCCGCAATTCGCTGGCACACATTCCGTGATCGACCTACACCAAGGTTAATTGGTCATGGCGGTTGGGTGAATGGACGGGCCGGTGGTGCGGGCGTATGCCGGTGGGTATGGCCAGATACCCCCAGAGCGGTGGGATGACCGATGCGGGCCGACAACGGCGAGAACAGGTTCGGATGCAGGCCGTGCAGTGGTTCGCCGAGAGCCGTCCCAACGCGTGGATCGCCGCTGAGTTGCGGGTCGGTATGCGGCACGTGGAGAAGTGGCGGCAGGTGGAAGCACCGCGGGCGACCTGGGCGCCTGGATCTGTTTGAATACGAGCTGGAACAGAACGGCGTCCCTCTGCTGGCGGCCAACGAGCCCATCCTTCCCGAACCGGAAACGGCTGACATGCCCACAAGCGTGCCGCTCCCATTCTCACCCGGAGTATCAACCAGGCCATCGCCGAATGGTACGCCGTGCAAATGCTGGAACTGTCCTGGGACGGCTTCTGTGAACACACCGAACAGGGCTTGAACATCGGGCGCCCACCCTATGGATACATGGCCGACAGGCGCCCCCATCCCGTGCCGGCCAGACGTGCAGAAGGCAAGACCAAAACGCGCCTGATCCCCGATCCTGCCAAAGGCCCCACCGTCACGACCATCTCGCCAGCCATCCACCCCCAGAACCGGTCGACCCACGCCGCGCGGTCGGACGCTGGACCGGCTCGGCGGTCCGCGGCATCCTCAACAACCCCAAGTACACCGGCTACATGGGTGTGGAACCGCCGCGCCTCCAAGAGGGGCGGACGCCACAACGTGCCCGGCGAATGGATCTGATCACCCCGTCCCACATACGAGCCGCTGGTGACCAAAGACCTGTTCGAAGTCGCCTCACCGGTGGCCCAGCAACGCCAGGGTTCCCGCCCCACCAACGCCAGGAGCACACACCCCCAGGCCAAACGCTCCTACCGCCTGCGCTCGTATGTCTGCTGTGACCTGTGCGGGCGGCGGATGTTCGGGAAGACGCGGCACGGCATCGCCTACTTCGCCTGCCAGCCCGAACGCCAGCATCACAAGGACCGCGCCGACTGGTACCGCGACCATCCCAAGAGCCTGTGGGTCCGGGAGGAGACCCTGCTGGACGGCGTCCGCCATTTCTTCGCCGAACGGATCTTCGGCCCTCACCGCCAGCTCTACGACGCCTTCCAGCTCCAGGTCCGCTACAACCGGGCTCGGCACGAGGCCACGTTCCGCGTGACGGTGCGAGAAGATACGGTGAAGATGCTCACCAAGGCCACAGAGAGCATCACGGAACGAGGATCTGAGATGCAGACGGAACAGAGCCGAAACGACGGCCGCCTGTTCCCATCTTCTGGGCGCCCCCTGCAGGATTCGAACCTGCGCACACGGCTCCGGAGGCCGTTGCTCTATCCCCTGAGCTAAGGGGGCGTGCGCCCTTGGGCGGCGCGGTAGAAGATTACCAGGGTTGGCGGGGTGACGCGCACGTGGACGTTCGCCGTGCGTCACGGGGGTGGAGTGGGCTAACTTCGAGGCCGTGACCGAGCCACTGGGACGCGTGCTGGTCGTCGATGATGACGAGGTGATCCGCCAGCTCATCGCCGTGAACCTGCAACTGGAGGGGTTCGAGGTGTCGACCGCGGTGGACGGTCAGGACTGCCTGGAGAAGGTTGCCGAGGTGCGGCCGGACGTGATCACGCTGGACGTGATGATGCCCAGGCTGGACGGGTGGGTCACGGCGGTCCGGCTGCGGGAGGACCCGGAGACCGCGCACATCAGGGTCGTCATGATCACGGCGCGGGCGCAGGAGCACGATGTGCGCAGGGGGCATGAGATCGGGGTCGACGCCTACGTGACCAAGCCGTTCGACCCGAATCAGCTGATCCAGACCGTGCGGAAGCTCGCTGCGGTGGCCGGATAGTCTCACCGGTGTGACTTCAGCCGATGTGAGCGGTGCCCTTGTGGGTGCGGTGCGGGACGCCGTGGCCGAGGGTGAGCTTGATGTGTCGGTGCCTGATGAGGTCGTTGTTTTCAGCCGGGGTGCTGGGGTTTATGAGAGTCCTGTGGCATTGCGGCTTGGGGTTGATCCGTGGGTGATCGCGCGGCGGGTCGGGGGGTCTGTCGGCGAGGGCGGGTTCGTGCGGGTTGTGCTGTCGGTGGACGAGGTGGTGGACGGGGTTCTCCACGGTTTTGAGTGTGTGCGGCTCAAGGGCGGGTGGAGTGAGTGGCCCCGGACGTTTGGAAATCCAGGGTTTTCGGTGCGGTATGCCTATGCGCGGGCCTGCTGGGTGGGGCGTTGGGCTTCGGAGCTTGGGATCGGACGGGGGCCGTTGCAGGACGTCCAAGCGGAGGAGCTTGAGCTTGTGGGGGTGCTGGGGGACGTGCGGGGG
>NZ_VCKW01000248.1 GCF_005889715.1 Actinomadura soli
AACAGCGGTGTATAAGGGACAGGTGCGGCGGCGGTGGCGGGAGCGGGGTTCGTAGCGGCGGGACTGGTCGGTCCAGGTTTGTCCGTCCCAGTAGCGTTCGCGGCCCATCAACTCCGGATCTGGGTACCACCCAGGTGGTGCGCTCACCGGACTCCGCCTCCCGTCAACGTCGGGTCAAGGCTTGCGCACGCCGCGACTCAGCGTCAACGGGACGGTCACAGCTTGGGAGTGAACGGGCGGCGATGGGCGGGGTCGTCCGGTTCGGCGAGGCCGCGCAGGGCCGTCTCGACGAGCTCGATGCCCTGCAGGAGGGCGACGAGGCGGGCGCCCTCGCGGCGGTAGGTGTCCAGGACGGACTCGATGCCGTGCGGCGGGACGACCTCGCCGAGATCGACCCGGGCGGTGCGGAAGCCCTCCCGGGCCGCCTCGACGGACGCGCTGACGTGATGCCGGGCCATGCGGGCGAGGGCGATGGGGTAGCGGCGCAGGACGCCGTAGCGGCGGTACTCGGGCGGGACGAGCTCGAGCAGCCAGGCCAGGGCGGTGTCCTCGAATCGGTCGGAGCCCGGTGGGTGCACCTGCGAGGGCCAGCCGGGCGGAACGTAGGTGCTCACATCGGCAGGATAACCCAGCTTCGAACAAATGTTCGAACAGATCTCAGTCCGGCGGCGGGGTGCGGCGAATGCGGATCTTGCCGGAGGCCAGGTCGTCGCGGGAGCTGCCCGACCCCGTCTGCTCGTGGTCGTCCTTGCGGAGCAGCCGCTGCCGCTCCTGCTCCTCGACCTTGATCTTCTTCGAGCCCTCGAACACGGACGCGAGGTCCTCGAACATTCCGCCGCCGAAGCCCGCGCCGGTCTTGCCGTCACCGCGGATGGCGCCCATCACGGTCGACTTGCCGGTGCCGTCACGAGGCCACTCGACGGTCTCCTGCTCGGCCGGCTCGGGGCGGTTGCCCATCGCGCGGCCTTTGACGCGCTTGCGGCGGCGAAAGGGTGGCTTCACACACTCTCCAACGCGGTGAGTCTCCAGAATGATCCCGGCGGACGATCAGGTCGTGAACGACCACCGGGTGGGAGATCCGGTGAAGTCTCCCTGGCGGAGCCCGAACACCTGCTGTGGCCGCACCGCGACGGTCGCGTTCACCTCTGGGTCCAGGAAGTCCACACGATATCGGGTGGCGTACTTGGAGTTGACCAGGTCGATGAAGCGCTGCAGGTCCCTCTTCTCGGTGAGCACCTCCGCGAGCCCTTCGATGACGACCGGGTTCTCCGCCTCCTCCGTCGTCACCGTCACCTGGGGGTTCGCGCGCAGATTGACCATCTTGCGGGACGGGACGCTGCTGCTGAACAGCAGCGCCTCACCCGACCAGGCGCCCCACACCGGCATGGCGTGCGGACGTCCGTCCGGCCGGACGGTGCACAGCCAGAAGTTGCGCGCGGCCATCAGCCGTTCCACGGCCCAGGACCACGGGAGCAGGCCGCTTCCCTGGTCCGGTCCCTGGATGCCGTAGCCGGGCATGTACGGACGTTCTGCGATGGGCTCTGCGGGCTCCGGTTCCGCGGCGGCGCCGGCAGCCGACATGGCGTACTCCTCTCTGTCGGGGTGCCCCCGCCCATCGTTCCAGACCCCGGCACCCCCCAGGGACGCTCGTTGGCGGGGGCTCGGCGCGGTAGCCTGCGGGACGTGCGCCTTTCCCATGTCATCGCGGCTCTTGAGGATCTCTATCCGCCGTCGTGGGCGGAGCCTTGGGACGCCGTCGGGCTCGTCTGCGGCGACCCCGACCAGGAGGTCGGCCGGGTCCTGTTCGCGGTCGATCCGGTGGCCGCGGTGCTCGACGAGGCGCTGGAATGGAACGCCGATCTGGTCGTCACGCACCATCCGCTGCTGCTGCGCGGCGTTCACTCGGTGGCCGCGACCACGCCGAAGGGCCGCCTCGTCCACCGGATGATCACCAACGGGGTGGCGCTGCACACCGCGCACACGAACGCCGACCGGGCCGACCCCGGCGTGTCGGACGCGCTGGCGCGGGCGGTCGGCCTCGCCGGGGAGCTGCGTCCGATGGTCCCCGCCGCCGACGATCCCCGCCGCGGCCTCGGCCGGATCGGGGAGCTGGACGCGCCCGTCACGCTGCGGGAGTTCACCGGACGGGTGGCCGCCGGGCTGCCGTCCACGGCCTGGGGCGTCCGCGCGGCGGGCGATCCGGACCGTCCCGTCCGCACCGTCGCCGTGTGCGGGGGCGCGGGCGACCCGCTGCTCGACACCGCGCGGGCCGCCGGTGTCGACGTGTACCTCACCGCCGACCTGCGCCACCACCCGGCTTCGGAGTTCGCCGAGCACGGCGGGCCCGCCCTGGTGGACGCCGCGCACTGGGCGACGGAGTGGCCCTGGCTCGCCGACGCCGAACGGCGCCTGGCCGCGGCCTCCCCGGAAGCGGGCAAGCTGGAGACCCGGGTGTCCACGCTCGTCACCGACGCGTGGCGCCTTCACGACGAAGGAGCGCTTTGACATCACCCGCCGTCCCACGGAACGGGGGTTCCTTCCCTCGCGGGCCGGATTTCCTGCTTCACAGCCGGCCGCCCCGGGGGCGGCACCCCCGGAGGTCTCACGCACGCTCCACAGGCCGTCAGCGCCGGCCCGGCGGCCAGGATGGGCGTGGCGACCGGCCGGCGTCCTGTGCCAGACCAGGCGCACACACCCGAACGTGCGGTTCAGCGCCGCCGCCTGCTCGGAGCCCGGGCAGGCCCGGCACTTGTCCGCTGTCTCATCGGATGGATTCACAGCAGGAGTCGTTTTGAGTAAGTCATTGCCGAAAGCTGTTCTGTTCCCGCGCGATCGCGCGGGATCGACCATCCGCACGGGAGGTGCTCGGTGAAGGCCGCACCGCAAGCCCAGCTTCGCCTGCTCGACCTGCAGGACCTCGACAGCTCGCTGGACCGGCTGGCGCACCGCCGCCGCACCCTGCCGGAGCTGGCCGAGATCGAGCGCCTTGAGGGCCGGCTGACCGGGCTGCGCGACGCGATCGTGGCGGCCGAGACGGAGGTCGGCGACCTGGAGCGGGAGCAGAAGAAGGCCGAGCAGGACGTCGACCAGGTCCGCACCCGCGCCGACCGGGACCAGAAGCGCCTCGACTCCGGGCAGGTGGCGTCCGCCAAGGACCTCGGCAGCCTGCAGGCGGAGATCGAGTCGCTGCAGCGCCGCCAGTCCGACCTGGAGGAGGTCGTGCTGGAGATCATGGAGCGGACGGAGGAGGCGGAGGGGAAGGTCGCCGCGCTCCGCGCCGACCAGTCCGCCGCGCAGGATGAGCTGTCCGGGCTCAGCGGGCGCCGCGACGCGTCCCTGCGGGAGATCGACGAGGAGGCCGGGACGACCAGCGCCGCGCGCACCGCCGTCGCCAAGGACGTCCCGGACGACCTGCTCGCCCTCTACGAGAAGCTGCGCGGCCAGTTCGGCGGCGTCGGCGCGGCGAAGCTGTTCCGCGGCGCCTGCCAGGGCTGCCACCTGGCGCTGAACACCGTCGACCTGAACCGCATCCGGGGCGCCGCCGAGGACGAGGTGGTCCGCTGCGAGGAATGCCGCCGCATTCTCATCCGGACCCCGGAATCGGGCCTGTGAACGCGGGTGCCGGGGGGCGTGGAGGGCCGTCCTCCCGCAAGGACGGGGGCGGGCGCAAGCTGGTCGTCGAGGCGGACGGCGGGTCGCGCGGGAACCCCGGTCCGGCCGGATACGGGGCGCTCGTCCGTGACGCGCTCACCGGGGAGGTCCTCGCCGAGGTCGCCGAGTCGATCGGGCACGCCACCAACAACGTCGCCGAGTACCGGGGCCTGATCGCGGGGCTCACGGCCGCCGCGCAGCTCGACCCGTCCGCCCGCGTCGAGGTCCGGATGGACTCCAAGCTCGTCGTGGAGCAGATGTCGGGCCGCTGGAAGATCAAGCACCCGGACATGGTGCCGCTGGCGCTCCAGGCGCGGGACGCGGCGGGCGGCCTCGGGTCGGTGTCCTACGGCTGGATCCCGCGGAACCGCAACGCGCACGCCGACCGGCTCGCCAACGAGGCCATGGACGCCGCCGCCCGCGGCGAGCACTGGGTCCGCAAGGTCGAGGAGACGCCGGGGGAGCCGGAGCCGCCGCCGTCCCCCGCGCCGTCGTGGTCGCCGCCGTCGGGCACCCCGATGACGACCGTCCTGCTGCGGCACGGCGAGACGCCGCTGTCGGCCGAGAAGCGCTTCGCCGGGACGGGCGAGATCCCCCTCACCGCGCACGGCGCCGCCCAGGCCCGGGCCGCGGCCCTCGCGCTCAAGGACCGCGGGCTCGACGCGATCGTCACGTCCCCGCTGTCCCGCTGCCGCGACACGGCCGCCGAGATCGCCGCCGCCACCGGGCTGGACGTCCGCGTCGAGGACGGTTTCCGCGAGACCGACTTCGGCGAGTGGGAGGGGCTGACGTTCGCCGAGGCGGACAGGGCGTGGCCCGCCGAGCTGAAGGCGTGGCTCGCCGACCCGGAGGTCGCGCCGCCCGGCGGGGAGAGCTTCGCGAACGTGTCCCGCCGCGTCCGGACGGCCCTGGACAAGCTGAAGGTCCGCTACCGCGAGCAGACGGTCCTGGTCGTCTCGCATGTCACGCCCATCAAGCTCCTGGTGATGGACGCCCTGGGCGCGCCCATGACGTCCCTGTACCGGATGCACCTGGACGTGGCGGCGCTGTCGTCCATCGACTGGTACGCCGACGGGCCCGCGTCGCTCCGCGCGTTCAACGACGTCCACCACCTGGAAACCTGACCGGCATCCGGAAACCTGACCGGAACGCTCTTCCCCGTTGATCCTCGGCCGCTTACGCTGCGCGATAGGCACCGTGACCTGGGGAGGAACCGTGACCACGAAGATCCTGCTGGACGAGTCGAGGCTCCCGAGGCGCTGGTACAACGTCGTCCCCGACCTGCCCGCGCCGCCGCCACCGCCCCTCCACCCGGGAACACGCGAGCCGCTCGGCCCGGCCGACCTGGCCCCGCTGTTCCCGATGGACCTCATCGAGCAGGAGGTCACCGGCGACCGGTACGTCGACATCCCCGAGGACGTCCGCGAGGTGTACCGGCTCTGGCGCCCGACGCCGCTCATCCGGGCGCACCGCCTCGAACGCACCCTCGGCACGCCCGCGCGCATCTACGTCAAGTACGAGGGCGTGTCCCCGGTCGGGTCGCACAAGCCGAACACGGCCGTCCCGCAGGCGTACTACAACGCGCGCCAGGGCGTCCGCCGCCTCACCACCGAGACCGGCGCCGGGCAGTGGGGCAGCGCCCTCGCGTTCGCCTGCGCCCAGTTCGCCCTCGACTGCGAGATCTGGATGGTCCGCGCCTCCTACGACCAGAAGCCGTACCGCCGCTCGATGATGCAGCTGTACGGGGCGAAGGTGCACGCCAGCCCGTCGCCGCTCACCGCGTCCGGCGCGAAGATCCTCGCGGACGACCCCGGCTCGCCCGGCTCCCTCGGCATCGCGATCAGCGAGGCCGTCGAGTCCGCCGCGCCGGAGGACACCCGGTACGCGCTCGGGAGCGTCCTCAACCACGTCCTGATGCACCAGACGGTGATCGGCGAGGAGGCCCTCGAACAGCTCGCCCAGACCGGCGACGTCCCCGACCTGATCGTGGGCTGCACCGGCGGCGGCTCCAACTTCGCGGGCCTGTTCTTCCCGTTCCTGCGCGAGAAAATGGCCGGACGCATGGACCCGGTCTTCCGCGCGGTGGAGCCCGAGGCGTGCCCGTCCTTCACCCGCGGCCGCTACGCCTACGACTTCGGCGACACCGCGGGCCTGACGCCCCTGCTCAAGATGCACACGCTCGGGCACGACTTCGTCCCCGACCCCATCCACGCGGGCGGCCTCCGCTACCACGGCATGGCCCCGCTGCTCTCCCACATGTACGACCTGGGCCTCTTCGAGGCCGAGGCCAAACCGCAGCGCGAATGCTTCGAGGCGGGCCTCCTGTTCGCCCGCACCGAGGGCATCATCCCGGCCCCCGAGCCGACCCACGCGCTCGCCGCCGCCGTCGAGGAGGCCCGCCGCTGCGTCGAGACCGGCGAACCCAAGGTCATCCTCACCGCCCTGTGCGGCCACGGCCACCTGGACATGGCCGCCTACGACCGCTTCCTCTCCGGCGAGATGGAGGACCACGCGCTCCCGCAGTCCCGCCTCGACGAGGCCCTGACCACCCTCCCGTGATGCGGCGGGTGCGCAAGTGACGTGCGCACCCACTAACCTTGAAGGACGGCGGACGAGCCGGCCGGACGGCCGCGTCGGGGAGGTATCCCCGTCGAGGAAAGTCCGGGCTCCAGAGGGCAGGGTGGTCGGTAACGCCGACCCGGGGTGACCCGCGGGAAAGTGCCACAGAAAGCAAACCGCCGCCGGTCCGCCGGCGGTAAGGGTGAAACGGTGAGGTAAGAGCTCACCAGCGCCCACGGTGACGTGGGCGGCTCGGTAAACCCCACCCGGAGCAAGGTCAAGAAGGGGCCGAAAGGCTCCGCGCAGGTGCCCGAGGGCTGCCCGCCCGAGCCTGCGGGTAGACCGCTGGAGGCCGCCGGCAACGGCGGCCCGAGATGGATGGCCGTCACCCACCGCCCCAACGGGGGCGGCGGGCACAGAACCCGGCTTACAGGCCGACTCGTCCGCCTTCCGGGCTTAGGTGGTTGTGGTGTGGCTTGCTGGGGTTGCGGTGGGGGGTTGGGGTGTGGTCAGCAGGGTGCGGAGGTCGGTCGCGGCCTGTTGGGCGGCGTGCTCGGCTGTTGTGGTGACGCCGCCTAGGGCGAAGTAGCTGTGGTTGAGGGTGGGCCACTCGCGGTGGATGACCGGGACTCCGGCGGCCTGTAGGGCGGTGGCGTAGGCGTTGCCTTCGTCTCGTAGTGGGTCGAAGCCTGCTGTGTGGACGGCGGCTGGGGCGACGCCTGTCAGGTCGGACGCGCGGAGTGGAGAGACCCGCCAGTCCTCTCCGGGGCCGGACGGGACGTACTGCTCGGCGAACCATCGCATGGCGGCGAGGGTTAGGCCGTAGCCGTCCGCCCGGTCTGCGCGGGACGGGTGGCGTGCGTTTACGTGCGGGTCGGCGTAGCCGCCCGTGACGTCGGTGACCGGGGAGATGAGGAGCTGCGCGGCCAGCGGGATCCCCCGGTCGCGGCAGGCGATGGCGACGGACGCGGCGAGCTGGCCGCCTGCGCTGTCCCCGGCGACGGCCGTCCGTCCGGGGGTGGCCCCGGCTACGTGGAGTGTCGCGGCCAGGCAGTCGTCGAACGCCGCGGGGAACGGGTGCTCGGGGGCCAGGCGGTAGCCGACGCCGACGACCGTCGAGCCGGTCTCCACGGCGAGCCGCCGCGAGTACTGGACGTGCGTGTGCTCGTCGCCCGCGACCCATCCGCCGCCGTGGAAGAACACGATCGTGGCGTCGGTGAGCCGGGTCGCGGGCTCGATCACGCGGGCGGGCACGGGGCCGCCGGACGTCTCCAGGACGACGTCGCGCTCCGCCGCGGCCACCGGCGGATCCGGGAGGCGGCCGAGCGCCAGCTCGTTGCCCGCCCGGAGGTGGATCCGGAAGCCCTCGACGGACGTGTCGGCGGCCGTCGGGGCCTGGACGCGCTGCCTGAGCCATTCGTCGATGTCCGGGTCGAAGACGGGTCCGTCCGCCACGCGCGGCCTCCTTCATGGGTTGTCAGCCACCCTATTCGCCCAGCGAGAGCGGGACGTGCACGCAACTTCGCAGGGGCATACGACTCGACAGGTTCGGGTCACACGACACAGAGGAGATGAAACAACGCGCTTACTGTCCAAGTTAAGAGCTGATCGCCTTGATCGGTGACGACGCGGAGCCGGGTGCTGGGTTCCGTGGAGAGGAGAGCTGATGTTCGTCATCGCGTTCGTGGCCCTCGTGCTCGCCGGGGGACTTGCCGGTGTCGTGTACCTGTGGGACTTCTCGCGCGCCAGCCGGCGCGACGCGCTGTTCCTCCCGGCGTCCGACCGCCGCGCGCGGCGGGCGCGGCGGGTGGCGGGGATGTACGTCCGCGACTACGCGCGCCACGACAACGAGCTCGTCAGCCGCTAGCCGGAGAACGCGGCCCGGTGCCCGCCGAACGGGGGTGCCGGCGGGTGCGCAGGGCCGCGGTGGAGACGCGTGGGTCGTCCTTGCGGGGGGACGACCCACGCTTTGTTTTCAGGTGAGGGATCGGGGCTGAGGGGGGCCGTCCGGGACGGGCTCGTCCGGGACGGGCGTGAAGGCGCCGGTGGTGCGGTCGAGCATCTCGACGTTGGCGGACTGCAGGTCCAGATAGAGGCCCACCAGCTCGATCTCGCCGGACTCGACCCGGTCCCGGAGCCACGGGTAGGTGAGCAGATTGTCGAGCTGCTGCATCACGTTGATCTTGCAGAGGCGGGTGAGGGGCGACTCGTCCGTGCCGGGCGGCTCCTCGGCGAGGAAGCGGGCGAGGCTGTGGTTGCCGTGCTTGAGCCAGCGGGACAGGCCGGTCAGGTGGTCGACCTCGGTGCCGCCCGCGAGGAGCGCGGCCATCGCTCCGCAGTTGGAGTGGCCGCAGACGGTGATCGTCCGGATGTCGAGGACGTTGACGGCGTACTCGACGGTGGCGGCGACGGAGTCGTCGGGCGTGCGGGAGCCGTGCCGGGGGACGAGGGCGCCGACGTTGCGGTTGATGAACAGGTCGCCGGGCCCGCTGGCGGTGATGATGTTGGGCACGATGCGGGAGTCCACGCAGGTGATGAACAGGTGCTGGGGCTTCTGCTCCATCGACAGCTCGGCCATGATCGGCCGGACGAGGCGGGCGGTGCGGCCGTGGTACTCCCGGACGCCGTCCAACAGCACCGCGGCCGGGGACACCTCGGGCGCGTCCAGCTCGGCCTCGGAGCGCCGCCGCCTGTTCGCCCACGGCGCCCACCAGCGGGTCGGCGGGGGCGTCTTGCGCGGTTGAGACATTTCGCCTGTCACAGCTCTTTCATACCAAGCCTCGTGAACTTCATCGATGTCGACCCTGCCGCCCTGCCGCTCGTGCGCCAGCCGCCACTGGTGGATGGCGTCGAACGCGGCGTGGTCCATGAAGTCGACGTTGAGGTCCAGGTCGACGTGGGAGCCGGACGGGACGCCCTGCAGGAGGCGCGTCACCTTCGGCACGCCGAGGAACGTCAGCGTCCCCTCGACGACCACGTGCGTGCGGGGCGGGACGGGCCCGTCGTCCGGCGCCGGGATGAGGTGCTCCGCGCGGACCGACAGCCGGGTCAGCCGCCGCAGCGCCAGCACCGCCGTGATCCCGATGCCGAGCAGCACGCCCTCGCCGAGCCCGAGGACGACGACGCCGACGAGGGTGACGTAGTAGGCGGGCGCCTCGCGATGGTGACGAAGGTCACGGACGCGCGCGGTGTCCATCAGGCGGACGCCGAGCACGACCAGCAGCGCCGCGAGCGCGGGCAGCGGCACCTGCTCGATGACCGGGCCGCACGACAGCGCCAGCACCAGGACCCACACCCCGTGCATGACGGCGGACCAGCGGGAGCGGGCGCCCGCGTCCACGTTCGCCGTGCTGCGGACGATCACGCCCGCGATCGGCAGCCCGCCGAGGAACCCCGACACCGCGTTGCCCGCGCCCTGGCCGAGCAGGTCGCGGTCGAGGTCCGCGCGAGGGACGCCGGCGGGACGCGAGCGGTCGATGGCCACGCTGCACAGCAGCGACTCGACCGCCGCGACGAGCGCGACGGACACGACGGCGCCGCCGACGGAGAGCAGGGAGCCGTCCGGCAGGACGGGCGCGCTCCAATCACCGAGGAGGGTCTCCGGCAGTTCCACGCGCTGCGCGTTCCAGCCGAGCGACCACGCGGTCACGGTGGCGAGGGCGATGGCGGGCAGCGGGCCGGGGACGAGCCGCAGCCACCCGTCGCGCGGCAGCCGGGACCAGACCAGCAGGACGAGCACCGTCAGCGCCCCGAGGAGCGCGGGATGCGTGTGCGGATGGACGAGCTGCCCCGGCAGCTCGCGGAGGTTGTCGATCGCCGAGTGCTGGGGGCTGCCGCCGAGCACCACGTGCACCTGCGCCAGGACGAGGACGACGCCGACCCCCGCGAGCATCCCGTGCACGACGGCGGGGGAGACGGCGAGCGCGGTGCGTGCGACGCGGCTGGCGCCGAGCGCGAGCTGCAGCAGCCCGCCGAGCAGGGTGATCGTGCAGGTCGCGCGCCAGCCATAGGTCTGGATCAGCCCGGCGACGATCACCGTCAGCCCGGCGGCGGGGCCGCTGACCTGCAGCGGCGATCCGCCGACCAGGCCGGCGACGATCCCGCCGGCGACGGCGGCGATCAGCCCGGCGGCGACCGGGGCGCCGGAGGCGACCGCGATGCCCAGTGACAGGGGGATCGCGACGAGGAAGACCACGAACGACGCGAGAAGATCCCGGCGCAGGACGGAGACACTGAGTGGCTTTGGAGTCACTCTATGTATGTAACCAGGATCGGCGGTACCTCACCCGGGAACACGGCGAGGGCCGCCGGACGGATCCGTCGGCCCTCGATGCGTGCTGCCGTGCCGGTTCAGCGGCGGTAGTTCTCCCAGTCGTCGGCGGGCTGGCGGGAACCGTAGGGGCCGGTCTCGTTCGGCTGGCCGCCCTGCTGGTACCCGCCCGGCTGCGAGCCGCCGTAGTAGCCGCCCGCCCCGTACGCCTGCGTGGTGTTGGGGTCGTACGCCTGGGTGGCGTTCGGGTCGTGCGGCGCGGTGAGCGGGTCGCCGCCGTTGTAGCTGCTGCCGCTGAAGTCGCCGTAGACGCCCGCACCGCCCGGAGCGGCGCCGGAACCGCCGTCCGTGCCGCCGAGCGCGCCGTACGGTTCGCGTCCGCCGCCGCTCAGCGGGTCGTCGTAGCGGGACGAGTCGCCGTAGGCCGGGGCCGTCGGGTACCCGTCGTTCTGCCCGCCCTGCCCGTATCCGGACGCGCCACCGAGGCCCGGGTCGTACCCCGACGTGGCACCGGACGGCACGCCCGAGCCGAGCCCGGAGTCGTATCCGCCGGCCTGGCCGGGCTTCGGCCACGGGCCCGTGTTGCCGTTGCCGCCGGAACCGCCAGTCCCCCCGGTGGCGCCGAACGAGCCGGTGCTCAGCGGGTCGCCGAGCGGGTCGTTCAGGGAACCGCCGTAGGAGCCGCCCGGGTCGGACGAGGCCGTGGTGCCCGCCGCCCGCTGCCGGTCGTTCTGGATGCGCTGGAGCAGTTCGTCCACGGTCGGGAGCTTGTGGCCGTCGGTGTCGGAGCCGGAGCCCCCGGACGCCGCGGGCGCGACCGGCGCCGGGGGAGCGGGTGGGCCGGACGGCTCGTCGGTCCGGCCGAGGGACAGCCCGAGCGGGTCGGACACTCGTGGGTCGCCGCCGAGTGCCCCGCCGCCCGGCGCGGACGAGCCGAGGCCCATGTCGTAGCCGTCCTGGCGTCCTGCGGGAGGTGGGCCGGCCGCCGCGGCCGGACGGTTGCCCAGCGGGTCGGAGCCGTAGTCGCCATAACCCTGGTCGTGACCGCCGCTGTACTGGTCCTGGCCCTGGCTCTGGCCGCCTCCGCCGTACGGGTCGTGGCTCTGCCCGCCGTAGGACGGGTCACCCGGGCCGTGGTCGGCCGCCCCGTACGCGGGCTGCGGCTCCTGCCCGCCGTAGGGCGGCTGTATGCCGGGACCGCCCTGCATGCCGGGGCCGCCCGGGCCGCTCGGGCCGCCGATCCCGCCGGGAGCGCCGGAACCGGAGAGCCCAGTGGGGATCGGGTCGAGCGCGGTGGATCCCGGGTCTTGCCCGGTGAACTGGGAGCCGCCCTGGAATCCGCCGGGACCGGGCATCTGCTGGGGGCCGGTTCCGGCGCCCTGTCCGTTGCTCATGCCACCGGCCATGCCATTGCCCACGCCGCCGAGCATCGGGCC
Organism: Actinomadura soli; assembly: GCF_005889715.1. Taxonomy (GTDB): domain Bacteria; phylum Actinomycetota; class Actinomycetes; order Streptosporangiales; family Streptosporangiaceae; genus Spirillospora; species Spirillospora soli. The sequence continues at coordinate 11,917 of NZ_VCKW01000248.1, forward strand.
GTCGGCGCCCATGGGGACGGGCTGGGTGAGGTTCGGCTGGGGGACTCCCGGCTGCTCGAAGGGCGGCTGCTCCATCGGCGGCTGCTCGGCGGGCGCCTGCGCGTTCAGCGGGTCGTGGGCCGGGTCGACCCCCGCGCGGTCGCCTTCGTTGTCGTGCTGCCAGGGGAACTTGGGCTTGTCGAAAGTGATCGTCGCCCAGTAGTCGTCGTCCTCCATCTCGTCCGACGCCTGGGCGCTCGGGGCGGGAG
>NZ_VCKW01000249.1 GCF_005889715.1 Actinomadura soli
CGCCCGCTCCCCCTCCCGCCGCGCCCGTCCCGGACCCCGCGCCCGAACTGGCCGTCGTCAGCGCCGCGGCGCGCGGAAGCCTCAACGGCCGCAGCGGCTACGGCGCCACCGCCGAGGAGCCCGCCGTTCCGGCCGCTCCCGCCCCGGTGGCCGACCCGGAGGCCCTGCGGGCGCTCGTCATCGAGGTCCTCGAACGCCGGCACGGCGACGTCGCCGCGACCCTCGCCGAGGTCAGGGCCCAGGGCCACGTCTGCGACGAGGCCGGCATCCAGCGGATCAGCGACAACCACTGGTTCCCGTACGCGGTGTACCGGCTGCTGGCCAAGCACCACGGCGACGGCGAGCTGGTCGCGCAGGAGCTGAGGTCGCAGGGCATCGCCTACGACCAGGCGGCGCTGGACGAGCTCGTCCGCTCCTGGCGCGTCTGACGCCCGTCCAGCGCTTCGGAGTCCTCCGGAGTGTTTACGACTCTCCGGAGATCACGGCCGAGCCCAGCGACGCCCTGGTGATGCTGTTGGCGGCGGTCTGGATCGTGGAGTTCTCGTTGAGCTCCGTCAGCGTCGCCCGGTTGAGGGCGTAGACCGTGAACGTGTAGGTGTTCACCGACGAGGGCGAGCACGGGCCCTGGTACCCGAAAAGGCTCGCGCTTCCGCGGTAGTAGATCTGCCGGGACCCGGCCGGGACCGGAGGCTGGTAGACGTGCTCGACGTTCTGCGGCAGCCCTGCCACCGTCGCCGGAATGTCGTAGATGATCCAGTGCAGCAGGTTCCGGTTGTCGACGTCCCGCATGATGATGGCGTAGCTCTGGGTCTCGGCCGGGCCGCCCGTCCACGCCAGCGGCGGGGACTCGTTCTTCTTGCGGGGGTCGTTGTCGCCGCTGCTGGTGCATTCGTGGACGATCGGGATCCGCCCGCCCGAGGTGAAGGCGGTGCTCGTGATGGCGAAGGCGGCGCCGCCCGGCCCGGCGTCGGGCGATGAGGACGACGGCACTGAGGCGGCGGCGGTGGAGCCGCCGGCGCAGACGACGAGCAGGGCGGACAACACGACTCGCTTGATGGTCACGGAGGGCTCCTAGAGGGTTTGCGAAAGCTGACTCCCCCGCCCTTCACCCAGGTGGTTCTGGCCGCAGCGTAGGGAACGCGTCCGGCGTCCGCCATTGCAGGCAGTGCCGGATGCGAACCCGTCCTTGTCCCTCCCTGCCAGACTCGGCGCGGCTCGCGCCGGGCCGGTACGGCGTCCGTCAGTAGGCCCACGCGGTTCCGCACAGCGCGATGTCGGCGAGATCGGAGAGGTCCCCGCCGACCGCGCGCCCGAACGGGTCGACGCCGGTCAGGCAGGCGTACCGGGGCGGATCATGCGAAGCGACCAGGGCCACCGACTGCGCGACGCCCGCCTTGGGGGCGATCGTGTGGGTGACGCGCATCGGCTCGCCTTCCTCGAAGCCGAAGAACAGCGTGGTCGCCGGGTCGCCCTTCTGCATGACGCCGTAGCCGCCGCGGGCGTCCGGCTCCATCACGGCGCTGGTGACGACCGCGGCGGCGTCCGGCTGCCGGAACAGGACACGGCCCGCGCGGAGGTCGGCGCCCCGCGCCTCGGTGTCGAGGGCGTGGACGGCGGCGTTCCCGATGTCGCGCGCCGGCTCCCCCGGCCCGCCGCTCCCGACGTCGATCCCGGGCGTGGCGTCCTGCCGGATGTCGCTGAGGACGTAGCCGAGCGTCCGGTCGTCCTCGGCCCAGACGATCTGGCCGACGAGCGCGGGGCCGGGCGTGCTCCACGTGCGGCGGTGCCCGGAGCCGAGGTCGAGGACTGTCACGGAGGCGCCCGGCCGCGGGGCCGACCCGGCCGGTTCCCGGCCGTCCGCGCAGGGAGCGGTCGTGTAGGCGAGTTTGGCGCCGTCCGGGCTCATCGCCAGCCCGCCGACGCGGGCCGGGACGACGTCCCCGGTCAGCGGCGCGATCCCGGTCGCGCGGCCGCCGCCGGTGAGCGTGAAGCGGTAGAGCCGCGATTCGCACGGCTCGTCGCGGGTGGACGCGACCACGAACGTCCCATCGGGACCTCCGAGGATCTCCCGCGCCTCGCCGGCGGACGGCGACGGCGGGCGGACCGAGTCCACCGGCCGGTACCGTCCGTCCCGCCGGAACGCCTCCACCCTGATCCATGGCGTCGGCTCGCCGTCCTGCCGGGGGGACGTCCGGATGCCCCCCACGCTGAGGACGAAGCGCGGCTCCCGGCCGCCGAGGCCCGGGCCGGACGAACCGCCGCCGTCCGCCAGCAGTTGCACCGCGCCGATGGAGACCGCGACCGACGCGGCCAGGGCGATCGGCGCCGCCCATCGTCGTAGCCGCCAGGACGGGGGTTCGCGGTCCTGCGGCTCATCCCGTTCGTCAGCCATCGGATGATCATGCCGCGCCGGATGCCCGCCGTGTGGCTATTCAGCATGATTGGTGGCGGGATCCTCCGGGTCGGCGAGGAGGCGGGACGCGAGGCCGCGCAGCTCGCGGTCCTCGGTGAAGGCGCGCCAGCCGGAGTCCCAGTGGTGGCGCCGGTCGGAGTCGAGGAGGGACCGCGCCGCACCCTGCACGCCCGGCGTCCCCGGCCCCAGCTCCGCGAGGTACCGCATCGCCGCCCACCGCACCGGCAGGTACCGGCCGAGGGCCAGCTCGTGGACCTCCCGCGACAGCGTGGCCGCCGCCGCGCCGGTATCGCCCGTGATCCGCTGGTAGGCGTGGGCGGCCATGACCCTCGTCCAGTCGTCCCGGACGTCGAGGAGCGCCCGCAGCCGCGCGGCGTGGACGGCCGCGAGCGGCCCGAGATCCGCGAGGTGGTCGAGCACGGCGGCTGCGTCGCCGTCCTCCAGGCAGCCCTCCACCGCGGCGATCAGCGGCCCCAGGTCGCCGGTCACCTTCCAGAACGCCCATGGCAGCACGGCCTTCGTGGCGGCCGAGCAGACGAACCCGCCCTGATGGAAGATCTTGACGTCGAGGTCGTCCAGGTCATCGCCGGGATCGGGGCCCTCGGCGATGCCGCGCAGCAGGCCGGGGACGTCGCCCGCCGGGCCGTACGCGTGCTGGAGCGCGGTCCAGTCGACATCGTCCAAGCCCTGGAGGAGCGTCACAAACCGGAGATCATTCCATGGTCCCGGTGTAGGCGGCGATGGTGTTGTCGGCGGCGGTCCGGGCGGACGCCTCGTCGGCTCCCGATTCGACGTGGGCGCTGAACCAGCCCTCGCCGCTCGCCCGCGTGAACTCCTTGCCCTCGTCCGTCATGGCCCACTCCGGGCCCATGTCGCCGTGGACGTCCGCGCCGGACGCCAGGTGCAGCGTGAGGCCGAGGAGCCCCTGGTCCCAGCCGATGCCGACCGCGCCGGGCCCGAACTGCTCCCAGTGGTCGCCGACGTGCGCGATGTGCTCCAGCTCCAGGCGGGACCGGCCGCCGTCCTCGGGCGTCAGCCGCACCTCGATCCAGCTGACCTGGCCGGCGTACTCCCAGGTCGCGAAGTAGCTCTTGGGCGGGTCGCAGCGCTCGATCGTCCCGCTGGCGTTGCCCTCCAGCTCGAAGCGGCCGCCGGGCCGCAGATCGCCGGAGACGGGCAGGAACCAGCGGGAGATGCGGTCGGCGGTGGTCACCGCCTCCCACAGGTCCTCGACGCCCGTGTCGTAGGTCCGGCCGATCGTCACGGTCCGCGCGGTCCCGGCCTCCATCACCCGTTCGCCGACCCGCCGCCGCACGGCGTTGATCTGGCCCGTCACATCGATCATGGCTCGCTCCCTGAGTCGCTTTGATCCAGGCGGCGGGCGCGCTTGCCGCGCGCGATCTCCGTCGCCAGGGCGTCCAGATGCGGCGTCCAGTACCGGCGGAACCGGTCGAGCCAGGCGTCGATCTCCCGCAGCGGACCGGCGTCGACGGCGTAGAGCCGCCGCGTCCCCTCCGCCCGCACCACCGCGAACCCGTTGTCCCGCAGCACCTTCAGATGCTGCGACACCGCGGGCTGCGAGATCCCGAACTCCTCCCGGATGACCGCCGACACCTCCCCGGACGACCGCTCGCCGCCGGCGAGCAGCTCCAGGATCCGGCGCCGCACCGGGTCACCCAGCACATCGAACGCGTGCACGCCCACAAGCTACAGTCTTCACTTATATAAGCCAAGCCTTAAAGACGATTACCCGCCGGCGAGGAGGTCCTCGAACGGCACGGGGTCGTCGTACGGGTCGGCCTTCGCGGGCGCGGGACGGGCGTCCATCAGCGCGGCCAGCTCACCGGCCGCGCGGGTGACGCGGTCGGCGAGGCGGCCGGCGCCGCCGCCCCAGTCCTCCGACGCCGCGTACACCGCGGTCGGGACGACGGCGGCCCGCAGGTAGGCGAACAGCGGGCGCATCGCGAAGTCGATGGCCAGGGAGTGGCGCTCGGTGCCGCCGGTCGCGCCGAGCAGCACGGGCTTCCCGTCCAGGACGTCGCGCTCCAGAACGTCGAAGAACGACTTGAACAGCCCGCTGTAGGACGCGCTGTATATCGGCGTGACGGCGATGAGGCCGTCGGCGTTCGCCACCGTCTCGACGGCGGCGCGGAACGTCCCGGACGGGAAGCCGGTCAGGGTCGCGTCGACCATCGCGTGCGCGTGGTCGCGCAGCTCGATCTTCTCGACGGCGGCGTCCCCGCCGAGGGCCGCGGACGTCGCCGCGGCGAGCCGGTCGGCCAGGAGCCGCGTTGCCGACGGCTGCCCGAGCCCGGCGGAGACGACGGCGAGCGTGCTCATCGGACCTCCTCGGTGATGCGGGAGGCATGGGTCGGAGCGGTCGCGGGGACGTGCGCCGGACGCAGCGCCTCGAACTCCTTGCGCAGCACCGGGACGACCTCCTCCCCCAGCATGTCGATCTGCTCCAGGACGGTCTTCAGCGGCAGCCCCGCGTGGTCCATCAGGAACAGCTGCCGCTGGTAGTCGCCGAAGCTGTCGCGGAACGTCAGGGTCTTGTCGATGACCTGCTGCGGGCTGCCCACCGTCAGCGGCGTCTCGGCGGTGAACTCCTCCAGCGACGGGCCGTGCCCGTACACCGGGGCGTTGTCGAAGTAGGGCCGGAACTCGCCGACGGCGTCCTGGGAGTTCTTCCGCATGAACACCTGCCCGCCGAGCCCGACGATCGCCTGGTCGGCCGACCCGTGCCCGTAGTGCTCGTAGCGCCGCCGGTAGAGGCCGATCAGCCGCTGGAAGTGCTCCTTCGGCCAGAAGATGTGGTTGGCGAAGAAGCCGTCGCCGTAGTAGGCGGCCTGCTCGGCGATCTCCGGGCTGCGGATCGAGCCGTGCCACACGAACGGCGGGACGTCGTCCAGCGGGCGCGGGGTCGAGGTGAACGACTGCAGCGGCGTGCGGAACCGGCCCTCCCAGTCGACGACGTCCTCGCGCCAGAGGCGGTGCAGGAGGTGGTAGTTCTCGATGGCGAGGTCGATGCCGTCGCGGATGTCCTTGCCGAACCACGGGTAGACGGGGGCGGTGTTGCCGCGTCCCATCATCAGGTCCACCCTGCCGCCGGCCAGGTGCTGGAGCATCGCGAAGTCCTCCGCGATCTTCACCGGGTCGTTGGTGGTGATCAGCGTGGTCGCGGTGGACAGGATCAGCCGCTCGGTGCGGGCCGCGATGTAGCCGAGCATCGTCGTCGGGGAGGACGGCACGAACGGCGGGTTGTGGTGCTCGCCGGTCGCGAAGACGTCCAGGCCCACCTCTTCGGCCCTGTCCGCGATCGCGACCATGGCCTTGATCCGCTCGGCCTCGGACGGGACGCTCCCGGTCGTGGGGTCCCGGGTGACGTCGCCGACAGTGAAGATCCCGAACTGCATGCCGGCCTCCCAATAGTAGAACGTTCAATTATTCTACCGGAACCACCCGGCCCGGGCCCGTATTCCTGGATCCGCCGCTAGATGCGGGCGTCCTCCGAGGCCAGGACGGCCTGGATCTCCAGCGCGATGGCGATCTCGTCGCCGAGCATGACCTTGTCGCCCTGGAAGGGGATGTTGAACTCGATGCCGAAGCCGCGCCGGCTGAGGGTTCCGGTCGCGGTGAAGCCCGCGCGGGTGCAGCCCCACGGGTCGGGCCCGACGCCGTGGAACTCGGTCAGCAGCCGGACCGGACGGGTCACGTCCTTGATCGTCAGGTCGCCGTCCAGGTGGTAGCGGGGCGTGCGGCCCCGGCGGCCGATCGCCGCGGGCGCCACACCGGTCGCGGTGAACGTCATGACCGGGTGCTTCTTCACCTCCAGGAAGTCGGACGAGCGGATGTGCTCGTCGCGCTCCGCGCTGCGGGTGTCGATCGAGGCCATCCGGATCTCGGCGCGGGCGCTGGAGTCGAGCGGATCGCCGCCGATCACCACCTCGCCGCCGAAGTCGGGAAACGTGCCGCGCACCGTGGTCATCAGGTGCCGGATCGTGAAGGTGATCTCGGAGTGGACCGGGTCGATGGTCCAGCGGCCCGGTTCGAGGTCGGACGCCTCGGCCCCCATGTCATATCCCCCCAAAGATTGACAACCAGGAAAAACTATCTCAAATTGCCCCTGGTCTGACCGGCGCCCTGCGGGGAATGCTTGATCACATGATCGGAGCTCGGGTCGCATGATCGGGGACCATGTCCTCGCCGGATACGTCAACGACGCCGGGGGCAGGGAGGCCGTCGACCTGGCGTGCGCCATGGTCGCGCTGACCGGCGGGCGGCTGAGCGTGGCGACCGTCCACCCGCCGGGCCTGCCCGCGGCCGCCGGCGAGGCCCGCACGCTGCTGGACCAGGCGGCGGACCTGCTGGACGACCAGCCCGCCGACCTGCACGTCCAGGAGGGGCGCAGCGTCGGCCGCGGCCTCACCGTGCTCGCCAGCCGGATCGGCGCGGACCTGATCGTCGTCGGCTCCCCCGAGGGCGGCGCCCGCGGCCGCATCGGCGTCGGCGCCGCCGCCGACCACCTGCTGCACTCGGCCACCGAGGCCGTCATGCTCGCGCCGTCCGGCCACGCCCCGCCGGACGAGCTCGCCCGCCTCACGGTCATGTACGTCCGGCGGCCCCAGTGCGACGACGCGGTCATCCGCGCCGCGCAGGCGGCCGAGCGCCTGGAGGTCCCGCTCCGCCTGGTCACCCTGGCCGTCGGCGACGTCGGGGACGGCGGGGCCGAACGGCTCCGCGACGACCTGGCCCTCGCCATCCGCCTCGCCGTCGACTCCGCCGAACTGCCGCCCGAGGACGTGTCCGCCGAGCTCGCCGAGGGCGACGACGTCGCCGACGCCCTGGACGACGTCGGCTGGGAGGACGGCGAGATCCTCGTCTGCGCGTCCAGCGAGGACGCCGCCGCGCACCGCGTCTTCGTGGGCGAGGTGGCCCTCAAGGTCCTGCGCGCCGCTCCCTGCCCGGTCACCGTCCTCCCGCGTGGCTACTTCTGACTGGTCCCTTCTGACCGGTTCCACGGAACAGGTTGCCGCCCCCGCTTTACCTTCGCTACATTCCGTCGAGACCGGAACGTGACCTTGGAACGCGGCACGTTCCGACCCCGGTCGGGCGTCACCCTGCCCGAACGAGCGAGGCGGCAGGGAGCGACATGGACCCGATCGGCAAGAAGCTGCTCGACATCGCCAAGCAGGAACTCGGCTACACCGAGAAGGGCGACGGCTACACCAAGTTCGGCGAGTGGTACCGCAAGAACGTCGACGGCGACCACGACGAGTACTTCTCCACCGCCCCCTGGTGCGACATGTTCCTCGCCTGGGCCGCCGACAAGGCCGACGTCACCGAGCAGACCGGGCAGTTCGCCGCCACCACCGACCACGCCAAATGGTTCAAGAAGAACGACGCCTGGGGCCACGAGCCCGAACCGGGCGCCATCGTCTTCTACGACTGGAGCGGCTCCGGCGACCTCGACCAGATCGACCACGTCGGCATCGTCGAGAAGGTCGACGGACGCACCCTCCACACCATCGAGGGCAACGCCGACGGCTACAAGCTCATGCGCAAGACCCGCGACATGGACCACGTCGTCGGGTTCGGCTACCCCGCCAAGATCAAGGTCGCGGCCAAGTACACCCCCAAGCACGCCGCTCCGGCTCCCACCGTCGACAAGGTCGGCTCCCCCGCCACCTCGACGAACACCTTCGAGCGGGAGCACACCTCCCCGCAGAACCTCCCCGCCCAGGAGGTCGTCCTCGGCGGCATCCTCGCCTTCGTCCTCTGCGGCACCCTCGCCCTCACCGCCGGACGCGCCGCCGCCGCCAAGGCCCCCAGCGCGGCGCCGATCCGCGTCCGCAAGCGCGGCAAGCACCACCGTCCGTCCGTCCCGGTCGCCCTGCCCGCCGACATCACCCCGGCCGACCTCGACTCCGCCGACGCCGGCACCGCCGTCATGCCGGCCCTCTCCCTCGCCGCCGCCCACGAGGCGGAGGACCGCGAATTCTGGGGCCGCATCGCCCATCTCGAAGAGGACGGCGAACTCGCGTTCTGGAACTCTCTGCACGCCGAACTCTCCGAGTCCCAGTACGCAAGCACGCCGGGATTCCGCTAGAGTTGTGCGTGTGCGGGCCGCCCCACCGGCCCGCTTGCGGACGTGGCTCAGCTGGTAGAGCATCACCTTGCCAAGGTGAGGGTCGCGGGTTCGAATCCCGTCGTCCGCTCTGAGAGGCCCCGGATTGGCCTCGCTCTGGTGGAGTGGCCGAGAGGCGAGGCAACGGCCTGCAAAGCCGTGTACACGGGTTCAAATCCCGTCTCCACCTCGCAAGGGCGATTAGCTCAGTGGGAGAGCGCTACCTTGACACGGTAGAGGCCACTGGTTCAATCCCAGTATCGCCCACCACGAAGACCCAGGTCACACCGCGAGTGCTGACCTGGGCTCTTTTGTTTTGACGCAGTTGGGCCCGAAATCGGGAGCATATCGGGAGCACGCTGCTCCCGCCCCCCGTCTGGACTACCCGACCCTGGGTAGCGGCCACCCGGGAGCACGCTGCTCCCGGGGGGCCTCCAGCCCGCTGCCACCCACTGGAGCAGCGCCCAGCCAGCAGCGCCCGCCTCTACACAACCGTCCCCTGATGGCAGGGCGAGCCGGCCCAGGGTGTGCTGCGAGCCGCGGCGTACCCGGGCTCCGCCCCGCACCGAACGCGCGGGACAGCCCGATGCCACCCAAACGGCGGCATCGGGCTGTCCAGCATGTGAGGTGTCAGCCACGCCAGCGGCGTTGCAGCCGGGTGACCAGGCGCCTGCGCATGGCGTCGATGACGTGGCTGTAGACGCCCTGGATGCCCTTCATCTTGTGGCCCATCCGCTCGTGCTTGATGACTTCGGGCACGTCCAGTTCATCCAGCACGGTCTTGTGGTGGTGCCGCAGCCCGTGAAAGACCGCGCCGGTCAGGATCGGCGGCTCCGTGCTGCCCGGGGCCAGGCCGCCGTCGCAGGCCGGACGCCAGACACGGCGGCAGAAGTGGGACCGGCGCAGCCATCCACCCCGGGAAGCCACAAAGACCTGGTCCTGATCGTGACCGGCCATCACTTCCTCCAGCAGTTCAGCGAGGAAGGTCGGCAGATCGATCCGTCGGGCGGCGGCCCGGCTCTTGGGCGGCCCGAGCCACAGCCGGGCGCCGACCTCATGCAGGGACCCGACGTCGGGGTCGATCACCAGGTACCCGTCGCCGGTGCGGCAGTTGCCGCGGGCGAGCCCGGCCAACTCACCCCAGCGCATCCCGGTCCACGCGGCCGTGATCACCATGATCTCCATGTCCCGGCCGCCCAGCCGCCGGACCCGCGCACCGATCTGCCGAACCTGCCCGGCCGTCGGTATCGGACGGTCCGTGCCCGAACCGTCATGGTGGCCAGCGCCCAACTGGCCGAGTCTGAGTCCCTGGATAGGGTTGTGGGCGATCATTCGTTCGTTGACGGCTTCGGTGAGGACGATCGACAGCAGGGTGACGATCCCGCTGACGGTGCTGGGCGCATACCGCGCCGCCAACTCCTGCGCCCACTGGGCTCGTTCCAACATGAATTGGCAGGTGGCAGGGGTGGTCTGGGGCGGGTTTGGTGTGGGTTGGCTGGTTGAGCGTTGTGTTGGCGAGTGGGGATCGTTTGCCGGTGGGGTGCTTGCGGGTGCTAGCGGTCGGGGGTGTTCGGGTTGACGTAGTGTCCGGACACGCTCGGGCCACGGTGTGTTCGACATCCTGGCTGTGGGTGCGGTGAGCTGGATGAACACCGTCGGCTGGGGATGGGCGGCGGCTGTTGTCGGGCCGTGCGGTGCCGTGCGGTGCCGGGCGGTGCCGGGCGGTGCCGGGCGGTGCCGGTCTTATCCCGGTTTCGCCTGGGGGGTGGGCGTCCGCAACTGCTTGCTCGGGCATGCGCCAGGCAGGTCTTCCGGTGGGGTCTGCCGGGTGCGGGGGCGAGATGGTTACCGGGTGATCTCGGTGGTGGTGAGCACGAGCAGTGCGCGCAGCAGCCGGGTGGCGTGGCGGGCGTCCATGCGCTCCTTGGTCAGGATGCGCCAGTTCTTCAGGTCGGCGAAGCCGTGCTCAGCGCGGGCGCGTTCACAGCTGAGCAAGGCGTTGGCCCTCTTCTGGGCGGCGGTCAGCTTCTTGCCCCGGGTGGCCTTGATGCCGGTGACGATGACCGGGGCGTCATCGGGCTGGTCGTCCAGGCCGACGAAGCCCAGATCGGCCAGGGCGCCGAGCCCGGCCTCGCGCAGCCGGGCGCACAGGTGGTTATGGCGGGCTGTGGTGATCTCGTTGGAGCGTCCCGGTCTGGCGGCCGAGATCCCTAGCAGGTTGCCGCGCTCGTCGGTGAGCGCGAGGAACAGCAGCCCGTGGACCTTGTGTTTGCCCGAGTAGTTGCGTCGGTCGGCGGGGCCGGCGCGGCGCCGGGTGCGCACCAGCGTCCCATCCAGCAGCACCACGTCCCCACCGGCGGCCGAGATCTTGTTCAGCGCGCGCTCCAGCCGCGGCGCGCGGGCGGCCAGCAGGGCGATGACCTCCAGCACCCAGCGGCGGATCGTCGAGGCCGACACGCCGTTACCACCGGCCATGTCGGCCAGCCGCTGGTCGTGCCGCAGCACCGCCAGCACGATCATCGCGATCCGGCCGGGTGGCAGCTTGCGCCACCGGGATCCGATCGTGCGCAGGTGGCCGCGCAGCACCTCGGCGACGAAGGTGATCGTCGTGCTGGACAGTGGCAGGCGGCACTGGTAGACAGCCTGCCGTGCGCCCTCGGCGGGCTCGTCGATCTTGGTCACACAACTCGACTACCGCCGAGGGCGCCTCAAGATCGACAGCGACACGCCGTCGGCGGCCCACCGGGGTCACGGGCACCGGGTCACGGGCACCGGGTCACGGGCACCGGGTCACGGGCACCGGGTCACGGGCACCGGGTCACGGGCACCGGGTCACGGGCACCGGGTCACGGGCACCGAGTCACGGGCACACGGTGAACCGGCCCGGAGCCGACTCGGTCAGCCAGCCCCGCGCGACCAGCCGCTTGAGCTTCACCCGCACGCCCTCGGTGTGACGCGGCTCGGCCGTCAGCCCCAGCTTGACCGTCACCCGCTTGCACACCGCACCCTGCCCGGCCGCTCCTTCCTCGGCCACGATCTGCATCAGCCGCTGATACTCGGCGGGCAGCTCGGCCACCCCGGCAACCTCGCCGCGGTGCGGTACCACCAGAGCCGGCGACCGCCGACCCTGCTCTTGGCCCTGCACCTCCTCGGCCTGGGCACCGCCCAAGCCCTCATCGGGTTCGGCCAGCAACTGGGGTGACCACCTGCCCGGCCGTGGCGATCCGCTCCAGCTCGGCCTGCACCTGCGCCAGTTCCTTGGTCAGCCGCTGCGCCTGCTCGGCCAGCACCCCGCGCCGTTCGGCGATCCGGTCCAGCAACGGATCCACCGGCCTAACCCCACATTCCCTCGGAGATCTACCTTCTCCGACCCTAACGATCCAAGATCACCGATGCCTGGCAAACAGCCACTCATCAGGCCATCAGCGGGCCCACCGCTAAGCCGTGCATGCGTGCCCCAGCAAGCGATTACGGACGGCCCACCACCCCCACGAACAAGGATAAGACCGGCACCAGCCGCCCGCCCAGCGCCTTGATAACCACCGCCACCACAC
>NZ_VCKW01000024.1 GCF_005889715.1 Actinomadura soli
GTCACGGGTAGCGGGGGAGTCCGAGCGATCGGGCTCCCCCGTCGTGGCCCTCGGGTTGGCAGCATGGGCTAAGCGAGTCGGCCGGGAGAATGGCCGCGCCGGTTCGCACCGTTCCCGCCTCCGGGTGAACCGCCCTGACCGTCCGGTGATCACGCCCCATCGGAACGCGTCGGGCCTCGTTCACCCGGGGGCTTTCTGCGTTTCCCGGATGGCGCATTTGGCGCTGGATCGGTCCATGACTGCTCGATTGTCCCATGCGCCAGTCGTAATCAACTCGTGATGTACGAAAGTTTTAGCCCATGTAACACTAGGGACCCCGCCGCTGCCACGGCGGGGTCCTAGTCCGTCCTCTGTGAGGAGAGGAGCCATGGAAGATCCTTTCATGCTTCCGGCCTTCGAGCGAGCGCACGGCACGCTCGGGCCGGTGCTGTCCGTGCTGGTCGCCGGCCTGCTGATGTGCGTGATCGTGCTGCTTTGGGAGCAATGGCGGCTTGTCCGCCGCCGGACGTGCGGGTGCGGGTGCGGCAGCCCGCTCCGCCGCTGCGAAACCAAGATCACCGCAGGCCGGGCGGCGGTTCACCGTCTTGCCGGCGACGGCGTCACCGCCCGTGGGAGCCGCGGGCGCCATCGGGGGAGCCACCGGGGAAGCCATCGTGGAGGAGGCCGTCGTGGAGGAGACCGACCGGTGCCAGGGGCCGCAGCCGCGGTGCTCCCAGCTCCCCACCCTGGAGGTGATGCTCGGCCGGCTGTCGGACCGGTCGCCGCTGCCGCCCCTGCGGGTGTGCTCACAGTGTGGAGCCTGCATCCTGACCGTCCACGGGGTGTGGCCGGAGGGGGCGCCGAGCCCGTACCGGGTGGTGCGGATCCGGCTGCTGCACCAGCCCGCGGTCCGCACGCCGAGAGTGCCGTCTTCACCACCGCGGGCGCCGGTACCTGAGCGCGCCGCCGCGCGGCCGTGACCGAGCCGGGACGTCTACGGGGGCGTCCCGGCCCGTCCGGTCCCCGGACGGTGGCGCCGCGCCGGACGGTGGGGCCATCCCGGACGGTAGGGCCGTGCCGGGCGACGGTGGCATGCCGGACGGCGGTGGTGGCGTGGAGGGTGGAGCTGTGGCGGGTGACGGGCCCGCGCGTTCGGAGTCGCCCCGCCGCTCACGGGGCTCGTCGGCCGATCGGCACCGTCCAGCATCGCCAGCCGGCGAGTTCACCGTCCACGACGTAGGAGGGCGGTGGAAGGTGCGTCACTCCGAAGAAGTCGAGCGTGGCGTCCAGCCAGGCGTCATCCTGCTCTGCAGTCTCACCTGGCCGGTCATAGGCAATGAGGGTCCGGTCCGCGACGAAGACGAGCGCACCTCCATTGGGCGCCACCAGGTTTGTGTCGGCAACTACCTCGGTACTGGCCAATGACCTGATATCACTCACGTAGCCGACCCTCTCAAACCCCTTTACCCCCTTGCAGTTCCTCCCCCACCAAGGAGTTAAGTTCCGAACAGAGGCTACAAGAAGTTGTCAGGTATGCGGTAGAGGTGCCTCGGCCGCCTAGTCGCTTACAACCTTCTGCTGTTGCCGCGCCGCGTACGAGGATTTCGGCTCGGAGATCCGCTCGTAGTTCGGATCGGCCGCCGCCTCCTCCGGTGTGCGGGTGTCGCGGTAGAGCCCGTGATGGGGGTCGTATCTGATGATCTGATTGTCGTCCCGGATGTTGCGCACCGCGGTGACGTACATTTCCCGCACCGACACGGCGAGATTGTCGAGGCCAAGTGCGCGCACTCGTGCGTGGTATTCCAGGAGCCGGTAGAGGCTCTGGTTCCGTTCGTGGCGCGGCAGGTCAGGCCATGCCTCGAACTCGCGGTCGGCGCGGACACGCCGGGCTCCGACCGCGACCCCGTACTGCTCCTGAAGGCGCTCGCGATTACGCTGCACCCACACGCGGACGTAGCTTTCGGTCACCTCTTCGTCTGCCAGAACGCTCAGCCGGTGAGCGTACCCCCGCCAAGCCAGATCCTTTCCGTGCTCGCGCCAGAGGCTCAAAAAGTCCTCATCACGAATAAGGCCCATGTTCAAACTCTCCGTTACTCACTCCCCGGCTGCCAAGCATAGGGGGAGAGGGTGCCGAAGACCACCTCTCGCGCCAGTAAAAGACTACAGATCGTGACCCCGTGCGGGTCAGCGCGCCGAAAGTGATCTTGTAGCGAGGGCTAACCCGGGCGTGGCGGCTATTTAGGGCGGCGCCGGGAGCGAGAATTTCAGCGGACCATTGGGGCGATCCGGCCTAAGGGCCCGCCGGGGGCAGCCACTCGTCGGCGATCGCGACCGTCAGCTGCTCCAGCAGCGGCCCGGCCCGGCGGACACGGCGCTCCGGGTCCGGTTCGATGTCGGCCAGCGCGTACGCGGCCTGGATCCGCGCCTTGCGGAGCTGCTCGCCGGTGAGTCCGCGCTTGCCGGCCACCGCGACGACGGGCGCCCCCGCGCGGGCGGCGGCACGGGCCACCCCGATCGGCGCGGTGCCGCGCAGCGAGCGGGTGTCGAGCGAGCCCTCCCCGGTGACGACCAGCCGCGCGCCGCGCGCCTTCGCGGCGAAGCCGAGCAGGTCGAGCATGAGGGACGCGCCCGGCTCGATCGTCGCGCCGAGGAAGGTGAACGCGGCGAACGCGACGCCGCCCGCCGTCCCGGCGCCGGGCAGGTCGCGGGCCGCCTTCCGGGACGCCGCCTCCGCCAGGTCGGCCCAGCGGCGCAGCCCGGCGTCCAGCAGCCGGACCTCGTCGCGGGTCGCGCCGCGCCGCGGCCCGTCCACGGCGGCGGCGCCGGCGCGGCCGAGCAGCGGCCCCGCCGAGTCGCCCGCCACCACCACCTCGATGCCCGACATGTCGGGCAGGCCGCGCAGGTCGAGCGCGTGCAGGGAGCGCAGCGCGGCGCCGCCGGGCGGCAGGTCCTTGCCGAGCGCGTCGAGCAGCCGCCCGCCGAGCCCCTGGACGAGGCCCGCGCCGCCGTCGGTGCAGGCGCCGCCGCCGAGCCCGAGGACGATCCGGCGCGCCCCGAGCCGCACCGCGTGCCCGAGCAGCTGCCCCGTCCCGACGCTGGACGCGACGAGCGGGCGCGGCTTCCCGCCCGGCAGCCGCCGCAGCCCGGACGCCTCGGCGAGCTCCACCACGGCGCTGTGCCCGTTCAGCGCCAGCCGCGCGGTGACGGGACGGCACGTCGGCCCGGACACCTCGACCTCGACCCGCCGCCACCCGGCCGCCACCGCCGCATCGACGGTGCCCTCCCCGCCATCGGCGACCGGCAGCTCGACCAGCGGGACGCCGGGCCGGGCGCGGCGCAGCCCGGCCGCGAGATGCCGGGCCGCCTGCGCCGCCGTCAGGGCCCCCGGGAACCTGCCGGGCGCCAGCAGGACATGACCCGGCGGAGACAGATGCGGGGGAGAGTCCGCGGACACCACAGGCACGCCTTTCACGCCGGGGGGTAAGGCCCTACCTTCTGCTTACGCCATGACGGCACTATTTGACACCCGCAAACGCGTCCGGGACTTCCAAATGAACGGAGAGTTGCCCAGAAAGGACCTCTGGAGGACGCGGCGGCGCCCGCTACCGCACGTTCAGCCACTCCTCGATCGGCTCGATCGCGAAGAACAGCAGGAACAGCAGCACCACCGGCCACAGCCAGACCGAAACCTCGCGCCACCGGCCCCTGGCCGCCTTGATCAGCGCGAAGCTCACCATCCCGCCGCCGATCCCGATCGTGATCGAGTAGGTGAACGGCATCAGCACGATGGTGAGGAACGCCGGGATCGCGATGTCCAGGTCGTCCCAGGCGACCTTGGCGACCTGCGTCATCATCAGCGCGCCGACGACGACCAGCGCGGGCGCCGCGGCCTGCGCCGGGACGGTCGCGGCGAGCGGGGTGAGGAACAGCGTCACCGCGAACAGCGCGCCGGTGGCGAGGTTGGCGAGGCCCGTCCGGGCGCCCTCCCCGACGCCGGCCGCCGACTCGACGAACACGGTGTTGGCGGACGAGCTGGTCACGCCGCCGAACGCGGCGGACAGGCCGTCCACCGACAGGATCCGGCCGAGCCGCGGCACCTCGCCCTTCGGCCCCACCAGCCCGGCCTCGTCGCTGATGCCGAGGATCGTGCCCATCGCGTCGAAGAACCCCGACAGCACCAGCGTGAACAGCACGACCAGCGCGGTGATCACGCCGGCCTCGGCGAACCCGCCGAACAGGTCGAACTCCCCGAACAGCCCGAAGTCGGGAGTGGCGAACAGCTTGTCGGGCATGTTCGGGGTCACCACGCCCCAGCCGCCCTCCTTGACGGACGCGTTCTCCTGGATCACCACGGCCGCGACCGTCCCGGCGACGATGCTGATCAGGATCGCGCCCGGCAGCCGCCGCACGTACAGGACGATCATCAGCAACAGGGTGAGCGCGAACACCAGCGCCGGCCACGTTGACAGATGGCCGCCGGTGCCGAGCGCCAGCGGCGGGCTCACGTCGCTGGACGAGACGAACCCCGCGTCGTAGAACCCGACCAGCGCGATGAAAGCGCCGATGCCGACCGCGATCGCGTGCTTGAGCGCCAGCGGGATCGAGTTCATGATCCGCTCGCGGATCCCGGTGAGCGCCAGCACCACGATGACCGCGCCCTCGATCACCACGAGGCCCATCGCCTGCGGCCACGTCATCACCGGCGCCGCCTGGAACGCCACGACCGCGTTGATGCCGAGCCCGGCGGCGAGCGCGAGCGGCGCGTTCCCGACCAGGCCCATGATCACCGTGGCGATCGCCGCGGACAGCGCCGTCATCGTGGCGAGCTGCGGGATCGACAGCGTCGCCCCGGTGACGTCCTTCGCGCCGCCGAGGATGATCGGGTTCAGCAGGATGATGTACGCCATCGCGAAGAACGTGGTGACGCCGCCGCGCAGCTCGCGCGCCACCGTCGTCCGGCGCCCGGAGAGATCGAAGAGCCGTTCCAGCGGTCCACCCCCGCGCCCCGGCGGTGATTCGTCGGTCGTGGCGGCGTTGGTACCGGGCATGCGTGCGCTCCGCTTTCCACAGCGTGATCTCGAAATGGCGTGCACAGGGTAGCCGGTATAGCCTGCGCGGGTGCGGAACACGCTCCGGTACCGAATCAGCGGAATCGCAGCCCCGACCGGCCGTGATCTGGGCACACTTGAGGGGCGAGTCGACTTCATCCCCGCCGGCCGCGCGAGCGCGGCCGGCGGGCATTCCGTAGGCGGTGGTCACACGATGGATCGGGAGACACTGGGGCAGCGCATCCGCGCCCTGCGGATCAGGCAGGGCGTGAGCCAGGCGCAGCTCGCCTTCCCCGAGCTGTCCGACAGCTACATCTCGCTGATCGAGAGCGACAAGCGGGTGCCCGCGCCGAGCGTGGTGGAGCTGCTCGCGGCGAAGCTGAACTGCTCGGCGACCTACCTCGTCAGCGGCGTCAGCGAGGACGTCGTCGACGAGCTGCGCGTCACGCTCGACTACGCCGAGATCGCGCTGAGCAACGGCGCGGCGGCCGAGGCGCGGGCCCGGTTCGCCGAGGTCCTCGCCAGCGCCGACGCCGTCGCGCTGCCCGAGATGCTGCACCAGGCCCGCTGGGGCCACGCGCTGGCGCTGGAGGCCGCGGGCGAGCTGGAGGAGGCGATCGCCCAGCTGACGGAGCTGACCGGGGAGGCGTCCGCCGAGGTCGACCTCGACCACTGGGCCAAGGTCCACGTCGCGCTGAGCCGCTGCCTGCGCGAGCGCGGCGACACCAGCGCCGGCGTCCAGGCCGCCGAGAACGCGTTGCGGCACCTCATCGCGACCGGCGCCGACTCCACCGACGCCGCCGTCCACCTCGGGGCCGCGCTGCTCGCCGCGTTCATCGAGCGCGGCGACCTCGTCCGCGCCCGGCAGCTCGCCACCCAGCTCGTCGAGCGGGCCGAGCGGATCGGCAGCCCCCGCGCCCGGATGGTCGCCTACTGGGAGGCCGCCTACGTCGCCGAGATCCGCGGCGAGTACGAGGACGGCGTCACCCTCGCCGAGCGGGCGCTGATCCTGGCCGGCGACGGCGAGGACCCGCGCAACCTCAACCGGCTCCGCGTCATCTACGCCGGGCTGCTGCTGCGCGCCCGGCCCGACCAGGCCGCCCGCGCCCACGAGCTGCTCGCCCGCGTCCGCGGCGAGATCAACGCCAGCTCGTCCGGGGAGATCGACGTCGCCTGGTGCCTGACCGAGCTGGCCCGCGCGGAGACGGCGCTCGGCCGTCCCGCCGAGGCGGTGCGGCTCGCCGAGGAGGCCCTGGACCTGCTCGGGGACGCGCCGCGCCGCGCCACCGCCGGGGCGCTGACGGTGCTCGGCGAGGCGTCGGTGCGGCTCGGCCGCCGCGACCGCGCCGTGGAGGTGCTGACCCGCGCCGCCACCTGCCTGGAGGAGATGGAGTCCTCCCGGGAGGCCGCGCAGGCGTGGTTCGACCTCGCCGAGGTCCTCGCCGAGACGGGGACCGCGGAGGAGCCCCGCATGGCCGCCTACCGCCGCGCCCTGACCTGCGTCGGCGTGTAGCCGGGGTGTGGCCGGAGGCGCGGCCGGGACGCCCGGCGACCCGGGACAGGCCGGTGGCGGGGGCTCAGTAGGGTAGAGACGCCCCGTCGACCCCGCACAGAACCCGGCCTCCCATGAGCACCCAAGGATCACCGGACGTCAAGCCGGACGTGAACAGGGCCGCCTTGGGCGTCGTGCGTGCCGCCGTGATCGCGGCGGCGGCGTGCGGCGCCGTCCTGGTGGGCGGGCTCGTCCTCGGCGGATCCGTCACCGAGAAGGTCATCCCCGGCCTCGGTGACGCCGGCGTCCTCACCCGGTGGGGGCTGCCCGCGTCCCGCGCGGCGATGGACCTGCTGTCCGCGCTGACCGTCGGCGCGCTGATCGCCGCCGCCGCGCTCCTGCCCATCGAGAGCGGCGGCCCCGCCGGCGGCGGGCGCTCCGCGGAAGGCGGGCGCGGGCCCGGACGGCTGTCCAGGGACGCGGTCGGCTACCTGCACGCCGCGTCCTGGCTCGCCGCCGCCTGGGCCGCCGCCGCCGCGGCCACACTCGTGTTCACGGTCGCCGACGTCCTCGGCCAGCCGGTCGGGCAGGTCGTCACCGGCAGCGAGCTGAGCAGCTACGTCGGCTCCCTGCCGCAGGGCACCGCGCTGATGATCGTGGTGCTGCTGGCCGTCGTCGTGGCGTTGCTCGCCCGCACCACCACGACGCCCGCCGCCGCGTTCGGGCTGCTCGCGCTGGCGGGGATCGCGCTGCTGCCCGCGCCGCTGACGGGGCATTCGGCGTCCGCCGCCAACCACACCGTCGCGACGACCGGCGTCGCGCTGCACGTCGCCGCCGTCGCGCCGTGGGTCGGCGGCCTCGCCGTCGTCGGCGTCCACGCGCTGCTCCGCCGCGACCGGCTGCCCGTCATGGCCGACCGGTTCAGCCGCATGGCCCTGTGGTGCTACGTCATCGTCGGTGCCAGCGGCCTGGTGAACGTGATCGCCCGGCTGCCCGACCCGGTCGAGATGGTCGAGACGAACTACGGACGGCTCGCCCTCGGCAAGATCGCCGCGTTCTGCGCGCTGGGCTGGTTCGGCTGGTGGCACCGGAGCCGCACCCTCCCGGCCCTGGAGGCGGGCAAGCCGTGGTCGTTCGCGCGGCTCGCGTCCGTCGAGGCCGCCGTGATGGGCGCCGCGGTGGGCCTCGCCGTCGCGCTGGCCCGCACCGCGCCGCCCGCGCCCACCGAGCCGGAGTCCGCGGTCAAGGCGCTGCTCGGCTACGAGATGCCGCCGCAGATCACCCCGGCGCGGCTCGCGACCCTGTGGCAGCTCGACCTGCTGTTCGTCGTGCTGGTCGCGGCTCTCGGCGGCCTCTACCTCGCCGCGGTCGTCCGGCTGCGGCGGCGCGGCGACTCCTGGCCGGCCGGACGCAGCGCGGCCTGGCTCATCGGGCTGGTGACGATGATCGCCGTCACCCAGACCGGCGTCGCGAAGTACGCGCCGATCCTGTTCAGCGTGCACATGGCGCAGCACATGGTGCTGAACATGCTGACGCCGATCTTCCTGGTCCTCGGCGCGCCGGTGACGCTCGCGCTGCGCGCCCTCAAGCCCGCGCGCGTCCGCGGCGACCGGGGCCCGCGCGAGTGGCTGACCGCGATGCTGCACAGCCGGTACGTCGCGGTCATCGCGCATCCGGCGGTGGCGACGTTCATCTTCGTGGTGAGCACGTTCGCGCTGTACTTCACGACGCTGTTCGAGGCGGCGATGCGCAACCACCTCGGGCACATGGCGATGTCGCTGCACTTCCTGTTCGCCGGGAGCCTGTTCTTCTGGGTGCTCCTCGGCGTCGACCCGGCGCCGAAGAAGCTGCCCTACCCGGGACGGCTCCTGCTGCTGTTCGTCACGATGCCGTTCCACGCGTTCTTCGGCATCGCGCTGATGAACCTGAGCCAGGCGCTGGCGCGCGGCTGGTACGCGTCCGTCGACCCGCCGTGGGGCACGACGATCCTGAAGGACCAGCACACCGGCGGCGCGATCGCGTGGGGGTTCGGCGAGGTCCCGACGTTCCTCGTCCTGATCGTCCTGGCGTTCCAGTGGTACCTGGACGACCAGCGCCAGGCGCGGCGCATGGACCGCAAGGCCGACCGCGCCGCGGCCCCCGGCGGACGCTCCGAGGACGACGAGCTCGCGACCTACAACGCCCGCCTGGCCAAACTCGCCGAACGTGACAAGTCCGAGTAACCCCCGGCGGAGCGAGCCCCATTCCCTCTCGCGGGGGAGTGGACAGGGGCGCTGATCTGCCAGGATCGATGGCGTGATGCGCGTCCTCCGGCCGCTGATCGAGCGGACGACCTGGCTGCGCTGGTCCCATCTCGTCGTGGGCGGCGCGCTGCTGATGCCGTACTGGTTCCTCGCGATCAGCCTCATCCCGCTGCTGCCGCTCAGCGACGGCGTCGTCAAGGTCGTGCTGATGCTGCTGTTCATGCCGGCGGCGGCGACGTTCGTCACGGGGCTCGTGCCGACGGTGCGGCTGCTGGAGGGGGCGCTCGCGAAGGAGCTGCTCAAGGGCCCGGCCGCGTCGATCGTGCCCGGGTCGGCGCGATCGTGGGAGAGCAGGGCCCGGGCAGGGGCGTGGTTCGGCCTCCACCTGGGCGCCGGAGTGGTCGTCAGCGGGCTGAGCCTGGCGGTGCCGCCGTTCGCGGTCGTGATGATCCTCGCGCCGCTGGTGACCTGGGACACCCGGTTCCTCGACTCCTGGGGCTGGCAGGACACCTGGCACCAGTGGCCCGCGCCGCCGGTCGGGCTCGCGTCGCTGGCCGCGCTGCTCGCGCTGATCGTCGGCGTGGGGGAGCTGCTGTCGCGGCTGGCGCCGTGGTTCCTCGGGCCGTCCGCCGCGGAGAAGCTCGCCGATATGGAGGCCAAGGCCGTCAAGCTCGCCGAGCGGAACCGGCTGGCCAGGGAGCTGCACGACTCGGTCGGCCACGCGCTCAGCGTGGTGACCCTGCAGGCCGCCGCGGCCGGACGGGTGCTGGACGCCGACCCGGCGTTCGCCCGGGAGGCGCTCGGCGCGATCGAGGACTCCGCCCGCGCCGCGCTGGAGGACCTCGACCATGTGCTCGGGCTGCTGCGTGAGGACGCGTCAAGGGCCGCGGCCGCCCCGCAGGCCACTCTGAAGGACCTCGGGCGGCTGCTGGAGCAGACGAGGATCGCCGGGGTGGAGCTCGACGCGGAGATCGGCGACGAGGTGGAGCACGTCCCGGCGGCGGTGTCGCGGGAGGCGTACCGGATCGTCCAGGAGGGGCTCACGAACGCGCTGCGGCACGCCGGGAAGGTCCCGGTGCGGCTGCGGCTCGGGGTGGAGCGCGAACGGCTGGAGATGGAGATGACCAACCCGCTCGACCTGGCGTCCGGCGCCGGCGCCGACCACGGCGGCGGGCGCGGCCTCGGCGGCGTCCGCGAGCGCGTCACGGTCCTGCGCGGCGAGATGACCGCCGGACCGGACGGAGACCGCTGGCGCTTCCACGTGTCGCTCCCGCTAAGGTCCGGGACATGACGGGGGACGGGGACATGATCAAGGTTCTGCTGGTCGACGACGAGCGGCTGATCAGGGCGGGTCTCGCGGCCATCATCGAGGCCGAGGACGACCTGACCGTGGTGGGGGAGGCCGCGGACGGCGCGGAGGTGCCGGACGCGGTGAAGCGGCTGCGACCGGACGTGATCCTCATGGACGTGCGGATGCCCCGGCTCGACGGCATCCAGGCGACCCGCCTCATCCTGGAGTCGACGCCGTACTCATCGAGGGCGGACGACTCCCCAGACTCCCCGGGACCGGAGTCGAGGCCGCCGCGCATCATCGTCGTCACGACGTTCGAGAACGACGAGTACGTGTACGACGCGCTGAAGGCGGGCGCGAACGGCTTCCTGCTCAAGCGGACGCGTCCGGAGGAGATCCTGCAGGCCGTCCGGATGGTGGCGCACGGCGACAGCCTGTTGTTCCCGGCCGCGATCCGGGAGCTGGCCGCCCGGCACGCGCCGTCCGCCGGGGCGGGCGGGGCGCGCTGGCACGGGCAGCTCACCGAGCGGGAGGGCGACGTCCTGCGGCTCATGGCCAAGGGGCGCTCCAACGCGGAGATCGCCGAGGACCTGTTCGTGAGCCCGCAGACGGTGAAGACGCACGTCGGGAACATCCTCGCCAAGCTGCAGGCCCGCGACCGCACGCAGGCGGTGATCCTCGCCTACGAGACGTCCTTCATCACGCCGGGCTGACTTTCGGCACGCCGCTTACACCTGATTTACCTGGCGGTAGCTAGAAATGAGCACAAGGGACAAAGTCTGACAGATCGGGGGATCATGGACGCCGTCACTCTGGCCGAACTCCGCAAGCCGAGGGCCTATCCGGCGGTGTCGGTGCTGATGCCGACGCATCGGTCCGTCCCGGCCAACCGGCAGGACCCCATCCGGCTGCGCAACCTGCTGGCCGAGGTGCGGCGGCGGCTGCACGGCGACGCGCGGGTGGCGCCCGACGCCGCCGACCACGTGCTCCGCGGCCTGGAACGCGCCGCCGGGGAGGTCGACCTGCGGCACGCCTCCGACGGGCTGGTGCTGTTCGCGGCGCCCGGCGGCGAGCACCACGCGTTCATGATCGCGCAGAACGTGGACGAGCGCGTCGTCGTGGACAGCGGCTTCGCCACCCGCGACCTCGTCGCCGACTTCACGCGCACCCCGCGCTACTGGCTCCTGTCGCTGTCCGACCACCGGACGCGCCTCTGGGACGGCCACGGCGAGGATCTCACCGAACGCACCGGCGGCGGCTTCCCCGTCGAGCCGGAGCCGCTCGACGAGGCGGGCTCGGGACGCCACTCGCGCCGCGGGGCGCAGGGCGGCGACACGGAGCGCCACAGGCAGATCATGCGGGACGTCGTCGGCGCGCTCGACCGGGTCCTGGCCCGCGACCGCCGCCCGCTGATCGTCGCGGGCGTCACCCGCCACCAGGCGTTCTTCGACGAGGTGGCGGGCCCGCACATCACCGTGGCGGGACGCGTCGACGGCAGCTTCGAGGGCGCCGCGCCCAGCGCGCTCGCCGAGGCGGCCAGGCCCGCGCTCGCCGCCTACGAGGACCTCCGCGAGGTCGGTGTCCTGTCGGAACTGGAGGCGGCGCGCAGCATCCAGCGCTACGCGGGCGGCCTGTGCGAGGTGACGCGGCTGGTCGAGGAGGGGCGCGGCGAGCACCTCGTCGTCGAACGCGGCTACTACGCGCCCGCGGTGAAGACCGAGGGCGAACTCGTCCCGGTGGACGGCATGCCCGGCGTCCTCAAGGGCGCGGACGTCGTCGACGACGCCGTGGACGACGCGATCGAGACGACGCTGGAGTACGGCGGCGAGGTCACCTTCGTCTCGGACGGCTTCCTCGTCGACCACGACCGCATCGCCCTGGTGACCCGCTACTGAACCGCCGCGGTGCCGCGCTGTCGAGGTGCCGCGCTATCGAGGAGCGGCGTCGCAGGACGGGGCATGCCAGCTGACCCAGCGGATCGACCAGGTCCGTCCCGCGTGCGGCCGCCATCCCGCCGGGTGGGCGGGCCAGGACGCCTCCGGGTCCGTCTCGTCCGGCTGGGGCACGACGACGGTGCACACGCCGGGCGCCGGACGGCGGCCGTCCCGGAGGTCGACGCGGCCGACGCGCGTCCACCACACGGGATGCATGAGGCTGATCCTGACGGCCCAGTGCAGTGAGACGTCCGCGACGACCCCGCCCGCCGCCGGTCCCGGAAACGGCGCCGGCGGGGGGACCCGCCGCGGGGACGGCCCCATCGCGAACGTCAGCGCCGCGAGGTTGATCCCGGCCAGGGCGACGGCCGTCACGAGCGCGCCACGGCGTCCGCCCAGCCGTGACAGGGCCAGGAACCCGCACAGCAGGGCGCTCACGATGAGGGTCACGGCCGGCAGATGCAGCGCGCTCCGGTCGCCGGTCAGGAACGTGGTCTCGGGGAAGTCGAACGCGATGAAGGTGTGGGTGCGGAGCCGTCCGCCCGCGTAGGCGGCCACCCAGAGGGCGGCGCCCCCCAGCACGAGCAGGGACGCCGCGGCCAGCCGGATCGCCGCCCGCGGCCCGGAGCGCATCAGCGCCGTCACGCCGATCAGCGTGTAGACGAGCGCCAGGCATGACAGGTAGCGGCCGTACGCGAAGTTCCCGACCCGGTGCTCGTCCGGCAGCGCGGCCGAGGAGGCGTAGGCCACCGCGAAGGTCGCGGCGAGCAGCGCCGCCGCCATGATCCGGTCCGGGCCCGGTGTCCGGCGGCGGACCAGGACCACCGCGACGGCGGCCAGCCCCACCCCGGCCAGGCCCCACGTGGACACGACCAGGTACCAGATCTGCCCGGCGGCGCCCGACAGTGCCCATTCCTGTCCCGGGACCGTGGTGATCCTCAGCTCCAGCGACGCGGCGAGATCCCGCGTCCCGCCCGGATACAGCTCGCCCTTGACGCGCGTGTTCAGCGAGGCCCCCGCCGCGTATCCGGCGAGCGCGACCGCGCCCCCGGCGACCGCGGCCCGGTCCCTCAGGCGGTGCGTGACCGCCACGCCGACGAGAACGAGGACGTGGACGACCAGGAACACCATCCCGCGCGTGTGGACCATCGCCGCGTAGGACGCGACCGCGCTCGCCGCGGCCGCGTCGAGGGCCCGGCCTTTGCGGACGAACCGGTCGAGCGACAGCAGCCAGGCCAGCGCCAGCGCGGGCAGGACGGCGTCCGCGAGCGCGAACGCGCCGAAGAACGTCGTGGCGGGCAGCAGCGCCGCCGCGAACGCCACGGGCAGCGCGAGCGACCGGGCGAGCCCCAGCCGCCGCGCCGCCGCGTACCCGAGCGGGAACAGCGCCGCGCCGAGCAGCGCGTTGATCACCATGACGATCGTGTAGACGGTCGCCGGGTCGTGCGAGAGCCAGTACGCCGGGGCGAGCAGCAGCGGATATCCGCCCTGGTAGAAGGTGTTCCCGGACAGCTCACCGCCCGCCGACCCGGCCAGCCACCGGGCCGCCGTCAGGTAGCCGGTCTCGTCCGGGTTCGCCGCCGGGGCCGTCCGCGCCCGCGCGAACCACAGGCGCACGGCCACCTGCGCCGCCGTGCCCGCCGCGAGCAGCCACGGCAGGACGGCGGGACGGCGGGCGAGCCGCGGGCCGGGCGGGGCCGGCGGGTCGTCACGGCGGGGCGGCGCGGTCGTGAGCGTCATGACGCCCACGCTCCGGGCCGACTGTCATGATCTTGTGCGCGCGATGTCCAGATCTCGTGACAAAGGCGGATGGCTAATCATTCGTGCCCGATACTGGTGGGGTGGCGAGCATTCTCTTCGTCGAGGACGATCCCGCCGCCCGGGCCGCCCTGGAGCTGGCGCTCACCCGCCAGGGGCACGGGGTGACGTCCCGGGCCACCGGCGAGGACGGGCTGGACGCGCTGCGCGCCCGGCGCCCCGAGATCGCGATCCTGGACGTCATGCTGCCCGGCATCGACGGCATCGAGGTCTGCCGCCGGATCCGCCGCGAGGACCCGCTGCCGGTCATCCTGCTGACCGCGCGCGGCGACGACCTCGACGTCGTCCTCGGCCTGGAGGCGGGCGCCGACGACTACGTGGTCAAGCCCGTCGAGCCCCGCGTCCTGGACGCCCGCATCCGCGCCGTCCTGCGCCGCGCCGACCACACCCGCGTCGACCGGTCCGTGTACGGCGACCTCGTCATCGACCGGGCCTCGCTGAAGGTCACCAAGGCGGGGGCCGACCTGCGCCTCACCCCGACCGAGCTGCGCCTGCTGCTGGAGCTGGCGCGGCGGCCGGGCCAGGCGCTCACCCGGCAGCACCTGCTGTCCGAGGTCTGGGAGCACACCTATCCCGGTGACTCGCGGCTCGTGGACGCCTGCGTCCAGCGCGTCCGCGCCAAGATCGAGGACGAGCCCGCCGAGCCGCGGCTGATCGAGACCGTCCGGGGCTTCGGCTACCGGTTCAACGCGCCGTGACCGGGGACGCCGGCCGCCGGTTCACCGGCCTGCGGCTCCGGCTCGCGGCGGCGTTCACCGCGGTCGCGCTGCTGGCCGCGCTGCTGGCGTCCGGCATCTCCTACGTCCTGCTCAGGCGCGTGATGCTGCAGCGCGCGCAGGACGCGGTGCTGAGCGAGGTGCGCGACACCCTCACCCGGCAGATCCCGCCCCGCCTGCCGCCGGACACGGCGGCCCTCATCCGCGCCCAGCTGGAGGAGGTCCTCGGCGACGCCCCCGGACGCAAGGCGGCCGCGGTGCCGGTGGCGCTGGACGGCAGGGTCAACCTGCCGCCCCCGGGCTCCCTCGACGTCCCCGTCACCCGGGAGTTCGCCCGGCGTGCGCTCCGTGGCGTCGTCTTCCAGCGCGTCATCCGGAACGGCACGCCCTATCTGCTCGTCGGCGCGCGCGCCAGCCGCTACCAGACCACGTTGGAGGAGCCGTGGCGGACGACGCCGCCGATGGTGTTCGTCTCCGCGAGCCTCAGCCGGGAGGCCGCCGACCTGCGCCTGTTCACCCGCGCGCTGCTGATCGCGGACGCGCTGGCGCTGGTGTCGGCGGTCGGGTTCGCGCTGCTGGCGACCCGCGGCGTGCTGCGTCCGGTGCGCGGCCTCGCCGCCGCGGCCAGGGCGCTCGGGGAGGGCGACCTGGAGACCCGGGTGACCGTGCGCGGCGGCGACGAACTGGCCGACCTGGCCCGCACCTTCAACCGCACCGCCGAGGCGCTGGAGCGGACGGTGACGGACCTGCGCGCGATGGAGGCCGCGTCCCGCCGGTTCGTCGCCGACGTGTCCCACGAGCTGCGCACCCCGCTGACCTCGATGATCGCCGTGACCGATGTGCTGGCGGAGCAGGCCGCCGACGAGAACGGCGCCGCGGCGCGGCTCGTCGCGGGCGAGACCCGGCGGCTCGGGCGGCTCGTCGAGCACCTGATCGAGATCAGCCGCTTCGACGCCGGCGCCGCCGCGCTCGTCCTGGACGAGGTGCGCGTGGCGGACGCGGTCGCCGGGACCCTGGAGGCGCGCGGCTGGCGGGACGACGTGGCCGTGCACGGCCCGCCGGACCTGTTCGCGCGGCTGGACCCGAGGCGGTTCGACGTCGTCATCGCCAACCTGGTCGGGAACGCGCTGCGGCACGGGGGCCCTCCGGTCGCGGTGCGGTTCGAGGCGGCGGACCGGCACGGCGTCGCGGGCGTGACCGTCGTCGTCACCGACCACGGCCCGGGACTGCCCGCCGACCTGGTCGACGTGGTGTTCGACCGGTTCGTCAAGTCCGACGCGGCACGCTCGCGCAGCGACGGCAGCGGCCTCGGGCTGTCCATCGCGAAGGAGAACGCCATGCTGCACGGAGGGACGCTCACGGCCGCCAACGGCGCGGACGGCGGAGCGGTGTTCACGCTCTGGCTGCCCGGCCGCCCGTTCCCGGAAGGTGAGGAGGCCCCATGAGGGGGAGGCCGAGCGCGGTCGGCCCGGTGCGGATGCTGTTCGCGGCCACCGTCGCGCTGGCGGCGCTCGCCGCGCCGGTGATGCCGGGGCTCGGCATCCAGCCGACCGGGATCATCAGCGCGGGCGGCAGGCCGGTCGCGGCGGGCAAGGCGGCCGGCATCACGGTCTATCTCCTGCGGGGCCACCGGCTGGTGCCGGTCGTGCGCCCCGGCCTCCCGGGGCACCCGTATCTGGGCCTCACCCAGCTCGGCGTCCCGGTCACCTACGAGGAGCGGCGCGGCGGTCTGCGCACCGAGGTGCCGAACGAGTGGGAGATGCAGGTCAGGCAGGACGGCATGCCGGGCGAGCTCGCCGTCGACATGATCGAGGAGCCGGCCCGCGGAGACGGGAGCTTCGGTCTCTGGTCACGGGCCGCCCTCGGGCAGCTCGCGTGCACGGCGCAGACCGTGCCGGGGGTGGAACGGGTCGTGCTCGCCGGGCTGTTCAACAAGCGGCACGACTTCTGGACGACGGTGACCTGCGACGAGTTCGAGGACCTTCTGAGCTGACCGCCCGGCCGCCGGCCCAGGGCACGTCAGGGCAGGGCACGTCAGGGCAGGTCCGCGCGGGGTGCTCAGCCGCGGGTGAGCCACTGGGTGGTGGTGTCGCCGAGCACCGAGCGGACGGCGAGGACGGCGATGCCGAGGCTGAGGACGGGCATGACGACCCAGCGCTCCACCTTGCCGTCCGTCCTCGGGATGACGGGGACGTCGATCCGGTACGGCAGCGGCCAGAACACCGGGCAGCCCCGCGGCGTCAGGCAGTCGCCGACGACGTGCGCGAAGCAGCCGAGCCCCACCGCGAACCCGACGAAGCTCATGTCGATCTTGTGCATCAGCCAGACCGCGGCGAGGGCGAGCGCGCAGTCGGCGAGCGCCGACTGGGGCTCCTTGCCCTCGAAGTCCAGCCCGACGCCGCGCAGCCCCAGCCCGACGATCATGAACAGGCAGGCCCACCACGCGTAGACGTAGTGCGTCGCGAGGATGTCCATCGCCAGGCCCATGGCGACCGCGAACAGGAGCGAGTGGGTCGCCTGCCGGTGCCCGCCAGAGAGCTTCCCGATCCACTTGCACATGTGCTCGGTGATCGGCCCGAACGTGTTGGCGATGCGTCCGTTGTGATGGTCGATGTCGGGCAGGATCGCCGCGCCCGCGCACACCACGGCGCCCGCCGCGACCTGCTCCGCCGACAGCGACACCGCGTAGTCGCCGAGCAGCCGCTCCTGGGCGATCACCGGCACGGCGCCGAGCCATGCCAGCGCCCCGCTGAGGGCGTGCGTCTTGCCCATCATGTGCCCGTTCCCCCGCCTCTCAGCACGTCCCGCCGCCGTTCCAGAGCGGGACTCTAGCCCGCTACTGATCGTTTTCAGCGGCGGCGCGCCGAAGCTGGCACTACGCCCGTTTGATGCGGGATGCGCGGCACCGGTTCCGCCCGGCGAGCTAGGACGTGACTGGGATGAAGCGCCAGGCGCCGGAGTCCTCGCCGGGCTCGTAGGACGAGTCCAGGCGCTTGGCGACGACGCCCGGCAGCCCCTGGTCGGCGGCGGCGAGCCGGACGGCGTCGCCGTCGCCGGGGAACCAGGGCGCCGTCTGCCACCGGGGCCCCGACAGGTCCAGCTCGTCGAGCCGCTCCCGGCGCTCCCGGTACGGGACGTCCAGCAGCGGATGCCCGTCCAGATGCAGCAGGTCGTAGATCATGTAGATCTCGCGGCCCTCCAGGACGGCCAGCTCCCCGTCCAGCAGCACGGGCCGGGCGCCCAGCGAGGCGCCGAGCCGGGAGCCCAGCCCGCCGGGCCCGTCGACGGCGCGGCCCCGGTCGTCGGTGAACCGCGTCCGGCCGCCCTCGACGTAGGCGGGCATCCGCCTGCCGCCCCACGCGAACTCGAAGCCCCACGCCTCCTGGTCGCGCGGCAGCCGGGCCTTCTCGACCGGGCGCATCGGCCGCAGCGAGTCCGGCAGCGGCTCGGCGCCGGGATCGGCGGGCGGGTCCATCCGGTGGATCATCCAGTTCTTGCCGCGCGTGCGGAACAGCACGTAGCGGCCGGAGACCCGCGACCCGTGGATCACGATCTTGACTTCGCGCTCGGACCACTTCTCCGTCTCGTACGTCCCGCGATCCCAGATGGTCATCGTGCCGGCGCCGTACTCGCCGCGCGGGATCTCGCCCTCGAACGTCGCGTACTCCAGCGGATGGTCCTCGGTGTGGACGGCGAGGTGGTTGGTGTCCGGGCTCCACGGCAGGCCCTTCGGCACGGCCCACGAGACGAGCACGCCGTCGCGTTCGAGCCGCAGGTCCCAGTGCAGGCTGCTCGCGTGGTGCTCCTGGACGACGAAGGTGTCGTCGTCGCCGTGCGGGAGCGCCTTCTCCTCGGGGACGGGCTCGGGCGTCCGGCCTGGATCGCGCTTGCCCCGGTACGCGGCGAGCCGGTCGCCGCCGCCATCGCCGCCTTGACGGTCCTCGCCGTCCTTCTTCCGCTTCTTCGGGGTCACGCCCGGTTCGTACCCGCGATCAGCGGATGAAGACGGCGTAGTCGGCGAGGTCGCCGGTGAGGGACGGCGGCAGCCCCGCCACCGCGGACAGTTCCTCGGCGGACACGAACCCGCCCGTCTCGGCCCGCACCCGCTCGATCTTGCCCGCCAGCTCGGGCGTGATGCCGGGCAGCAGCGTGAGCGCCTCCGCCGGCGCGTGGTTGACGTCGACGAGCCCGCCGTCGTTGTACTGGCGCGGCAGGTCGGGACGTCCGATCCGCAGCTCCTTGGCCAGGCCGGGGTCGGACGCGGCCAGGTCCCGCGCCTTGTCGCGCAGCAGCCGCCGCCGCTTCACGCGCTCCACCACCGCCTCGTTGTCGACCGCCGACAGCCCGTGCGGGTCGAACACGCGGCGGCGGATGATGAACGCGTGCGCGCAGCCGATCACGGCGAGGACGAACAGCAGCACCCCGACCGTGCGTTCGGCGCCGTCGTCCTTGCCGATGTCGGGCAGCAGGAACAGCATCACCGTGAACACGCCGATGTAGGCGGCCGTGGAGATCAGGAGGTGGACGCTGCGCCGCCACAGCGCCGCCGCCGCGAACGTGAACGGTGTGGCGTAGCCGAGGGTCAGGAAGGGCAGCGCCGCCCACGTCACGCTGAGCGCCGCGCGCCCCGGCGGCATGCTGTCGGACGGAACCCTCGGCTCGTACGGCGCTGGGGCGTTCATCTCTAGAGGGTCTCCCGGCCGGATGTGGGGCGAATCGGACTCTAGATCAAGAGGTCTGTCACGGCAGGGTGAGGATTTCGTGGCCGTCCGCGGTCACCAGCAGCGTGTGCTCGAACTGGGCGGTCCGCTTGCGGTCCTTGGTGACGACCGTCCAGCCGTCCTGCCACATGTCGTAGTCGTGGGTGCCGAGCGTCAGCATCGGCTCGATCGTGAACGTCATCCCCGGCTCGATGATCGTCGTGGCGCTCGGGTCGTCGTAGTGCGGGACGACCAGCCCCGAATGGAACGTCGTGCCGATCCCGTGCCCGGTGAAGTCGCGGACGACCCCGTACCCGAACCGCTTCGCGTACGACTCGATGACCCGTCCGATCACGTTCAGCGCGCGGCCCGGCTTCACCGCGCGGATGCCCCGCATCGCCGCCTCGTGGGTGCGCTCCACGAGCAGCCGCGACTCCTCGTCGACGTCGCCGCACAGGAACGTCGCGTCGGTGTCGCCGTGCACGCCGCCGATGAACGCGGTGATGTCGACGTTGACGATGTCGCCGTCGCGCAGGACGGTGTCGTCCGGGATGCCGTGGCAGATCACCTCGTTGATCGAGGTGCACAGCGACTTCGGGAAGCCGCGGTACCCGAGCGTGGACGGGTAGGCGCCGTGGTCGAGGAGGAACTCGTGGCCGATGACGTCGAGCTCGTCGGTCGTGACGCCCGGCCGGACGTGCTTGCCGACCTCCTCCAGCGCCTGCGCGGCGATCTTCCCCGCCACCCGCATCCGCTCGATGATCTCGGGCGTCTTGACGTCGGCCTCTCCGGTCTTCGGACGTTTCTTCCCCACGTACTCCGGCCGCGGAATGCTCGCCGGGACCTTGCGCATGGGGGAAACGTGTCCGGGCCGGAGTAGCTGGGTCGTCATAGTGGGGAGTGTAGTCAGCCGGGATCGGGCAACGAATCCCGTGCGAGCAAGATCGAAAGGAGCGCCGATGGCCGGTGACGACGGTGACTGGTGGTTCTGCCTGAAGCACATGAAGGTCGAGCACGGGCCCGGTTGCCCCGGCAAGGACCGGATGGGCCCCTACGAGTCCGAGAGCGCCGCGGCGAGCGCGCTCACCCTGGCCCGCGAACGCAACGAGGCGTGGCGCGAGCGGAACGGCGAGGACTGAGGCGGGCCGGACTGACGCGCCTAGTCGACGACGGGCCCGGACACCGCGTCGAGCAGCTTGGCGATGCGGTGCCGGATCCCGCGCGGGCCGCGCGCCGGCTCCTGCCCGGCGGCCGCGCTGACCAGATGCTGCGCGCCGTCGAACGAGATGAGCGCCTCGTCCGGCGGGACGGTCAGCGCCTCGTGGGCGAGGCCCCGCAGGTCCTTGTCGCCGCCGTCCAGCGCGAGGACGGTCGCCCCGACGCGGCGCGCGTCGTCCACCCGCTCCAGCAGCGGGACGGGCGCGTCCTCCTCGGCGACGACGAACAGCGTCTCGCCGCGCCGCGCCGCCTCCAGCCGCTCCAGCCCGACCCGCAGGTGCGCGGGCGCGTCCGCCGGGGGCTTCCAGCGCACCAGCGTCGGCGCGAGGCCGGGGACGTCCGCGAGGCGGCTCTCGTCGTCCAGATGCGCGGCCAGATGCCACGGATCACCGGCGGGGGTGCCGACGAGCAGCAGCCCGCCCGGCGTCCGGGACGTGACCCGCAGCGCGCGGCCGAACTCCTCGGTCCGCTCCAGCCAGCCCGTCGTCGACAGGACCTCGCGCAACATCACGATCTGCTCGGCGTCCACGGGAACCATGGTGCCGCACGCGACGAGCCGGGCAGGCGGTTTCGGCGATGCGGGGGAGCCCGGAGCGCGCCGCCCCGGAGCCCGCCTGGCAGACTCGGCGGCATGACTGAGCAGCAGCGCAAGGCGCCCTACGACCTCCCGGACGTGAGCGGCCTGTCGATCGGCATCCTCGGCGGCACCGGAGACCAGGGCAAGGGGCTCGCGCGGCGGTTCGCGCTCGCCGGTCACCGGGTGACGATCGGGTCGCGCAAGGCGGAGCGCGCCCAGGCCGCCGCCGACGACCTCACCGGCGGGCAGGACGGGGGCCTGCCGGTGTCCGGTGCGGAGAACCCGGCGGCCGCCGGAGGGTCCGACGTCGTGATCGTCGCGGTGCCGTGGGAGGGGCACAAGGCCACGCTGGAGTCGCTGCGCGCCGAACTCGCCGGGAAGATCGTCGTCGACTGCGTGAACCCGCTCGGTTTCGAGAAGGGAAAGGGTGCGTTCGCGCTGCCCGTCGAGGAGGGCAGCGCCGCCGAGCAGGCCGCCGCCGTCCTGCCCGGCAGCCGGGTCATCGCGGCGTTCCACCACGTCTCCGCCAAGCTGCTGCTCGACCCGGACGTGGACGGGATGGAGCTGGACGTCCTCGTCCTAGGCGACGACCGGGAGGCCACCGACCTCGTCCAGGCGCTCGCCGGGCGCATCCCCGGCATGCGCGGCGTCTACGGCGGCCGGCTGCACAACGCCCACCAGATCGAGGCGCTCACCGCGAACCTCATCTCGATCAACCGCCGCTACAAGGCCCACGCCGGCCTCCGCGTCACCGACGTCTGACGTCCGCCCGATGAAGAGCGACCCGCGGGCGGTGGCGGCGGTGCGGCCGCCGCGCCTCCTGCTGCCCTCGGTCAGCCGCAGCCCGCTGCGCGCGGTCGCCCAGCGGGTCGTCTTCGCGGTCGTGCTGCTCCTCGCCGTGGTGGCCGTCGTGTACGCCGACCGCGACGGCTACCGCGACACCGCGGGCGGGCCCCTCTCCCTGCTGGACGCGTTCTACTACGCCACCGTGACCATCACCACCACCGGGTACGGCGACATCACGCCGGTCACCGCCACCGCCCGGCTGGTCAACATCGTCTTCGTCACACCCGTCCGGGTGCTGTTCATCATCGTCCTCGTGGGCACGACCCTCGAGGTGCTCGCCCAGCGCACCCGCGAGGAGTGGCGCCAGGCCCGCTGGAGGAATCGCGTGCGCGACCACATCGTGGTGGCCGGCTACGGCACGAAGGGCCGCAGCGCCATCGAGACGCTGCTCCGCACCGGCGTCGCCAGCGACGCCATCGTCGTCGTCGACCCCGACCCGAAGGCCGTCGAAGAGGCGGCCAACGCCGGGATCGCCGGCATCGTCGGCGACGCGACCCGCAACGTGGTGCAGCGGCGGGCGGCGGTGCCGCTGGCCAAGGAGATCGTGGTGGCGGCGAGCCGGGACGACACCGCGGTGCTGATCACCCTGACCGCGCGGGAGCTGAACCCGTCCGCCCGGATCCAGGCGGCGGTCCGCGAGTCGGAGAACGCGTCGCTGCTGCGGCAGAGCGGCGCCGACCGGGTCGTGACCTCGTCGGAGGCGGCGGGCCGGCTGCTCGGCGTGTCCACCAGCCGCCCGCACGTCGGCGACGTCCTCGCGGACCTGGTCGAGCACGGCAGCGGCCTCGACCTGGCCGAGCGGGCGGCCCGCCCGGACGAGGCCGGACGCGCGATCGGCGAGGTCGGGGAGCCGGTGCTGGCGGTGGTGCGGGACGACCGCACGCTCGCGTTCGACGACCCGGACTGCTCGCCGATCAGGCCCGGCGACCGGCTGATCGTGGCACGGTCCCTGCCCCGCCTCCGTCCGTCCGGCGATGGCCGCGAGGAGTCAGATTCCTGACGTTTCAGGGAGCGGTCCACGGCCCTGGCGCGTCCGATTACTGGCATATGATCGGGCTGGCGACAGGCGGGGTGGACATGAGAGAGAACCGGTCGGCGGACCCGTGGAGCGCGTTCCTGGCCCCGTCCGGGCGGGACGGGGCCGCACGGCGGGACACCGGCGAGTACGGCCGCACGTCCGCCGCACCGCCCGCCGCGCCTGGAGCGCCCGGCGAGCGGCCGGGCGCGGAGGACGTGCGCAGGCGCGTGCTGGCGCAGCTGAGGGCCGCGCAGGGCCCGATGTCGCTGGAGCAGATCCACCACGCGACGAGGCTCGGGCTGCTGGAGGTCGCGAACGCCGTCGACGCGCTGCGCGCCCGCGGCCTGGTCTCCGTGGAACGCGAGATCGACGAGATCGTCAGGCTGACCGAGGAGTGAACGGGGACCGTCGAGCGGAGCTCGTCCGTTGGATGGCGGTGGGTGGGGGCCGGAGGACGGTCGGATGATCGGATACGTCGTCGCCGTCTCGCTGAGCTGCCTCGTCGGCATCGCCGAGCTCGTCAGCCGGTACCGGGACCGGCCCACCACGCTGGTCCGGGTGCCGAGCACCTGGGCGTACGTGCTGATCAACGGCACCGCGGGCGCGGGCTCGCTGCTGGCCCTGCACACGTTCGACTGGCGGTTCGGCGTGCATGCCCCGGACGTCGTCGCCGCCACGCAGGTGCTGGTCGCGAGCTTCGGCTCGATGATGGTGTTCCGCAGCGCGATCTTCACCGTCCGGGTCGGGGACGAGGACGTCGCGGTCGGGCCGAGCACCCTGCTGACCGCGCTGCTCGCCGCCGCCGACCGCGGCGTCGACCGGATGCAGGCCAAGACCCGCGCCCACGAGGCGGGCGAGATCATGCGGGGCGTGTCGTTCGCCAAGTCGAGGCTCGCGCTGCCGACCTACTGCCTCGGGCTGCTGCAGAACGTGTCCGCCGAAGACCAGGCCGACCTGCGGACCGCCGTGGACGCCCTCGCCGGCAGCGAGATGACCGACGGCCAGATGGCCCTCAACCTCGGCCTGCTGCTCATGAACGTCGCCGGACCCGACGTGCTGCGGTCGGCGGTCGAGACCCTCCGCGCCGAGATCATGGCGGACGACCCGGACGCGCGCCGCGTCCCGCCGCCCCGCGACGGCCAGACCCGCGAGGGCGGCGACGGCGAGGCCGCCCGGGCGGATCTGGCCCGCGCCAACCCCGACCAGTAGGGGCCGGGGCGGCGGGCGGTCAGCGGTAGGTGTGCTCCGGCGCCGGGTAGACGCCGCTCACGACCTCGTCGGCGTAGGTGCGGGCGGCCTCGCCGAGCAGCGTGTTCATGTCGGCGAACTTCTTGACGAACTTCGCCGTGTGCGGGGTGAGCCCGGCCATGTCCTGCCAGACGAGGACCTGCGCGTCGGTCTGGTTGCCGCCGCCGATCCCGATCGTCGGGATGGACAGCGACGACGTGACCCGCGCCGCGAGGTCCTCGGGCACGCATTCGAGCACGACGGAGAACGCGCCGGCGGCCTGCAGCGCCTTCGCGTCCGTCATGAGCTCGTCGCCGTCCTGCCCGCGGCCCTGCACCCGGTAGCCGCCGAAGGCGTTCACCGACTGCGGGGTGAGGCCGAGGTGGCCCATCACCGGGATGCCCGCGGCGACCATCGCCTCGACCTGCGGGAGGATCCGGCGCCCGCCCTCCAGCTTCACCGCGTGCGCGCCGGTCTCCTTGAGGAACCGCGTCGCGGCGGCGAGCGCCTCGGGCACGCCCGTCTGGTACGAGCCGAACGGCAGGTCGGCGACGACCATCGCGCGCTTGGAGCCGCGGACGACGGCCGCGGTGAGCGGGATCAGATCGTCCACGGTGACGGGGATCGTCGAGTCGTAGCCGTACACGACCATCGCGGCGGAGTCGCCGACGAGCAGGACGGGGATACCGGCCTCGTCGAAGATCCGCGCGGTGAGCGCGTCGTAGGCGGTGAGCATCGGCCACTTCTCGTGCCGCTCCTTGGCGGCGGCGATGTCGCGTACGGTCACCCTTCGCCCGCTCGTACCGCCGTAGAGTGCGGTCGGCTGTGCTGGGGGTGCGACAGAAGAAGACATGCGAGAACCTCCGGTCTTGAGGCGCCACGGTGGCGTACCCAGACGGAACCGATCGTGCCACTTCGAAAACGATTCTGGTAGCCCCCGCCATTCCCGGAGGCCCCCGCCGGAAGGCCGTACGGCACCGGCGCGGAGGGGCGCGCGACGCCTTTCAGAGGGCGCGTGACGCCTCGAACGGACGCCGGAGCGCCCGGAATGTGGCCGAGGGGGGCATATCCCTAAGGGATTTCCACGTGGTAAGCGTGATCTTCTCCCCTTGAAACGGTGTCATGCCCCATACTGTCGCTGGATAGTGCTGATACGACCGGCTGTCTGGGAGCGCGTCAGGTGAGATCCGTCATGGCGCCGCGAGGCGATGCGCCCGCCACCGATTCCGCGTCCCGGACGCTGGTCCTGGGCATCGACGGTTCCCGGCGGATCGTGCAATGCGGCCCGAACGCAAGGGCCGTCCTCGGCCGTGCCCCCGAGGAGCTGATCGGCCATCCGGCCATCGAACTCGTGGGGGACGTGGGCAAGGCCGAGCTCGAGGCACTGCTGGAGGCCAACGACGCCGGGCAGGAGCGCAACGGCGTGATCACCGTGCTGCGCGGCGACGGCACGTCCACCGAGGCCGTGATGACCGCGCAGCCCCTGGTCGGCGGCGACTCC
This sequence comes from Actinomadura soli, assembly GCF_005889715.1. GTDB lineage: Bacteria > Actinomycetota > Actinomycetes > Streptosporangiales > Streptosporangiaceae > Spirillospora > Spirillospora soli. The sequence goes on from NZ_VCKW01000024.1 coordinate 25,609, forward strand.
GCCGCGCCCGCGACGCTGCTGTTCGTCCGGGTCGCGCTGCCGCCGAGCGAGCGCTACCAGGACCCGGCGCTCATGCGGCGGGCGCTGATGGACGACCAGCTCACCCGGTTCGGCGCGTCCCTCGACCTCGACCAGTCCGCCCGCGGGCTCGTCGACGTCGTCGTCCCGCACTACTGCAACGCCGCGTCGGTGCTGGTGCTGGAGAGCCTGGTCGCCGCCGACGAGGTGCACGCCGAGTCCGGGTCGGCCGTGCTGCGCCGCATCGCCGTCACCTCCGACGACGGGAACCCGGCCTGGACGTCGACGTTCCCCGTCGGCGAGGTGCTGGTGTTCCCCGAGGGCACCCCGTACCGGCAGGTCATGGACACGGCGCGTCCCGTCCACCTGCCGCACATCGACGTGGACTCCGCGTCCGAGATCGGCCGGCTGTGGAAGCGCGGCCCGGCCGGGGAGCTGCTGTCCGGCGTGTCGATGGTGCTGCTGCCGATGATCGCCCGGGACACGCTGCTCGGGTTCATCGCCTGCACCCGCGTCCCCGGGTTCCGCAACTTCGACGCCTACGACGTCGAGATCGGCATGGAGTTCGCCACCCGCGCCGCGATCGTGATCGACAACGCGCGGCTGTTCAGCCGCGAGCGCGCCACCGCCCTCGCGCTGCAGCGCAGCCTCCTGCCGAACCGGCTGTCCGCGCCGTCGTCGGTCGAGGTCAGGCACCGCTACCTGCCCGGCAGCAAGCTCGTCGAGGTCGGCGGCGACTGGTACGAGTCCATCGCGCTGCCCGGCGCCCGCGTCGCCCTGATCGTCGGCGACGTCGCCGGGCACGGCGTCCGCGCCGCCGTCACCATGGGACGCCTCCGCACGGCCCTCCACACCCTCGCGAACCTGGAACTCCCGCCCGCCGACGCCCTGCACGTCATGCACGAGCTGATGATCGAGCTTGGCGAGCAGGAACCGCACTTCGCCACCTGCGTGTACGCGGTGTACGACGCGACCACCGGCACGATCGAGATCGCGTCCGCCGGGCACCTGCCGCCGCTGCTCGCCGGGCCGAACGGCGACAACGAGTACCTGCAGGTCCCGCCCGCGCCGCCGCTCGGCGTCGCGGGCGGCTCCGCGATCGAGAGCCGCGAGTTCACCGTCGAGGACGGCAGCCTCTTCGTCATCTACACCGACGGCCTCGTCGAGAACCGGGGCCGCGACATCGACGACGGCCTCGCCCGCCTCCAGACCGTGTTCGGGCCCGACTCCGTCGGCCACTCGATGGAGGACCTCGCGAAGGCCACCCTCGCCGGTGTGTACGCCGACCAGCACCGCGACGACATCGCCGTCCTCATCGCCCGGCTCCGCCGCCTCCCCGAAGACCGCTACGCCTCCTGGACGCTGCCCGCCGACCCCGCCGCCGTCCGCCGCGCCCGCGGCCTGGTCTCAAGCCGCCTGGAGGACTGGGGCCTTGAGGAGCTCGACTACACCACCGAGCTGCTGGCGTCCGAGCTGATCACCAACGCGCTCCGCTACGCGCCGGGCCCGATCGAGTTGCGCCTCCTCCTGGAACGCACCCTCGTCTGCGAGGTGCTGGACCGGTCCGCCGCGCTGCCCCGCCTGCGCCGCGCCGAGGACGACGACGAGAACGGCCGCGGGCTCCTCGTCGTCAGCCAGCTCGCGCACCGCTGGGGCACCCGCCGCACCGCCGCCGGCAAGGTCGTCTGGTGCGAGCAGATCGTCCCCGGCGTCGACCCGGACGCGTCCGAACAGGTCCCCGGCTGGCCCGGCGAAACCTGGCCCGGCGAAAACCACCACCGCGAGTAAGCCCTGTTCATCTGGGGGGCGACCCCCAGACCCCCGGCTGCGCGGCACGGGTCTCCTCGCTCTGGTCGCTGGCGCTCCCGCCGCTGCGGGGACGCGGCGCGCCGGGCATGCCCGCTGCGCCCGCAGGGCTCGCTCCGCGTGCCTGCCCGTAAGCGGTGGCTGAGGTTCAACCTGCCGGGGTTGCCTGCCTACCTCTCGCGCCAGCGGCTGGTGATGGGGAGGCGGCGGTCGCGGCCGAAGTTCTTTGGGGTGATCTTGGGGCCGGGCGGGTACTGGCGGCGCTTGTACTCGGCCAGGTCGACCAGGCGGATGACGCGGTCGACCAGGGCGGCGTCGTGGCCGGCGGCGATCAGGGCGTCGCGGCCCATGTCGCGTTCCACGTAGTCGGTGAGGACGGGGTCGAGGGCGGCGTACTCGGGCAGGCTGTCGACGTCGCGCTGGCCCGGGCGCAGCTCGGCCGACGGCTCCTTGACGAGGATCGCCTCGGGGATGGGCTCCTCCGCGAAGGGGTGCAGGAACGGCGTGCTCCTGCCGGTCTGGGTGTTGCGCCAGCGGGCCAGCTCCCAGACGGTGAGCTTGAAGACGTCCTTGATGGGGCCGAAGCCGCCCGCGGAGTCGCCGTAGAGGGTGGAGTAGCCCGTGGCCAGCTCGCTCTTGTTGCCGCCGGTCAGGACGAGGTGGCCGTGCTCGTTCGACAGGCCCATCCAGACGTTCGCGCGGATGCGGGCCTGGAGGTTCTCCGCGGCGAGCCCGTGCAGGTCGAGCTGCGCCTCGAACGCCTCCACCATGGGCGCGATGGGGACCGTGCGGGCGTTGACGCCCTGCCGTTTGACGAGGTCCTCGGCGTCCAGGACCGAGCCCTCGGAGGAGTAGCGGCTCGGGAGCAGGATGGCGTGGACGTTCTCCGGCCCGATCGCGTCCGAGGCGATGGTGGCGACGAGCGCCGAGTCGATGCCGCCCGACAGGCCGAGGACGACGGAGCGGAACCCGTTCTTGCGGACGTAGTCGCGCGTGCCGAGGACGAGCGCCGCGTACACCTCGGCGAGGTCGTCCAGCGGCTCGGCGACGGTCTGCGGCTCGACCGGGTAGGCGGGCAGCGCGAGGTCGGCGACGAGGAGGTGCTCGGTGAACTGGGGGGCGCGGGCGAGGAGCGCGCCGTCCGCGCCGACGATGACGGAGTCGCCGTCGAAGACCAGCTCGTCCTGGCCGCCGACCAGGTTGACGTAGGCGAGAGCACAGCCGGCCTCGCGCGCGCGCCGGGCGCACAGGTCGAGGCGGGTGTCGTCCTTGTCGCGCTCGTACGGGGAGGCGTTGATGGACAGGAGCAGCCCGGCGCCCGCGGCGGCCGCGGCGCTGACCGGGCCGCCGTCCTGCCAGAGGTCCTCGCAGATGGCGGTGGCGACGTCGACGCCGTGGACGCGGACGACCGGCAGCCGGTCGCCGCGCACGAAGATCCGGTACTCGTCGAACACGCCGTAGTTCGGGAGGTGGTGCTTGGCCGAGCGGACCAGCACCTCGCCGCCGTGCAGCCACGCGGCGGCGTCCAGCGGCGCGCCGGCGGGCTGCCCGGGACGGACGAGCCCGACCGTCCGCCGGTCGAGGTAGCCGACGACGACGGGCAGGTCGCCGAGGCCCTCGTCGGCGAGCCGCCGGGCGAGGTGTTCGAGGGCCGTCTGGGACGCCTCGACGAAGGACGCGCGGAGCGCGAGGTCCTCCACCGGGTAGCCGGTCAGCATCATCTCGGGGAAGGCGACCAGGTGCGCGCCCGCGCCGGCGGCGCGCCTGGTCCATTCCACGACTGTGCCGGCGTTGCCGTCGAGGTCGCCGACGGTCGAGTTCACCTGCGCGAGCGCGATCCTGAGCTGTGCCACCCACCAAGGATAAGTCGCCCGGATCAGTTTCGTCACTCTGACGAAAAGGTGGCCTTCAGCACACCGTCGTGGCGGCGCCGGATCGCGGGGGCGAGCGCGAGCAGCGCGGCCGCGGCGGCGAACGCGAGGCCCATGCAGGTCAGCCACAGTGCGGAGCCACCGCCGAGGGCGAGCAACTGCGTCCCGCCGAGCGGCGCCAGGAGGAAGCCCCCGGACCACGCCATCGCATACAGGCCGTTGTAGCGCCCGCGCAGGTGGGCCGGGGCGAGGTCGGCGACGACGGCCTGCAGGACGGTCGCCGCGGTGATCTCCCCGAGCGTCCACACCAGGATCGCCGCCGTGTAGGCGGCGAGCGACGACGCGGGCGCCGTGAGCCCGAACCCGATCCCGACCAGGACGCAGCCCGCCGCCATCACCAGGCTGTGGTCCCGCCGCGCGAGCCACGCGTTGACCAGCGGCTGGACGGTGATGATCACCACCCCGTTGGCGGCGATCGCGATTCCGTAGTCGCGCGGGCCGAGGCCGTCCTCCTTCATCGCCAGCGGCATCGTGGTCATGGCCTGCATGAGGACGAAGATGTACGCGACGCTGATCAGCACGTAGCCGACCATCACCCGGTCGCGCAGCACCTCGCCGAACCCCTTGAACACGCCCGGACCGCCGTGGTCGCGGGCGCGGGTCTCCGGGATCGCCCGCCACACCAGCAGCCCGAATCCGGCGCAGGTGAGCGCGTCGATCCAGAACAGCCACAGGAAGCCCTGCTGGGCGAGCAGCCCGCCGACCACCATCGCGACCGCCCAGCCCAGGTTGATCGCCCAGAACAGCAGCCCGAACGCGCGCGGCCGGTCCTGCGGGGAGATGATGTCGGCGATCATCGCCTGCGCGGCGGGCCGGTGCATGTCCAGCAGCATGCCGACCAGCAGCGCCGCCGCGACGATCGCGACGATCCCGTGGGCGTAGCCGAGCGCCAGCATGCTGACGCCGCTGCCGACGGTCGCGATGGTGAGCGTGGCGCGACGTCCGATCCGGTCGGCGAGCGCGCCGCCCGCGAGCGTCCCGCAGAGCGAGCCCGCGCCGAGGGTCGCCATCACCAGGCCGGCCTCCCCGAGCGACAGGCCGCGGACGGTCGTCAGGTAAAGGCCGAGGAAGGGCTGGACCATGGTGCCGAGCCGGTTGAGGAGCGTTCCAGTCCAGAGCGCCCAGAAGGCGCGGGGGAGACCGCCGACCCGGGGGCGGAAGAAGGCCGCGAGCCTGCCCGACGAGGGGTCGACAGGAGTGTCTTCCAGTGTCGTCACTTTCACGATGGTGACGGCTCCGCGCCCCGCCCGGTAATCCTTTAGCCTGGACTAAATGATCGAGTTCGTGTTCACGCCGGACGACGTGGCACGGGTCAGGTTCGCGTTCTCGCCGCTGTGGGAGATGGTGCGCAGCCTGCGGGTGCTCGCCGACCCGTCCGGCCACGCGCTGCACCTGCCGTGGGCGCACGCCGTCCGGCCCAGGCTGCGCGGGCTCGACCTCGGCCCGCTCCGCGAGGTCGTGGCGGCCGCGGGGTACATTCCCGACTTCCTCACCCCGCCGCCGGCCACCCCGCTGCCCGACCTGGCCGCCGAGCTGGAGACCGTCCGGGCCACGCCGCCCGAGGTCGTCGCCGCCGAGCTGCGCTGGACGGCGCGCGGCAGCCGTCCGACGCCCGCCCGCCACGCGATGGCCGCCGACCCGGAACGCACCCTGGAAACGCTCGCCGACCTGCTCGGACGGTACTGGGCCGCCGCCATGGAACCGTTCTGGCCGCGGGTCCGCGACCTCCTCGAGGGCGACGTACTGCGCCGGACCGCCGCGCTCGCCGTCGAGGGCGCCGCCGGCGTGTTCGGCGACCTGCACGAGGCGGTCTCCTGGCGGTCCGGCACCCTCCGCGTCGACCGGCACTGGACGTTCAGCGGCGAGCTGGCCGGACGCGGGCTCATGCTCATCCCGAGCGCCTTCGTGTGGCCGGACGTCTCGGTGATGGTGCCGCCGTACCAGGCCATGCTCAGCTACCCGCCGAACGGCGTCGCGACCCTCTGGGAGACGGGGCCCCCGGCCGGGGACCGGAAGGACGCGCTCGCCGCGCTCATCGGCCGCCGCCGCGCCGAGCTGCTCACCGCCCTCGCGACGCCCGCGTCGACGACGGAGCTGGCGCGGCGGATGGACGTGACGGCCGGGGCGGTCAGCCAGCACCTCGGCGTCCTGCGCGCCTGCGGCCTCGTGACCGGGCACCGCCTGGGCCGCCGCGTCCTGTACGTCCGCACCTCGGCCGGCGACGCCCTCGCCCAAGGCTGACCGCGCGTCGGCGAGCCGCGCTTCAGCGGGCCGTCAGGGCGAGACGGAGCGATGCAGCGATCGCATCGCGTGGCCCGGTGGCGGAGGCACTCCGGGGCCCGGGGAAGAGCGGAATTCGATGTAGCGACCGGATTCGGCCAGCCAGTCGACATGGGCGCGCGGGGTGTCCAGCAGGACCTTGACGACCCGCGCGGCGGCGGCGCGCTGCGCCACGGTGAGCTCCAGCCGGTCGAGCATCTCGGGGAGGCTGCGGGCCGCCCGCCAGGCGTCCTCGATCCGGTCGGCGATCTTCTTGGCGACCATGCCGGCGATCCGGCCGGGGGACAGCGCCGGGTCCAGGCCGTGCGCGCGGGCGAGCACGGCGGGCAGGCCGTGGACGTCGCCGCGCGCCGACTCCAGCTCGTGCGACGCCACATCGTTCGACCAGGCCACGACGTCGGCGACGCTGTGCGCGAGCGTCTTCCACCGCGGCGTCCGCAGCAGCCGCGCGGGCAGCTCGACGCCGAGGACGGGCTCGACCAGGTCGTACAGGAACGGTCCACACGCGCGGCGGCGCAGCGGCGCGTACTGCGCCTCGGTCGGGACGTGCCTGATCCGGCGGTTGACGGACTCCTCCGCGCAGCCGTCCCGGTGCGCCTCCAGCTGCAGCATGAAGCGGCGGCGCCATTCGCGGCTCATGCCGGCGGCGGTGGCCTGCCACAGCTCCACCAGCGCCGCCTCCAGCGGCCGGGCGCCCGGCCGGGCGTGGCCGCGCCGCATCGCGCGCAGCAGGTCGTCGTACATCGCGTGGACGGCGCTGCCGCTGTCGGCGAGCGGCGGCTGGTCCAGCGTGTCGTCCAGCGCGAGGGTCCAGGTCAGCCAGCGGGCGAACAGCTCGACCGCGGCGAGGTCGGCGGTCGGGAACACGCGGGCGGCGAGCCGCTCGCAGCGGGCCCGGCCGAGCGGCGAGGTGTCCGGATCTCCGAGCACCAGCCCGCGGCCGCGCGCCCAGGTCTCCACCTGCGCGCCCAGCCGCCACGACTCAGGATGCATCGCCGACGGGGCCGCCAGTGCGGTCACCCGGTCGGTCATCGAGAGAAGAAGAGAGATGTCCACGACCCCGCCCACGCTAATGATCACTCCGCCGGACGGGCATGATCGCCACGTCAATTTTCGGGAAACGGATATGCGGGGACGGTCATGGGCGGACCCGCCGCACGGCGTGGGATAGTTCGACGATCGCGCAAAACGCTCCCAATCGCTCCCACAGGAGGAAACGTGTCCAGACGAACCAAGCGTTGGGCACTGGGCGCCGGGCTGGCGGCCGCCCTGACGCTGACGGCGACGGCATGCGGCGGCGACGAGGGCGCCACCGTGCAGGGCGTGAAGCTCATCGAGAAGGGCGCGCTGACGTCCTGCACGCACCTGCCCTATCCGCCGTTCCAGTTCGAGGACAAGAAGACGGGCAAGGTCGTCGGCTTCGACGTGGACATCATCGACCTCGTCGCCAAGAAGCTCGGCGTCACCCAGAAGATCGTCGACACCCCGTTCGAGACGATGAAGACGGGCTCGGCCCTGAACGCCGGCAAGTGCGACATCCAGATGGGCGGGATGACCATCAAGCCCGACCGCGTGAAGTTCATGGACGTGTCCTCCCCCTACTTCGACGCGACCCAGTCGCTGATGGCGAAGAAGGGCAGCGGGATCACGTCGCTGGACGACGTCAAGTCCAAGAAGCTCAAGCTCGGCTCCCAGGCGGGCACCACGGGCGAGGACTTCGTCCGCGGCAAGGGCCTCGACCCGCGCTCGTTCGACAACTCCACCGCCGAGCTGGACGGGCTGCGCACCGGCCAGGTGGACGTGATCGTCCAGGACGACCCGGTCGTGCGGGGCTGGCTGAAGGACCCGGCCAACTCCGCGTACGAGGTCGTCGCGAACCTGAACACGGGCGAGCAGTACGGCATGTGGATGCGCAAGGGCCACAACCCCGAGCTGGTCAAGATGACCAACGAGGTGATCGCGCAGGCGAAGTCGGACGGCGCCTACAAGCGGATCTATGAGAAGTGGATCGGCCCCATGCCCCCGGCGGCGGGCGGCAGCGGGTCGTGACGGCCGAGCAGATGAAGACGGCGGCGCCGGGCGGGCTGTCCCGGCGCCGCCGCCGGCAGCTCTCGCTCGGCGGGCAGTACGGCCTGTTCATCGTCGTCGTCGTGCTGGTGATCGTCCTGGCCGACTGGAGCACGCTCCAGCGCAACTTCGCCAACTGGGACGTCGCCAAGGGCCTGTTCCCCGAGGTCATCACGGTCGGGCTCCGCAACACGGCCGTCTACACCGCGGTCGGGTTCGGGCTCGGCCTCGGCGGCGGGCTCCTCATCGCGCTGATGCGGCTGTCGTCCGTCCCGCCGTACCGGGCGTTCGCCACCGCCTACATCGAGATCTTCCGCGGCCTGCCGCTGCTGCTGATCTTCATCTTCGTGGGAGTGGGGGTGCCGCTGGCGTTCCCCGGCACGAACATCCCCGGCGGCGCGGTGGGCCAGGCGGGTCTCTCCCTCGGCCTCGCCGCCGCCGCGTACATGGCCGAGACGATCCGCGCCGGGATCGTCGCCGTGCCGAAGGGGCAGATGGAGGCGGCGCGGTCGCTCGGCATGTCCTACCCCCGGGCGATGTGGTCGATCATCATCCCGCAGGCGTTCCGGATCATCATCCCGCCGCTGACCAACCAGCTGGTGCTGCTCTGCAAGGACTCCTCGCTCGTGCTGTTCCTCGGCATCACGCTGGAGGAGCGCGAGCTCACCAAGTTCGGCCGCGACCTGGCGGGGCAGGTCGGCAACACCACCCCGATCATCGTGGCCGGCATCTGCTATCTGCTCATCACGATCCCGCTGAGCCTGCTGGCCCGGCGGCTGGAGGCCCGGCAGCGGGAGGCCCGATGACCAGCTTGGACAAGAGGCCTGGGGAGCCGGACGGGCGCGGCGCGATCGAGATCAGCGGGCTGCGCAAGTCGTTCGGGACGAACGAGGTGCTGCGCGGCATCGACTTCCGCGTCGGGCCGGGCGAGGTCGTCTGCGTGATCGGCCCGTCCGGGTCGGGCAAGTCGACGCTGCTGCGCTGCGTCAACCTGCTGGAGGAGCCGACGTCCGGGAGCGTCAACGTCGTCGGCGTGGACGTCACCGACCCCGACGCCGACATCGACGCCGTCCGCCGCCGGATCGGCATGGTCTTCCAGTCGTTCAACCTGTTCCCGCACCTGACGGCCCTCGGCAACGTCATGATCGCGCAGCGGAAGGTGCTGAAGCGCGACAAGGCGGAGGCCGGGCGGATCGCGCGGGAGAACCTGGAGCGGGTCGGGCTCGCCGACAAGATCGGCTCCTATCCGGCGCAGCTGTCGGGCGGGCAGCAGCAGCGCGTCGCGATCGCCCGGGCGCTGGCGATGGGTCCCGAGGTGATGCTGTTCGACGAGCCGACGTCCGCGCTGGACCCGGAGCTGGTCGGCGACGTCCTCGGCGTCATGCGCGGGCTGGCCGAGCAGGGGATGACCATGCTCGTCGTCACCCACGAGATGAGCTTCGCGCGCGAGGTCGCCGACCGGGTCGTGTTCATGGACGCCGGCGCGGTCGTCGAGGAGGGCCCGCCCGCGCGGGTGATCGACGACCCGTCCCACGAGCGGACGCGGACGTTCCTGTCCCGCGTCCTCGATCCGGCGGCGGCACGGGTCGGAGAGGGCGAATAAGTCGGATATGTTCCGCTCAGCGGGAACGTTCTGATGGAACGCGCGCGCGTAACGTCGCGGTAACAGCGGCCGGGCATACTGCGACGTAGCGGCCGGGTTTCCGGGGACGCGGCGCCGAGGACACGGGCGGCGCCGAGGGAGCGGGCAGTACCGAGGGAGAAGGCTTTGGACCGTCAGCAGGAGTTCGTGCTGCGCACGCTGGAGGAGCGCGACATCCGCTTCATCCGGCTGTGGTTCACCGACGTGGTCGGGTTCCTGAAGTCGGTGGCCGTCGCCCCCGCCGAGCTGGAGGGCGCCTTCGGCGAGGGCATCGGCTTCGACGGGTCGGCGATCGAGGGCTTCGCCCGGGTGTACGAGGCCGACATGATCGCCAAGCCGGACCCGTCCACCTTCCAGGTGCTGCCCTGGCGGTCGGAGTCGCCGGGCGTCGGCCGGATGTTCTGCGACATCCTCATGCCGGACGGGACGCCGAGCTTCGCCGACCCTCGCTACGTCCTCAAGCGGGCCCTCGCCAGGGCCGCCGACCTCGGCTTCACCTTCTACACCCACCCCGAGATCGAGTTCTTCCTGCTCAACGACAAGCCGGAGGACGGCCGCGAGCCCGAGCCGGCGGACGCGGGCGGCTACTTCGACCACACCCCGCACAGCGCCGCGCACGACTTCCGCCGCAACGCGATCACGATGCTGGAGGCGATGGGCATCTCGGTGGAGTTCAGCCACCACGAGGGCGCCCCCGGCCAGCAGGAGATCGACCTGCGGTACGCCGACGCGCTCACCACCGCCGACAACATCATGACGTTCCGGCTGGTGATGAAGGAGGTCGCGCTGGAGCAGGGCGTGCACGCGTCCTTCATGCCGAAGCCGTTCACCGAGCATCCCGGGTCCGGCATGCACACGCACATGTCGCTGTTCGAGGGCGACCGCAACGCGTTCTACGAGCCGGGCGCGGAGTACAAGCTGTCCAAGGTCGGGCGGGCGTTCATCGCGGGGCTGCTGCGCCACTCGTCGGAGATCACGGCGGTGTGCAACCAGTTCGTCAACTCCTACAAGCGGCTGTGGGGCAACGTCGGCTCCGCCGCCGGGGCCGGGGGAGAGGCGCCGTCCTACATCTGCTGGGGGCACAACAACCGGTCGGCGCTCGTCCGCGTCCCGATGTACAAGCCGCACAAGGGCCACTCGACCCGCATCGAGTTCCGCTCGCTGGACACCGCGGCGAACCCGTACCTGGCGTTCGCGGCGATCCTCGGCGCCGGGCTGAAGGGCATCGAGGAGGGCTACGAGCTGCCGCCGGGCGCGGAGGACGACGTGTGGGCGCTGACCGTCGCCGAACGGCGCGCCCTCGGCATCGAGCCGCTCCCGCAGGACCTGGACGAGGCGATCCACGCCATGGAGCGCAGCGAGCTGATGGCCGACATCCTGGGCGAGCACGTCTTCGACTTCTTCCTGCGGAACAAACGGCAGGAATGGGAGGACTACCGGCGCCAGGTGACCGAGTTCGAGCGGAAGCGCCTCCTCGCCGTCCTCTAAGCAAGGTCCCCGGGATTACGGTGGAGTCCGTGACCGAGTCCCGCACTCCCGAGCGCCGCTCGTCCCTCACGGCGCGCCTGGCGCGGCTCGGCTTCACCGACGCCGCCCGCGCCGAGCGGCTCCTCCTGGACGCGGAGAAGGGCTCCGGCGCCCGTCCCGGCGACGATCTTCTCGACGCCCTCGGCGGCACCGCAGACCCCGATCTCGCGCTCGGCGGGCTGCTCCGGCTCCTGCCGGCCGCCGATGAGAAGGGCGTCGGCGGGGAGCTGCGGGAGGCCCTGTCCGGGGAGCCGGGGACGCGGGAGCGGATCATCGCCGTCCTCGGGGTGAGCGCCGCGCTCGGCGACCATCTCGCCCGGCATCCGGAGCACTGGCGGGTGCTGCGCGACGCTGACGAGACGCCGGCCCGGGACCCCCGCGACGATCTGCTGGCCGCCGTCGGCGCCGATCCGGGCGCGGGGGAGCCGGTGGCGTCCGGGTCCGGCCGCAAGACCCTCGTCGCGCTGCGCGTCGCGTACCGCAGGCGGCTCCTCGCGCTGGCGGGACGCGACCTGACCGGCCTCGCGGACGTCGCGGACGTCGCCGCCGAGCTGGCCGATCTCGCCGCCGCCGCGCTGGAGGCGGGCCTCGCCATCGCCCGCGCCGACGTCCCCGGGCACGGGACGTGCCGCCTCGCCGTGATCGGCATGGGCAAGTGCGGCGGGCGCGAGCTGAACTACGTCAGCGACGTCGACGTGATCTTCGTGGCGGAGGCGGCGGAGGGCGAGCCGGAGGAGGCGGCGCTGCGCACCGCGGCGCGGCTGGCGTCGGGGATGATGCGGGCCTGCTCGTCCAGCACCGAGGAGGGCGCGCTCTGGGAGGTGGACGCGGCGCTGCGCCCGGAGGGCAAGGCGGGCCCGCTGGTGCGCACTCTCGCCAGCCACCGCGCCTACTACGAGCGGTGGGCCAAGACCTGGGAGTTCCAGGCGCTGCTGAAGGCCCGTCCCGTCGCGGGCGACGCGGCCCTCGGCGGCCGCTACCTCGACATGATCACCCCGATCGTGTGGGACGCGGCCGAAGGGGAGAGCTTCGTGGAGGACGTCCAGGCCATGCGCCGCCGCGTCGAGGCCGACCTGAACCAGCGCACCGCCGACTCCGAGCGGCAGCTCAAGCTCGGCCCCGGCGGGCTGCGGGATGTGGAGTTCTCGGTGCAGCTGCTGCAGCTCGTCCACGGCCGGTCCGACGAGTCGCTGCGCGCCCGCGCCACCCTCGACGCGCTCGACGCGCTGTCGCTGGGCGGCTACGTCGGACGCGACGACGCGGCGGCGCTGTCCTCGGCGTACCGGTTCCTGCGGCGCGTGGAGCACCTCGTCCAGCTGTACCGGCTGCGGCGCACGCATCTCGTCCCGGACGACGAGGACGGCCTGCGCCGCCTCGGCCGCGCCCTCGGCCTGCGCCCCGACCCGGTAAAGGAGTTCACCGCGCTGTGGCGGCGGCACGCCCGCGAGGTCCGCCGCATCCACGAGAAGCTGTTCTACCGGCCGCTGCTGCTGGCCGTGGCGCGGCTGCCGGGGGAGGAGGCGCGGCTCACCCTGGCGGCCGCCGGCGCCCGGCTGGAGGCGCTCGGCTTCGCCGACCCGGCGGGCGCGCTCCGGCACATCGAGGCGCTCACCTCCGGCGTGTCGCGGCGCGCCGCGATCCAGCGGACGCTGCTGCCGGTCATGCTCGGCTGGTTCGCCGACGCCCCCGACCCGGACGCGGGCCTGCTCGGGTTCCGGCAGGTCAGCGACGCGCTCGGCACCACCCCCTGGTACCTGCGGCTGCTGCGGGACGAGGTGACCGTCGCCGAGCGGATGGCGTGGATCCTCGGCTCCAGCCGCTACGCCACCGACCTGCTGCTGCGCGCCCCCGAGGCCGTCGCGCTGCTCGGCAGCGACTCCGGCCTGTCCCCGCGCCCGTTCGCGACGATGCGCGCGGAGGCCCTCGCGGCCGTCCGCCGCCACTGGGACTCCGGCCGGGGGTCCGGGGCGCCGGCGGCGGAGGAGGCGGCCGCGGCGGTGCGGGCGCAGCGCCGCCGGGAGCTGTTCCGGGTGGCGGTCGCCGACCTGCTCGGCCTCGTGGACGTCCGGACGGTCGGGGAGACCCTCACCGACATCGCCACCGTCACCGTCGAGGCCGCGCTCCAGGCCGCCGTCAACAAGATCGAGACCGGGTCGCGGGAGCCGCTGCCGACGCGTGTCGCGGTCGTGGCGATGGGCCGGTTCGGGGGGCACGAGCTCGGTTACGGCAGCGACGCCGACGTCATGTTCGTCCACGACCCCGAGCCCGGCGCGGAGGAGCGGGCCGCCGGACGCGCCGCGCACGCCGTCGCCGAGGAGCTGCGCCGCCTGCTGGCCCTGCCAGCGCCCGACCCGCCGCTGGAGATCGACCCGAACCTGCGTCCCGAGGGGCGGCAGGGGCCGCTCGTGCGGACGCTGGCGTCCTACGCCGCCTACTACGCCCGCTGGTCGGAGCCCTGGGAGGCGCAGGCGCTCCTGCGCGCCGACCCGCTGATCGGCGACCCGGGGCTGCGCGAGCGGTTCCGCGCCCTGATCGACCCGGTCCGGTGGCCGTCCGGGGGGATCGACGACGACGCCGTCCGGCAGATCCGGCGGTTGAAGGCGCGGATGGAGTCCGAGCGGCTCCCGCGCGGCGTCGACCGGCGGCTGCACACCAAGCTCGGCCCCGGCGGCCTCGCGGACGTGGAGTGGGTCGCGCAGCTCCTCCAGCTCCGGCACGCGCACGAGATCCCCGGGCTCCGCACGACCCGGACCCTGGACGCCCTCGACGCCGCGGTCGGGGCCCGCCTCCTGGACGCCGAGGACGCCGCCGTCCTCGCCGAGGCGTGGTGCCTCGCCACCCGCATCCGCGGCTCGATCATGCTGGTGCGGGGCCGCGCGTCCGACCTGCTGCCCAACGATCACCATCGGGAGCGGACGGCCGTCGCCCGCGTCCTCGGCTATCCGAGCACGGGCGACCTTCTGGAGGACTACCGCCGCTGCGCCCGCCGCGCCCGAGCCGTCGTCGACCGTGTCTTCTACGGCGCGGACTAGCCGCGTTCACCGGGTTGGCCGGGGTTGGCGGGGGCCGGGCCTGCGGCAGGCGCTCGCGGGGGGCTTGTACGACCTAAGCGGGTTGGGATGTACGACCAGAGTTGTACGTGGAGCGTGTGGCGCCGCCTCCGGTCGCGGCGGCGGCATGGCCGTGACCGTGACCGGGTGCGGGCTCGCCGGCGCCGCGCCGGACGCGGTGCGCGATGCCGTGCGCGATCCGGGCCCGCGCGACGATGATCGGTTCGGGGTACCTCACGTAGAGGATCCACGACAGCCACGCCGCGCCGCCGACCAGCGCGAATCCGGCCACGGCGTCCAGCACGTAGTGGTTGGCGGTGGCGAGGATCACGTACACGGTCGTGATGGGGTACAGCGCGCCGAGCGCCTTGGCCCACTTCTGCGTAGCGAGCTTGACCAGGACGATGCCGCACCACAGTGACCACCCTGCGTGCATGGACGGCATCGCCGCGTACTGGTTGGTGAGCGTCCCGGACGCGTCGCTGGCGTACAGGCCGAGCGAGTGCAGCGCGGTCACGGGGTCGACGAAGCCCTCGTTGTGCAGGAACCGCGGCGGGGCCAGCGGGTAGAGCCAGAAGCCGATCAGAGCCACGCCGGTGGCCGTCATGATCGACGTGCGGAGCCAGCGGTAGTGCTCGGGCCGGTAGCGGTACAGCCAGAGGACGACCCCGAGCGTCACGATGAAATGCATCGTGGCGTAGAAGATGTTCGCGCTGCGTGCAAGCCAGGGCACCGAGAGCAAGGTCTGATTGAGATGAAGCTCGACGTCCAGCCCCAGGTACCGTTCCACACCGAGAATCTGGTCGGCGTGCGCGAACGCAGGCCCCGTGCCGTCCTGAACCAGGATGATCCGCGTCAGCGTATAGCCGGTGTAGAAGAGCACGACCAGAAGAAGCTCACGCCACACCGGAGGAGCGGTGAGCACCCGTCGCCGCTTCGTCGCGGCCGCTGCTTGGGGGGGCGGTTGAGCCATGGTACCCATCTTTGCCGCACGGCCCCCTAATTGAGATCACCGCGACGAATGGTCTTCATCTCAGACTTGAGTAGTACGACCCTGATGCGGTATCCGGACTTTCGGGGGATGGGCCCCGGGGACGCCTCCCCCTCCGGCTCCCCCCATGTGGAGCCTCTGGAGTTGATCAGGAGTCAGCATAGGAGCCCCTGGGTAGATCAGGGTCGCCCCCCGCGACACGAACGGGGGGACGAATGGCCCGCTTTTGGGCGATACCTGGCATTGCGGTAGTCGGCGCCATCGCGGTGGCCGCTTCTGGTCTGAACTACGCCTCTGGTGGTACACACGTGGGCCATGCGGCGGTGCTGAGCATATCGCCCGCGAGCGTCCGTCCGCCGGAATGGAAGCGGTGCACGGGGCTCCCGTCGCCGCCCCCGGGCACGGTGCCGCCGCCCACCGGATTCCGCTGCGCGACGGTGAAGGTGCCGCTCGACCACGCCAGGCCGTCCGGCGAGAAGATCGACATCGCGCTGATCAAGGTTCCGGCCACCGACGGCCGGCGCCGCGCCGGCTCGCTGGTGTTCAACTTCGGCGGCCCCGGCGGCGAGGGCGTCGGCGCGCTCGCCCAGGCCGCGGGCCAGTACTCCGACCTCGGCGCCCGCTACGACCTGGTCGGGTTCGACCCGCGCGGCGTCGGGCGCAGCGCCCCGGTCACATGCGCCGGAACCCGGCAGATGGACGAGCTCACCGCCCGGGACGACAGCCCCGACACCCCCGCCGAGGAGAAGGCGTACATCGGCGGCCGCGCCGCCTATGTCAAGCAATGCCAGGCGCGGTCGGGCAGGCTCCTGCCCCATGTCGGCACGCTGAGCGCCGCCCGCGACCTGGACCTGGTCCGCGCCGCGCTCGGCGACGAGAAGCTGCACTACTTCGGGATCTCCTACGGCACCTGGCTCGGCGGCGCGTACGCCCACCGGTTCCCCGGCCGGGTCGGACGGGCCGTCCTCGATGGAGCCGTCGACACCAAGATCGGCAGTAAGGATCTCGCGCTCCAGCAGGCCGCCGGGTTCCAGCGCGCCCTCGGCGCCTTCGGGGCCGCCTGCGCCCGGCTGGGTCCGAAGGCGTGCCCGCTGGGCGCCGACGGCCCGGCCGTCGTGAGATCCACGGCACGGATCCTCGCCGGGCTCGACCGCAGGCCGCTGCGAACGTCCGGCGGCCGCAGGCTCACCCAGAGCCTCGGCACGACCGGGGCCGCCGCCGCGCTCTACTCCCGCGACGCCTGGCCGTACCTCGCGCAGGGCCTCGTCGACGCCGCGAAACGCCGCGACGGCTCGCTGCTGCTCGCGCTCGCCGACGTCCTGAACGGCCGCAGGCAGGACGGGACCTACAGCAACCTGACCGCCGCCAACACCGCGATCACCTGCGCGGACGGCACGGAGCGCCGCACCCCGGCCGACGTCCGGCGCCTCCTTCCCGCGTTCCGCAACGCCTCGCCGATCTTCGGGACGTCCATGGCGTGGGGCCTGCTGCAGTGCACCGGCTGGCCGGTGCGGGGCGACGACGCGGCGCGCGAGGTGTCCGCCCCGTCCGCCGCGCCGATCCTCGTCGTCGGCAACACCGGCGACCCGGCCACCCCGTACGCGTGGGCGCCCGCGCTGACCCGGGCCCTGGGCGGACGGGCGACGCTCCTCACCTTCAAGGGGGAGGGGCACGGCGCCTACGACACCGGCGACCTCTGCGTCCGCGCGCGGGTGAACGCCTACCTCCTCGACGGCACCGTCCCGCCCGCCGGGACGACCTGCGCCTGACCGGCCTCCGCACCTTTTTGGCAAGTTTCACCATTGATCCCGACCGCTGGTATGGACTGGTCTAGACCAATGAGCGGAGGAGGATCATTATGAGGAACGGTGGCCGAACCCTCGTGTCCATCGCCGCGGTCGCGGCGCTCGGGCTGGCGCTGGCCCCGCCCGCCCACGCGCAGGCGCCGCCGGGCAAAGGCCGGGGCTGCGACGTCGACGCCCAGCTCGCCAGGATGACCGACGCCGAGAAGGTCGGCCAGATGGTCATGGTGTCCACCGGGGCCAAACCGGACGGCATGCCCATCGACGAGACCCGCCGCGCGATCCAGGAACTGAAGATCGGCTCGACCCTCACCCACGAGCCGGAGAACCCCGCGATCGCCGCCCGCTACGCCAACCAGATGCAGCGCTGGGCGCGCGACACCCGCCTCGGCCTGCCGCTCCTCGTCTCGGGGGACTTCGAGTTCGGCACCACCCACAACGTCCGCGAGGGCACGACCCCGCTGCCCAACGCGATGGGCCTCGGCGCCGCCCGCGACCCGCGCCTCGCCCGCGAGGCCGCCGTGATCACCGCGGCGGAGGCCCGCGCGATGGGCTTCCACTGGGGCTACGCGCCGGTCGCCGACGTCAACACCAACCCCGCCAACCCGATCATCGGCGTCCGGTCGTTCGGCGAGCGCACCGACCTCGTCACCGATCTCGTCGAGGCGCAGGTGCGCACCTACAACCAGGCCGGCCTGATCGCGACGCCCAAGCACTTCCCCGGGCACGGCGACACCGAGTTCGACAGCCACCTGGAGCTGCCGGCCGTCACCTACGACCGCGCGACCCTCGAAAAGGTGCACCTGCCCCCGTTCCGCAGCGCGATCGAGGCGGGCGCCGACTCGATCATGACGGCGCACGTCGTGGTGAAGGCCATCGACCCCGACCTGCCCGCCACGCTGTCGCCCAAGGTCCTGACCGGCCTGCTCCGCGAGGAGATGGGCTTCGACGGGCTCATCGTCACCGACGCCATGGACATGGACGCCATCGACAAGAACTGGGGCACCCGCCAGGCCACGGTGATGGCGGTCGAGGCGGGCGCGGACGTCATCATGTCCACCGGCGGCTTCGAGACCCACGCCGAGGCGGTCGACGCGCTCGCCGACGCCCTGAGCGACGGCTCGCTGAGCGGGGAGCGGGTGAACGCGTCCGTCCGGCGCATCCTCGGCCTCAAGTGCAAGTACAAGGTGGGGGACCACCGCTACGCCGACCCCGGGACGGCCGAGAAGGTCTCCGGCAACAAGCGGTTCCAGCGGCGCGCCCTCGACATGGGACTCGCCGCGACGACCCTGGTGCGCAACGACGGCGACGTCCTCCCGTTCGACCCGGAGTCCGATGACAGGACGCTCGTCGCCGGCGCCGTCCAGACCCAGGTGTTCGCCGACCAGGTCGCCGCCGTCTCGGACGGTCCCGTGGAGACCTGGCAGGCCGCGACGACCGACCCGACCGACGCGGAGATCGCCGACGCCGTCAAGCGCGCCGCGTCCGCCGACCGCATCCTCGTCGCGACGTTCTCGTCCAAGCCGCTGCCCGCGGGGCAGGCCAAGCTCGTCAAGGCGCTGCAGGCGACCGGCAAGCCGGTCGCGGCGCTCGCGATCGGGCTGCCGTACGACCTCACGTCCTACCCGGACGTGAAGGCGTACATCGCGACCTACGGCACGACCGCCCGCACCCAGCGGATCGACCTGACCATGCACAAGGCCGCCGCGCGCGTCGTCTTCGGCGAGCAGCCCGGCGGGCGCCTGCCGGTCACGATCAAGGGCCTGTACCCGTACGGCCACGGCCTGCGGTACTGACCGTCCTCCAGCCCCCACCCACCACCATTCAACGGACGAGCTCCGCTCGACGGCCTGTCCTCCAGCCCCCACCCACCACCATGCAACGGACGAGCTCCGCTCGACGGCCCGGACCGCCCGGGTGCGCCGCCTCCCCCGATCGGCGCACCCGGGCTCCTTTCCCCGCCTCAGACGACCTGCTCGACCCTCATGGGCTCCCTGAGGGCGTTGCCGACCGTGCAGTACTTCTCGTGCACCCGCTCGGCCACGGCCTTCAGCACGTCACCGGCCTTGGCGTCGCCTTCGGGGAGCTCGACGTCATAGGTGACCGTGATCGTGCCCAGCGTGCTCGTCGCGACCTTGTCGGCCTGGACCGTCGCGGCGAGCCGCGCCATCCGGTGCCCGCGCTGCGCCGTCAGCGGCTCCACGGTCACCAGCTCGCAGCCGCCGAGCGCCGCCAGCAGCAGCTCGACCGGCGTGAACACGCCCTCGGCGCCCGAGTCGCCGATGGCGACCCGCGCGCCCCGGTCGTTGACCGCCTGGAACCCGTCCTCGGTGCGCTCCACCCTCACCTCGGTCATCGCCATCCCCTCCGATCACCTGTCCTCGCCCGCGTGAACAGCGGCCTCGGCCGGGTTCTTCCCCACTCAGGGACGGTTCAGGACGCGGCGCTCACGACGTGGCGAGCCGCTCCTGCTCCTCCTGGACGATCTGCCGCGCGAGGGCCTGCTCGGAGATGTCGACCGCGTCGGGCGTCCGCTCCGCGAGATCGCTGCGGCGCGCGTACTCGTCGAACAACCTGGCCTTGAGCTGCAGGATCTCCAGCATCCGCTCGTCCACGCCGCCGGGCGTCAGCAGCCGGTGGACCTGCACCGTCCGCACCTGCCCCATCCGGTGGGCGCGGGCGATCGCCTGCGTCTCCATCGTCGGCTTCACCTGCGGCTCACAAATGATCACGACGGACGCGGCCTGCAGGTTCAGCCCGACCCCGCCCGCCTGGATCTGCGCCAGCAGAACGGCGTGCCCGGACGCGGCGGTGAACGCGTCCACCAGTTCCTGGCGCCGCACCGGCGGAACGTCACCCGAGATCGGCCCCCGCGCGTTCGGCAGCGCCGCCTGGACGGTGGCCAGCACGTCCCGGAAATACGAGAAGATCACGACCTTCAGCTCGTTCGCCGCCGCCTCCTCGACCAGCTCCACCAGCCGGTCGAGCTTCGCCGACTTCTTCGGGACGGCATACGCGGCCCTGCGCATCGCCATGAAATTGCCGTCGGCCACGGCCCGCCGGTAGGCCCTGGCATCCGCCCTGCTGAACTCCTCCAGCTCGTCCACGTACACGACCTCGGGGAGCTCGACGAGCACGTCCCGCTGGTTGCGCCGCAGATAGACAGGCGCGACCGCCGACCGGAACGCCCGCGCCCCCACCGCCGCGTCATGCGGCCGGATCTGCTTCGCCACCTCCGGCCGCAAATGCGCGACCAGACTGCGGAACTCCTCGACCCGGTTCTCCATCGGCGTTCCGGTCAGAAAGAGAACATTCTCCGTCCGCTTGCACCAATACGCGACCGCCTGGGCACGCCGCGTCTCGTGATTCTTCGCGTAATGGGCCTCGTCCACCACGAACATCCCGAGCTGCACATGCTCCGGCACGTCCAGCGAATGGAGCGTGGCGAGCGTCGTAACGGCGATCCCGCCGTCCCCGGCCCACTTCTCCAACGCGGTCTCCCGCCCCGACCCGTGCAGGGGATGCGCCGCCAGCGTGCAACGCGACTCGATCTCCCGCACCCAGTTGATGAGCACACTCGCCGGACACGCGACAAGGAAATGCGTCGCCCCCTGGGCCCGCAGATGCGCCATCGCCGCAATCGCCTGAATGGTCTTTCCGAGCCCCATCTCATCGCCCAGGATCACCCGCCGCTGGACGAGCGCGAACCGCGCCCCGAACGACTGGTATCCGCGCAGCGAAACCCGCCGGAACCCGTCGTCCAGCGGCTGGTGTTTCACCCGCGCCGCCAGATCACCCGGCAGGAACCCCTCCGCCGCCTCCCGCTCGGGCACCAGTGCCGCGAGATCGGCGAGCAGAGTCTGATAATCAGAGGCCCGCAACTCGAAGTCGATCCACGCCTCATCGCCCGAAACAGCGGGCCGCAGCAGATCGACCGACCCCTGCGACATCAGCAGCCGGGTATCGCGCTCCTCCTCACCCCTCAGCGCCTCCGCCAGCTCGCCGACCGCCTCCCGCGCCCGCTCCCGCCGCGACGGCCGCGCGAAGATCTTCCGCCACCACGACCCCATCGGCCGCGCGTCCCGCACAAGCGGCCCGAACCGACGCTCCACATCCTGAGCCGCGGCCCGCGCCCGCGGCAGCTCGGGCCCGGCGTTCACCAGGCGGTGCAACGCGATGACCAGCGGCGTCGTCACCTCGTCCCGACGCTCCACGTCGATCCGCACGCCCACCGACTGCTCGGCCGCCTCCGCCAGCCCGCCCGCCGCCGCGTGGAGCTGCTGCGCGGTCTGCGGCCCGATCCCCGGCAGTAGCTGAAGCCGGTACCGCGTAGCCTCCAGCACATCAGCGACACTGGCGAACCCGGCCTCTTCCAAGGGCCCGAGCCGAAGCCGCCCATCCGTGACGTCCTTCAACCGGGCCAGCGGAATCGACCGCATCTGCTCCCGCGCCGCCTCCACCCGCAACGGCTTCAGCGCCCCCTGCACCTCGGACACGGCCCGCCGATGATCGGCCAGCAGGTCACGCGCGGCACCCAGCAGCGAGTGAGCGTCCCGCAGGACGCCCTTGGGCTCGTCCGTCATCCCGCTCCCTCGTCCGGAGGTCCAGCCACATGATGCCAGCGCCCCCCGACACCTGCGCCCAGCCTTGAAGCACCGGGACTGGAGGCGCAGGGCCTTGAACACCCGAAGTATCGACCCCGCGGCCCGAGACCGTCGCGCAGCGCATCCAGCACTACCGGGAGCGGCCCAGCATGTCCCGCGCCCGACCATCGCACCATCCTCGGCGGCCTGCTCCCCGAATTGATCCGCGAGGCCAAGCACACGCCGGGGATTTCGACGCGGCCGAGGCCGCGAACCGCGGTGGCCTCGACTTCCTCAAGCCCCGGGTGGACGGCGCCGACAACGAGCTGCGCGCCATGTGGGGCGCGCTTCACCACGAGGTCGCCTACACCGCCGCCCGAGCCGAGCAGTCCGCAACGGCATGGCGCTGGTGGGACCGCGCTGAGATCAACGCCCGTCCGGACGAGAGCGCAGGATTGTGGCTGTGAAGCCCGCGAGATAAGCCCGTAGCGTCTCGGGCGGTACGCGCTCTCGTCCTGCCAGGTGCTCGACGAGGTCGGCTCTGGTGGCGGCGAGGAGTGCGTGGGCCGTGAAACCGGTGTCGGTCAGACCCGGCACTTGTTCCAGCAGGTTTTGAAGCAGGTTGTGCCATGCCGCGTAGTGCTCCGCTTGGTACGGGCTGGTGCCGCTGGTTTCCTCCAGGGCCAGTGCGAGGCCGCGGTTGTCGAGTTTGAAGCGCAGGATGGCGTCGAGCAGGGCGGGTATGCGCTCCAGTGGCGGGGTGCCGGGTCCGAGTGGCGGTGGGCCGGCCTCGACGGCGTTCCTGATCGGTTCCAGTCGTGCCTGGTACAGGGCGCGGATCAGGCCGGTGCGGTCGCCGAAGGCGCGGAAGAGCGTCCCCTTGCCGACACCGGCCGCCGCCGCGACGTCGGCCATGGTGACCTCGTCCGGGCTCGCGCTGCGGGCGAAGAGGGCGTCGGCGGCCGTGAGGACGGCTTTCCGGTTGCGCACGGCGTCCTTGCGGGGTCTGCGCTCGGGCATGGGCTCTCCAGGTTGCGATCCGGACCATGGGTCCGTATCTTCAAATTCCGGACCCAGAGTCCGGATTCTAGAAGATGGAGGACGCCCATGCCCGCGCACACGTCACCGGCGGACCTGTTCCGCCACAGCCTGCGACTGCTTTTGGACGGCGACATCCCCGGCTGGGTCGCGCTTTGGGCCGAAGACGGCGTCATGGAGTTCCCCTTCGCCCCGCCAGGCTGGCCTGGACGCCTGGACGGAGCCGAGGCCATCGCCGCCTACATGCGCGAGTATCCCGACCACATCGACCTGCACGACTTCACCGGCGTGCGGATCCACCAGACCGCCGTTCCGGAGACCATCGTGGTCGAGATGCGCGGCGTCGGGCGGCTGGTGAAGACCGGCAAGCCCTTCGACATGTCCTACATCGCCGTCGTGACCGTCCAGGACGGGCGCTTCGCCTCCTACCGCGACTACTGGAACCCGTTGGTGGTCCTCGAACCCGGTGCCGACTTCGCCGGGAGTGCCCGGTGAGCGACACCATCCTGGTCATCGGCGCGACCGGCACCACCGGCAGCCGCGTCGCGGCGCGGCTGGCGGCCTCGGGGCACCGGGTCAGGGCGGCCGGTCGTCGCGCCGCTCTCGTCCCTGGCGCGGAATCGGTCCGTTTCGACTGGTACGAGCCCGGCACCCATCGCGACGTCCTCGACGGGGTTGGGCGCCTCTACCTCGTACCGCCGCCGGGCGATCTGTCCCCGGCGGCGGTCATGGTGCCCTTCCTCGACCTTGCTCGCGCGGCCGGTGTCCAGCGCGCGGTGCTCCTCAGTTCGTCGGCCATACCCGAGGGCGGCCAGGCTTCGGGAAAGGTGCACAAGGTCCTTCCACACCTGTTCGAGCGGTGGGCGGTGTTGCGGCCCTCCTGGTTCATGCAGAACTTCACCGGCACCCACGTCCACGCCAGGAGCATCCGGGAGGAGGCCATGATCCTCACCGCCGCCGGCGACGGCCGTGTCGGCTTCGTCGACGCCGACGACATCGCGGCCGTCGCCGTCCACGCCCTGACCGACGAGCACGCCCCGGACACCGACCTCGTCCTCACCGGGCCGGAGACGCTGAGCCACGACGACATCGCCGCGATCATCACCGATGTCACCGGTCGGACGGTCGTCCATCGCCGGCTGTCCTACGAGCGGCTGCGCGATCGCCTCGCGGCGCTGGTGCCGCCGGAGTACGCCGAGATGCTGGCGGGCATGGACCGCGCCATCGCCGAAGGGGCCGAGGACCGCGTCACCGGCGCCGTCCACCGCGTCACCGGCCGGGCTCCGCGCGCCTTCCGCGCCTTCCTCGAAGACGAACCGCGATGACGCCGTTCCGCCGTTCGCGCGGGGGCCCGCCTGCACCGGAGTGCTCAGGCGTTGAAGGAGATCCAGACGTCGGGCGGGAGCTGGGGGCTGGTCGGTACCGGTCTTAGCTCCTCGGTCCAGGCGTCGGGGGCGATCTCGGTGGCCACGCGGCGCCAGAAGTGGACGGCGGGGACGTTCTCGTCCTGGAAGGCGACCTCCCACGGGCCCGGGTGCCTGGCGATCACCTCCCGGACGCTGCGCAGGCCGAGCCCTGTCCTGCGGGCGCCGCGGACGATGAAGAAGGAGCTCAGCACGCGCTTGTCGTCCTTGAGGCCCCGGACGGTCGCGAAACCGACGGGGTCGGCGTCGCTGGTCAGCAGGTACGCGGCCCAGTCCGGGTCGTGGAAGGCGGCGTGGAGGCGTTCGCTGCGGAACGTTCCATCCGGGCGGGGGAGCAGGCCGCGGAACTGCGAGACGTCGTGCTGGAACATCAGCCACAGGCGCTCAAGGACCGGGCGGTCTCCGGAGTCGGCGAGGCGAACTGACAGGTCGGGCATGAAGGTCCTCGGTAAGTGCGGAAACGCGAAAGAGCCTCCTGAAGACGGTCTCAGGAGGCTCTCGCCGCTAGCAAGATCTTACCAAGGGCCCGACGGCTGCTCAGATGTCGTAATAGAGCTCGAACTCGTGCGGGTGGGGGCGGAGGCGGATGGGGTCGATCTCGAACTCGTTCTTCATCGTGATCCACGTCTCGATGAGGTCGGGCGTGAAGACGCCGCCTTCGAGGAGGTAGTCGTGGTCGGACTCCAGGGCCTCAAGGACCTCGGGGAGCGAGCCGGGGACCTGCGGGATCGCGCGGGCCTCCTCGGGCGGGAGCTCGTAGAGGTCCTTGTCCACCGGCTCGGCGGGCTCGATCTTGTTCTTGATGCCGTCCAGGCCGGCCATGAGCATGGCGGAGAAGGCCAGGTACGGGTTGCAGGACGGGTCCGGCACGCGGAACTCGACGCGCTTGGCCTTCGGGTTCGAGCCGGTGATCGGGATGCGGATGCAGGCCGAGCGGTTGCGCTGGGAGTAGACCAGGTTGACCGGGGCCTCGAAGCCGGGGACGAGCCGGTGGTAGCTGTTCACGGTGGGGTTCGTGAACGCCAGGAGCGACGGGGCGTGCTTGAGCAGGCCGCCGATGTAGTAGCGGGCGTTGTCCGACAGGCCCGCGTAGCCGACCTCGTCGTAGAAGAGGGGCGCGCCGTCCTTCCACAGGGACTGGTGGCAGTGCATGCCGGAGCCGTTGTCGCCGAAGATCGGCTTCGGCATGAACGTGACGGTCTTGCCCGCGGCGCGCGCGACGTTCTTGACGATGTACTTGTAGAGGAGGAGCTGGTCGGCGGTCTTCAGGAGCGTGTCGAACCGGAAGTCGATCTCGGCCTGGCCGGCGGTGCCGACCTCGTGGTGCTGCATCTCGACGTGGATGCCGCAGGCCAGGAGCTGCGCGACCATCTCCGAGCGCAGGTCGGTGTAGTGGTCCATCGGCGGGACGGGGAAGTAGCCGCCCTTGTACGGGGGCTTCGCGCCGAGGTTGCCGCCGGGCTCCTCGCGGCCGGTGTTCCACGCGCCCTCGACGGAGTCGAGGTAGTAGTAGCCGGCGTTCGCCTTGGTCTCGAACCGGACGTCGTCGAAGATGTAGAACTCGGCCTCGGGGCCGAAGTAGCAGGTGTCGGCGATGCCGGTGCCGCGCAGGTAGTCCTGCGCCTTCTTCGCCACGTTGCGCGGGTCGCGGCTGTACGGCTCGCCGGTCAGCGGGTCGTGGACGAAGAAGTTCAGGTTCAGGGTCTTGTGCTGGCGGAACGGGTCGACGACGGCGGTGGACGGGTCCGGCAGCAGGAGCATGTCCGACTCGTGGATCTCCTGGAACCCGCGGACGGACGAGCCGTCGAACATCAGCCCCTCGGTGAAGACGCTCTCGCCGAAGCTCTCGACGGGGAACGTGAAGTGCTGCATCTTGCCCGGCAGGTCCACGAACCGGCAGTCGACGAATCGCACACCTTCGTTCCTGATGTAGCTCAGGACCTCTTCGGCGCTGCTGAACATCCGGCCTCCTTGAGCGCTTCTCGGCTTCCCGGCAGGCTAGGTCGGCGCCGTTTCCCGGCCGTGTCTCATATGTTTCCGCTGTGTTACGCGTCCGGCGGAGGCCGCGGCGGGGGCGGGCCCGAGCCGTGCCGGGGGC
>NZ_VCKW01000250.1 GCF_005889715.1 Actinomadura soli
GTCCACGGCCCTCGACCCGCTGCCGCTGCCGCCGCTGTCGCTGCCGCCGCCGCTGCAGGCGGCCAGCGTTCCGGCGAGCAGGAGCACGACCATCACGTACGCGATCTGCCTGACATTCCTGACGATCCGCATGGGGCTTGGACGGGGATGACGCAGGTCACAGTTCCGGCGGGTGCGTCGCGATCCGGGCACGAACAGGGCACATGGACGTCACGGCGCCGGGCCGTCCGCGCTGGACCCGGTGCGCGGTATCGCGAGGCGTCTGGGAGGCTTGGGGCATGTCCACGTCCCACGCCGTCGTCGTCGGGGGCGGCATCGCGGGCCTCGCCGCCGCGCGGCTGCTCGCCCGCGGCGGGGTGCGCGTGACCGTGCTGGAGGGCTCCCCGCGCATCGGGGGCAAGCTGCGGGTCAGCGAGATCGCCGGCGTCCCGGTGGACGAGGGCGCCGAGGCGATGCTCGCCCGCCGCCCCGAGGGGCTCGACCTGGTCCGCGACCTCGGGCACGGCGACGACCTCGTGCACCCGGGCACCACCTCCTCGGCGATCTTCAGCCGCGGCGCGCTGCGCAGGATCCCGTCCGGGCAGGTGATGGGCGTGCCGTCCGACCTGCGGGCGCTGGCCGCGTCCCAGGTGCTGTCCCCGGCCGGGCTGGCGCGCGTCCCGCTGGACCTCGTCCTGCCGGAGACGCGGCGCGGAGCCGACGTGTCCGTCGCGGGGTTCATCGGCGCCCGCGTCGGCCGCGAGGTCGTCGACCGGCTCGTCGAGCCGCTCCTCGGCGGCGTGTACGCGGGACGCGCCGAGCTGCTGTCGTTCGACTCGACGCTGCCCGCCGTCGCCGCCGCCGCGCGCACCCAGCGCTCGCTGATCGGCGCCGTCCAGGGCATCCGGGACGCCGCGCCCAAGGACCCCGGCCCGGTGTTCGCCACCCTGCCGGACGGTCTCGGCGCCCTCCCGCACCTGGTCGCCGACGACGTCGCCGCCGCCGGAGGCACGATCAGGACCGGCGCGACCGTCCGTGAGCTGCGCCGCCGCGACGGCGGCTGGCGGCTCACCATCGGCCCGACCCGCGACCCCGAATACCTGGACGCCGACGCCGTCGTGATCGCCGTTCCGGCGGCGCCCGCGTCCCGGCTCCTCAAGCCGGACGTCCCCGCCGCCGCCCGCGAGCTCGCGGACATCGAGTACGCCAGCATGGCGATCGTCACGCTCGCCTACCGGACCACCGCCTTCCCGCGCCTCCCCAAGGGCAGCGGCTACCTCGTCCCGGCCGTGGAGAGCGACGCGGGTTCCGTGTGGGGGGACGACCCCCCACACCCCCCGGGAACCGCCCCGGAGCACGGCGGACGGGGCGTCAAGGCCGTCACGTTCAGCTCGGTAAAATGGCCTCACCTGCGCGAACGCGACCCCGGCATCATCGCGGTCCGCTGCTCCATCGGGCGCTTCGGCGAGGAGCGCACGCTGCAGCGGGCCGACGGCGAGCTGACCGCCACCGCGATGGCCGAGCTCGCCGCGACCTGCGGCGTCGCCGAGCTGCCCGTGGAGAGCCGGGTGACCCGGTGGGGCGGCGGGCTCCCGCAGTACAACGTGGGCCACGCCGACCGCGTGGCCAAGATCCGGGCCGCGGTCGCCGGGCAGCCGGGGCTCGCCGTCGCCGGCGCCGCCTACGACGGCCTGGGCGTCCCCGCGTGCGTCGCCTCCGCGCGCGCGGCCGCCGCCCGGATCCTGGACGACCTGCGCGGCCGAGACCCGCGCACCCGGGAAGGAGCAGATCATGACGCAGCCGGCGGGCAAGCCGAAGGCACGCGAACTCAATAACGTCATCCGCTACACGATGTGGTCGGTCTTCCGGCTCGCGAACCCCGGCTCGATCGGGGAGCGGGACGCCGCCGAGGTCCAGGACCTCCTCGACCAGGCCGCCCAGAAGGACGTCACCACCCGCGGCGCCTACGACGTCGCCGGGCTGCGCGCCGACGCCGACTACATGTTCTGGTGGCACGCGCCCACGTCCGACGACCTCCAGGAGATCTACACCCGGTTCCGCCGGACGTTCCTGGGCCGCGCCAGCGAGCCGGTGTGGTCGCAGATGGCCCTGCACCGCCCGGCGGAGTTCAACAAGAGCCACATCCCGGCGTTCCTCGCCGACGAGGAGCCGCGCGCCTACGTGTGCGTGTACCCGTTCGTCCGGTCCTACGAGTGGTACCTGCTGCCGGACGAGGAGCGCCGCGCGATGCTCGCCGAGCACGGCAAGATGGCGCGCGACTACCCCGACGTCCGGGCCAACACGGTGGCGTCGTTCGCGCTGGGCGACTACGAGTGGATGCTGGCGTTCGAGGCCGACGAGCTGCACCGCATCGTCGACCTGATGCGCCACCTGCGCGGCGCGCGGGCCCGGGTGCACACCCGCGAGGAGATCCCGTTCTACACCGGCCGCCGCAAGCCGGTCGCCGAACTCATCGCCGGGCTCGCCTGATTGTCCTGTCTTCGCAGGTGGGAACGCGTCAACCGGGCCGAATGCGCGGCGGAACCCGGGTAGGGTGCCGTCCGTGAGCCAGTCTCCCGACGGTCGGCCGCGCGGACGGCACGCGCGGCCCCCCTCCGAGTTCGAGATCCGCTGGACCCGTCTCGCCGCGTGGCCGCGCCGGTCCTGGCGCCACCGGCTGGCCGCCGCCGGAACCGGGCTCGCGGCGGTCGCGGGGCTCGCGTCCGCCGCCGTTCTGGCGCTGCCGGGCGGCGGCCCGGACCCGGCCGGATCCGGTGCCGCCATCGCGGTCCGCTCCGCCGCGCCCCCGTCCCCGCAGGGGTCGGCCGGTGCCGTCGGCGACCCGGACGAGGTCATCGACGCCGTGCCGTACTTCGAGACCCGGGACCCGGGCAAGAGGGTCGTCAAGCACGTCACGAACGTCCGCCGCAGCGGCTCGTTCGTCCGTGTCTACACCGACCTCCGCGAGGAGGACGAGAACTCCCGGCCCGCCGTCGACCTGTGCGAGTGGACGACCCAGTTCCTGCGGGACGCGGGCGACGACCGGCCCCGCGTCTTCGTCCACGGGGAGAGCGACGGCAACGGCAGCGTCGTCCTCGCGAACAAGCAGAGCGACAAGGACGACTGCGAGGTCGCGGAGACCCGCTAGTAGCCGCCTCCCGAGCCGCCCCCGTAGTCGCCCCCGTCGAACCGGGGCTCCGCCAGGTTGCTGGATTCCAGGTTCCGGTGCCCGCGCTGCCGGCCGCGGGACAGATCGACCGGTTTCGGGTCGTCGGCCCGCAAGATCTCGCGCAGCCTGGCGTCCTCGACGCCGTCCGGCCCGAGCGCGGCGAGCCGCTCGGCCTGCGACGCGCCCGGCTCCCCGGCGAGCGTCCGGCGCAGCGCCCTGCCCCGCCGGGTGGGCCGCCTGCCGCGCATCAGCCCGGCCTCGCGCAGCGCACCGGCGACGGCGAGCGCCGCCGCCGACTCCGCGGCCGCCGCGATCACCTGCCCGAGCGGCCGCCCGGCGGCCGGGATCGCGGCGAGCACCGCCGCCTCCACCGGGTCTCCGGGCTCGCGCGCCAGCGCATCGGCTCGGCGCGTCCCCTTGGAGATCCGGACGCCGCGCCGCTCGTACAGGGTGAGCACCGCGACCTGGGCGACCCTGGACGGCCCGCCGCAGAGGTACGCGATGGTGTAGCGGTCGAGCTCGTCCACGGGGCTCCCCGGCCTATTCGGCGGGTTCGAGGGTGAGGGAGATCGAGTTGATGCAGTACCGGTCGTCGGTGGGCGTGTCGTAGCCCTCGCCGTGGAAGACGTGCCCGAGATGCGAGTCGCACACCGCGCAGCGCACCTCCGTGCGGGCCATGCCGAGCGAGCGGTCCTCGATCAGCGTGACCTTGCCGGAGTCGGACGGCGCGTAGAACGACGGCCAGCCGCAGTGGCTCTCGAACTTGGTCTCCGAGCGGAACAGCTCCGTCCCGCAGGCGCGGCACCGGTACACGCCGACGGTCTTGGCGTCGGTGTACTCGCCGGTAAAGGGCTTCTCGGTGCCGGCCTCCCGCAGCACGTGGAACTCCTCGGGGCTGAGCTCCGCCCGCCACTCATCCTCGCTCTTGCGGATCTTCTCCATACCGTCGACGGTACCCGCCGCCCTGTCCGACCTGTGGGTTAACGTGCTGGGTATGGCCTCGCCCTACATCGAGATCCCGGTCGGGGATCGGCTCGTCAAAGTGTCCAACCCCGACAAGGTCTACTTTCCCGAGCACGGCTACACCAAGCGGCAGCTCGTCGAGTACTACCTGGCCGTGGGGGAGGGCATCCTGCGCGCCACCCGCAACCGTCCGACGACGCTGGAGCGCTGGCCCGCCGGCGTCTTCGAGGGCGCCCGGATGGCCACCCGGGAGGACTACGCGCGCGGCCAGGCGGGCATGGGCGCAGGCAAGTCCGACGCGTTCTACCAGAAGCGCGTCCCCAAGGGCGCGCCCGACTGGGTGCGGACGTCCCGGATCGCGTTCCCCAGCGGCCGCTCCGCCGACGAGGTGCGCCCGACGGAGGTCGCCGTGATCGCGTGGGCGGCCAACCTCGGCACGCTGACGTTCCACCCGTGGCCCGTCCGCGACGGCGACGTCGACCACCCGGACGAGCTGCGCATCGACCTCGACCCGCAGCCCGGCACCGACTTCTCCGACGCCGTCCGCGTCGCGCTCGGCCCGGCCCGCGACCTGCTCGCCGAGCTGGGGCTCACCGGTTTCGTGAAGACGTCCGGCAAGGGCGGGGTGCACATCTACGTCCGCATCGAGCCGCGCTGGACGTTCACCGAGGTCCGCCGGGCCGCGCTGGCGTTCGGCCGCGAGGTGGAGCGCCGCGCCCCCGACGAGGTCACCACCCGGTGGTGGAAGGAGGAGCGCGGCGAGCAGGTCTTCATCGACTACAACCAGAACGCCCGCGACCGGACGATCGCGTCCGCCTACAGCGTCCGGCCCGCCCCGCACGCCCCCGTCTCGGCGCCCCTGACCTGGGACGAGCTGGCCGACGCCGACCCGCACGACTTCACCATCGCCACCATGCCCGCCCGCTTCGCCGAGCTGGGCGACGTGCACGCCGCGATCGACGACGAGTCGTTCTCCCTGCAGGGCCTCCTCGACCTCGCCGACCGCGACGAGCGCGACCACGGCCTCGGCGACATGCCGTATCCCCCCAACTATCCGAAGATGCCGGGCGAGCCGAAGCGCGTCCAGCCCAGCAAGGACACCGACAACCGCTGACCGGCGGGCCCGCCCATAAATGGGGTTATTCGCCGCGCTAATTTTCGCTGTGTCCAAATTCACTGGCCGATCCTGGACGGATCGGGTGTCGCGCTGTGAACTGTCGTTGTCGCGTTAGGTGAGCGGC
This sequence comes from Actinomadura soli, assembly GCF_005889715.1. Lineage (GTDB taxonomy): Bacteria > Actinomycetota > Actinomycetes > Streptosporangiales > Streptosporangiaceae > Spirillospora > Spirillospora soli. The sequence goes on from NZ_VCKW01000250.1 coordinate 5,353, forward strand.
CGGGTCATTTTCCGCACCTATCAGTGATCGCCGACGATAATTACCGTGCTGTCCATTCATGTGTCGCCGTCGACGCCTCCCAGAAGGAGCATGATGGACCAGCCGCACAAGGGCTCTTCCCGCCGAAAGTTCCTGGGCGCGGCCGCGTCCGCCACCTTGCTGCAGGTCATGACCGGTGCCGTTCCGGCCGACGCGGCGACCCCGCCCGCCGGGCCGCTGAGACCGGCGGGAGGGAAGGGCGGCGGGAAGACCGTCGCGATCCTCGGGGCCGGTGTCAGCGGGCTGACCGCCGCGCTGAAGTTCGCCGAGGCGGGCTACAAGGTGACCGTGCTGGAAGCGCAGGGGCGCGTCGGCGGGCGCACCCTCACCGCCCGGCGCGGCGACACGATCACCGAGGTGTGGGAGGACGGGTCGTCCCGCACCCAGACGTGCGCGTTCGACCGCGGCCTCTACGCCAACCTCGGCCCGGCGCGCCTGTCCTTCGAGCACCAGCGCGTCATCGGAATGTGCCGCAGGCTCGGCATCGCCCTTGAGCCGTACCTGATGCGGAGCGCCGCGAACCTGTACCAGACCGACCGGGTGTGGCGGCGGGCGGCCGTGACCAACGGCCACATCTCGAATGATGTCCGCGGGCACGTCGCCGCGTACGCGGCGGCCGCGGTCAAGAACGGGCTGCTGGACGCCCGCGGGCTGAGCGACGCCCAGCGCGCCAAGCTGCTGGGCCTGCTGACCGCGTTCGGCGGTCTCGACGCGGAGGACCATGCCTACAAGGGGTCCCTGCGCTCGGGGGCGGCCGAGCCGCTCAGCATCCCGAAGACGCCCCAGAAGATCGGCGCGCTGTCCCTCCCCGACATCGTGGAAAGCGGATTCTGGGAGCAGCGATTTTACGACGAACTCGAATACGGCTACCAGGTCACCATGTTCCAGCCGGTCGGCGGAATGGACCATCTCGTCCGCCGGATGGCGTCCGCGCTGCCCGCCGGAACCATTACTCTCAACGCCCCTGTGCACGCGATAAAGTCGAGTGAGGACGGCGTCAAGATCGCGTGGCAGGACGCCGACGGCCGGCACGACAAGCTTTTCGACTACTGTTTGAGCAGCATTCCCGTCCCGGTTCTGCGGCAGCGGGTCGAGCTCGCGGGATTCTCCGGCGAATTCGCGCGCGCCGTCGCCGGCGTCTGGTTCGCGCCCGGGTGCAAGATGGGCTGGCAGGCCAACCGGCGGTTCTGGGAGTCGGAGCAGGACCGGATCTACGGCGGCGTCAGCTGGGTCGACCATGAGATCCAGCAGATCTGGTATCCGTCCGGCGACTACTTCTCCTCCTCGGGCAAGGGCGTCCTGATCGGCGCCTACTGCTCCTACGACAACGGAGAGAAGTTCGGCGCGCGCCCGCACGCCGAGCGGCTGAAGGAGGCACGGGCCGCCGGCGCGAGGCTGCACGGCGAGTTCGCCGACCGGTCCGTCGTCCCGGACCGGCAGGGCCTGTCCATCGCCTGGCACAAGGTGCCCTACCAGCTCGGCGTCTGGGCGCACTGGGATCACACCATCGCCGAGCACCGGGAGATGTACGAGACCCTGGTCAACGTCCAGGGGCACGGCAACGTCATGGTGATCGGCGATCAGGTCTGCCCGATTCCCGGATGGCAGGAGGGCGCGATGATGTCGGCGGAATGGGCCTTCGAGTCCCTTCACCGCAAGCGGCGCGGCGGCCGCGTGACCGTCCAGCGGGTTCCCGACTCCAGGCGCCTCACAACCGGTCACTGACCCGGCCGCTCAGGCGCGGCGAGGCCGCCGCCCCCTCGGGGACGGCGGCCTCAATACGGGATCAGTGGAACTTGCGTTCCTGGACGGGCAGCGTGACGCCGGACGGGCCGCGCCACGTCGTCAGCGGCTGCGGGACGAGCGCCGTGGCGGCGTCGTCCCCGCCGGCGACCACCGGGATGCTGATGGAGCTGCCGCGCAGGTCCACCGTCACCTTGGCCTCGGTGGGCGTCTCGGTGTTGTAGTCGGAGTCCGTCCCGGCGATGATCAGCGCGAGGCGGTGCCCCTTCTTCAGCACGTACTCCTGGCTGAGCGTCTCCCACCGGACGTCGTAGTAGTGGCCCGGCTTCAGCGGTGCCGGGTGGCTCAGCGACCGGTCGTTCTGGGCGTCGAGCCAGCCGCGGGCGACCACGTTCACCGGCGACGTCACCGTGGTGACCTCCGTCTGCCTGTAGCAGCCGTCGTCGTCCGGCGTGCTCTCACCGTTGCAGTCCTCGGTGGCGAGCGTCCGGATGCCGGAGCCCTGGCCGAGGTAGTTGACACGGGTGTCCTCGCCGTAGTCCACGAGCAGCGCGGTCAGGTTGGACGTCGGCTTGTCCAGCATGATCCGCAGCCGGGCGCCGGGCGTCCCGGACAGGCGTCCGGTCAGCGGCAGCGGGCCCGACACGAAGGCGGCCCTGAACGGCTTCGCCGTCCCCGGGTCGCCGACCATCTCGCCCTCCGACCGGCCCAGCCGGTTCGGGCCGAGCTCGTCGGTGAACGTGACCGTCGAGCCCTTCGCCGCGGGCTTCGGGCCGAGCGAGCCGTCCGCGCCGGGCCGCAGGGTCACCGGCCGGGCGTCCCGGGACGGCCAGTCCCGCTGGGTGATCCACTGGTCGGGGCCGATCTCGATGTCGGCGCGCGGCCCCCGCATGACATCGTTGCGGATCTTGTGCAGCTCGTGGTCGAACCACTTGTGCAGGGTCGCGACCCAGTCGTCGCGCCGGATGTCGAACGGGTCGACGTGGCCGCGCTGCGACAGCCACACCTTCCGGTCGATGCCGCGCTCGGCGAGCTCGTTCCACCAGAGCGTGAAGTGGTTGTCCTTCACGTTCAGGTCGTTGACGCCGTGGTAGGCGAAGAGGCTGGCGCGGACGTTGCGGACGTCGCCGATCGTCCCGTGCCGGTAGTCGGCGGCCCGCCAGTACGCGTTGTAGTTGCCGGTCGCGTCGTCCTCGCCCTCGCCGAGGTCGGCGCGGACGGCGGCGCACTTCTCGGGCGGGTCGGTGTCGACGTAGTCGGCGAGCCACGGCTGCTCGTTCGTCCAGTAGTTCACGCCGTTCATGCGGCTGTAGTCGTACCAGCTGCTGATCGCCGAGATCGGGACGATCGTCTCCAGGCCCTCGACGCCGGTCGCGGCGACGCCGTTCGCGAGCGTCCCGTCGTAGGACTTGCCGATCATGCCGGTGCGGCCGGTGCTCCACGCGGCCTTCACCGGGCTGCCGTCCGCCCGGGTCGCCTTCGCGCGCCCGTTCAGCCAGTCGACCACGGCCTTGACGCCGAGGACGTCGGACGGGCCGCCGCTCACCGGGCAGCCGTCGGACTTCGTCGTCCCGACCATGTCGACGGCGAGGAACGCGTATCCGCGCGGCACGAAGTAGTTGTCGTAGTAGAGCGGGAACTTCACCGGGTTCCCGTTCGCGTCGTAGGTCTTGCGCTCGCTCTCGTTGCCGCGTCCTGCGTTGTCGTAGTACGGGCTCGCGTCCATGACCACCGGGACCTTGAGGCCCTTCTCGGTCTCCTTGGGCCGGATGATGTCCACGTTGACGCGGTCGCGCTTGCCGTCGCCGTCGCTGTCCACGCCGGACTCGACGTACACGTGCTCGCGGATCGCGTCCTTGTAGGAGAAGACCGGCTGGGTCACGCCGTCCTTCACCACGATCTTGGGGGACGCCTGGGCGAACGCCGTCGCCCCGCCCGCCGCGGTCAGCGCCGCACAGGTCAGCACGGCCACCGTCATCGTCCGCCGGGTTCGTCTCAGGGATCTCCTGGCCAACCCGCACCTCCCGAATAAAAATGATCTCTACGGGGGCACAGGGTCTCGCCCGGGGGTGACGGGGTAAAGGGCGGCGCTCGACTAACTCCGGCCGGATTTGGTCACGTCCTGCCATTGCCTTCCGCCCGGCGTCATGGCGCGCGGCGTGCCGGGGGCAGCGGGCGGTGATCCGGCTGCCCCCGTGCCGGGGCGTCAGTGCAGGTCGGCGAGGAGGGGCGGCAGCTCTCCGTCGTGGACGACCGTCAGCCGCCGGGTGGCCCTGGTCAGCGCGACGTAGAGGTCCTGGCCGCCCTTGGGGGACTCCGACAGGATGCCCGCCGGGTCCACGATGATCACAGAGTCGAACTCCAGGCCCTTGGCCTCCTCGGCGGTCAGGACGACGGCGGGGGAGTCGAGGGCCTCCGGGGTCGCGCCCGCGGCGGCGTGCGGGAGGGCGTCCAGGACGGCGACGTGCAGGGCCGCGGACGTGATGACGGCGAGCCGGCCCTCCTTGAAGGCGCCGCCGATGCCGTCGGGCGTCCCCGCGGCGATGCTCGACAGCTCGGACTGGACGAGCGAGGCCAGCGAAACCGGCATCGCGATCGCGGTGGGCGGCGGGCCGTCGTCGCGGACGGACTCGGGCGGCGTCTGGCCGGGTGCGACGGCGGCGAGGACGCGGGCGGCGACCCTCATGATGGCGGCCGGGGTGCGGTAGTTGACCAGGAGGCGCTGCTCGCGCCAGCGGCCGGGGACGTACCGGTCGAGCATCTGGCCCCAGGACGCGGCCCCGGCCGCGCTGCCGGTCTGGGCGATGTCGCCGACGACGGTCAGGGACCGGGTCGGGACGCGCTTCATCACGGTGTGCCAGGCCATTTCGGAGAGTTCCTGCGCCTCGTCGACGATCACGTGCCCGTACGCCCATTCGCGGTCGGCGAGGGCGCGCTGCGCGGTGGTGAGCGGCGGGCCGTCGTCGTGGTGGCGTTCGGCCAGGTCGGTCCCGGAGATCAGGTCGCTCGCGGTGAGCCGTTCGACGTTCCCGGTGTCGGTGGACTCGATCACCTCCTGGGCGTACCGCGCCTCCCGCGCGCGTTCGGCGGCGGCCGCGCGCTCGCGGGCCTTCTCGGCGGAGTCGTCCTTGCCCAGCAGCTCGGCGGCCTCGTCCAGGAGGGGGACGTCGGAGATCGTCCACGCGGCGCCGGACGTGCGATTGAGGAGCGCCGACTCGGCTGAGGTCAGGCCGGCGCGGGTTCCCAGGCGGGCGAGGGATTCGGGGTCGGCGTAGAGGTCGGACAGGAACTGCTCGGGCGTCAGCTCGGGCCAGAGCGCGTTGATGGCGGCTTGGACGGCCGGGTCCCGCCAGAGGGTCTCCTTGGCCAGGCGGAGGTCGGTCTCGTCCAGGAGGGGTTCGTCTTCGGCTTCGTCGATCAGCTCCTGGAGCCAGTCGGGGAGGCCGCCGTTCCTGGCAAGGTCGTCCAGGGGCTCGTCCATGATGCGGTCGTACTGCTCGGCGCGGTTGACGGCGAGTGCCTCCAGGAGATCGTGGACGAACCGGCGCCGCTGGACGTTGTGGGGGAGATGCAGCCCCCGCGCACGGTCACGTGCCCGCTCGCATGATTGGGCGTCCACCACGAGGGTGAGGCCGTCGGTCTGGACGTGCAGGCCGTCCGGCGGGATGCGCTGCCGGTCGTGGACGGCCTCCCGCACCAGGTCGGCCATCCGCAGGTCGCCCTTGACGATGGCGACCGCTGGGTCCTCCCTGGCGGTCGCCTTCAGGCCCGGGTACAGCTCGCCGAGCGTGGCCATGGCGACGTCGGTCTCGCCCAGGCCGGGGAGCACCTGCTCGATGTAGCGGAGGAACGTGGCGTTCGGGCCGACGATGAGCACTCCGCGCCGTTCGAGGACGTCCCGGTGCGTGTAGAGCAGGTACGCGGCGCGGTGCAGGGCGGCGACCGTCTTGCCGGTGCCGGGACCGCCCTGGACGACGAGCACCCCTTGCAGGCCGGAGCGGATCACCTGGTCCTGCTCCTCCTGGATGGTGGCGACGACGTCGCTCATCCGGCCCGTCCGGCCGCGGCGGAGCGTGGCGAGGAGGGCGGCCTCGCCGACGATGCCGCCGCGTTCGGACTCGGCCAGGCCGTCCAGGTCGAACACCTCGTCGTCCAGCCGGACGACCTCGCGGTGGCGCAGGTGCAGGTGGCGGCGCCGCGCGAGGGTGCCGGGCGCGCCGTGGGTGGCGGTGTAGAACGGGCGGGCCGCGGCGGCGCGCCAGTCGATCAGGAGGGGCTCGCGGTGCTCGTCGCGGAGGCCGACGCGGCCGATGTAGAACGTGTCGCCGGGGCCGTCCGCGCCGGCGCGGTGGTCGATCCGGCCGAAGCACAGGCCGTGCTCGACGCCGCCGAGCCGGGCGAGGCGGCGGGCGGCCTCGTCGGTGGCGACGGCGCTCTCCAGCCGGGCCTGGAACGCGCTTCCGCCGCCCGCGGCCGGGCCCTGGCGCAGCGCCCGCTCGGCCTCCTCCCGCTCGATGTCGAGCCGCGCGTACACGCGGGACACGTACTCCTGCTCGGTGCGAATCACGACCTGCCGCGCTTTTTCCTCGCGTTGGGGGTTGACAGCGTCCGCTTGACGGAGTCCCATGCCTGTGCTACGCTCCTATCCATAGGATGGAATTTTTGTGCGCAACTTTGTAAGTTGCCACCCTACCACCCTTTTCTCCGCGCTGTGCGCGATCTTTCGGCTCCGCCCAAAAAGATCAACTCTGTTGTGGCGGACGTCATCCCAGCGGTACCCGCGGGTCACCGGCCTTGGTGAGGCTTTCCGGCGACCGATGCCGGATTCTCCCGAAAGGTCGCTACCCCCATGGCCGACATCGCACGTCCGCTGAACCGGCGAAGCTTCCTCGTCACCAGCGGGCTCGCCACCGCCGTCGCCGTGGCCGGCGCCCCCGGCCCCGCGCAC
>NZ_VCKW01000251.1 GCF_005889715.1 Actinomadura soli
TTCTCCGGGGTGTCGTAGGGCGGGGCTAGGCTCGGGGGCATGCGTATCGGAGCCCACGTCGACCAGACCAACCCGCTCGACAATGCCCGCGCGATCGGCGCTGACGTCGTCCAGTTCTTCCTGGGCGACCCGCAGGGGTGGAAGAAGCCCGTACTGCCGGAGGGCGTCGAGGCGCTGGCGGGTTCCGGGGTGGACGTCTATGTGCATGCCCCGTACACGATCAACGTGGCGACGTCCAACAACAGGATCCGCATCCCGAGCCGCAAGAACCTCACGCAGCAGTTGGACGCGGCGGCGTCGATCGGCGCCAAGGCGCTGATCGTGCATGGCGGGCACGTGCTGAGGGACGACGACCCCGAGCTGGGTTTCGAGAACTGGCGCAAGGTGTTCGAGAGGGTCGAGTGCCCGATCCCGGTCTACATCGAGAACACCGCGGGCGGCGAGAACGCCATGGCGCGCAAGTTCGACCGGATCTCCAGGTTGTGGGAGGTGCTGTCCGGGATTCCGGGGCTGGAGTCCAAGCTCGGTTTCTGCCTCGACACGTGCCACGCGCATGCCGCGGGGGAGGAACTCGTGGACGCCGTCGACCGGATCAAGGCCATAACCGGCCGCATCGATCTGGTGCATTGCAACGACAGCCGCGACACGTTCGGGTCGGGCGCCGACCGTCATGCCAACCTGGGCAACGGCACCATCGACGCGGAGCTGATCCTGGCCGTGGTCAGGGCCGCGGGCGCCCCGGTCGTGGTGGAGACGCCGGCAGAGGGCCAGGCCGATGACATCTCCTGGTTGCGCTCGAAGCTTTGACGGGCGGGGCGGTCGAAGCGGTTGAGGCGGCTTTCGCGGTCATGGTGCGTCGAAGTCGTGGGGAATTCACGGTGAGGAGGCGCTGAGGTCGCCGTCGGACCAGGGGAACCCGATGGCCGGGTTCGGCATCTAAAACCGCGAAGACCAGCATCACGACAAAATCCGAAGGTCACATCACACTGGCATAATTCGGAACCCAGCCCTTAGCGCACGCGCGTACCTTCCGGCGGCGGGCGCGCGAACCGATCGGGAACCACATGTCACAGCCCCCTTACGACCCCTACGGCTACGGGACGCACGACCCCTACGCCCAGCACTACTCCCAGCCCGCGCAGCCCGCGTCCGTGCAGCACCACTACTACGGAGGGTCGCCGGTACCGATCGCCCCTCCCACCAACGGGATGGCGACCGCGTCGATGGTCTGCGGGCTCATCGGCTTCCTCGCCTGCGGCCTGACGTCCATTCTCGCGATCATCTTCGGCCATGTCGCTCAGGGCCAGATCAAGCGGACGGGCGAGGGCGGTCACGGAATGGCCGTCGCCGGGCTCATCCTCGGCTACATCGTCACGGTCGGCTGGATCATCTTCTGGATCTTCTACATCGGGCTGTGGGCGGCCGTCGTGGGGACCAGCAGCACGACCGGCTATTAGCGCCCGTCCAGGCGAGACGGGTGTCTTGCCAGACCAGACGGGGATCTTTCCAGGCGGGACGGGGACCTTCCAGGCCGGACGGGCTTCGTGCCAGGCCGAACGGGGATGACGACCGGTCAGGCGAGGCGGGGGACGCCTGCCACTTCCACACCCACGCTCGACATCAGCACGGTCATGGGGGTGGAGGTGTCCCGCCACGCCTTCACCACCCCGGCGAACATGTCCAGGACGGCACGAAACGCCTGCTGGTCGGTGTCGGCTAGTTCAGCCCAAGACTCGTAGAGCACCACGTAGCCGTTCTTCGCGGGGGTCCACGAAAGGTCGGCCAGGGAGTCGCCGAGCGCGTCCCAGTCGGTGGCTGATCCTTCGGGCAACTCGAAGACGTCGGCGCACAGCCGCAGGAACGACGCGCTGTCGCGGGCGCGGCGGCCGTCGAGATGGAATCCGCGCAAGTCGGCCTCCTCGGCGCGCTCGATCCAGCTCGTGTCGCCGAGCGCGCCCGGCACCGGGGGCGTCCGCCACTGGTAGACGCCCGGTGTCAGACGTCCAGTGAGCAGCTCTGTCAGTGCTTGGTTCGCGTCCACGTCATCTCCCGGCAGTTCCTGCGCCCCGCGTGCGCGAGGCCCGGGGCTCCCCGCCCCGCCGGCCGCGATCATCCCCGAGCAACGCCCACGAAATCCCCCGATATGGGCAGATTCCGACCACGCCATCCCGGCGCTCGGGTGCCGCGGGCGTCCGAGATCGTCGCACAGCGTCCGCGGCCGGACGCTCACCGGCGCGCTGACCAGCGTCGATCGAGGTAGCGCCAACCCAGGCTTGACACTCTTCACTCATGCGCTCTATTCTCTCGTTTTAAGAGAGACTCATAGAACGAGCTACTCTCCGAGCGAGGCAGTTGCCCGATTCCGGAAGGAACACAGAGATGAACGCCACGCCCACGACCGCCACCACCGCCGACGCCCCGGCCGACGCCGTGACCCGCGTCCAGGCCCACTACCGCAACGTCAAGCAGCTCGGCCACTGGACGGCCGACCGCCGCTTCGAGGTCCGCGCCCGCCGCGGCTCGGTCGTCCTCGACCTGCGCTCCCCGCAGATCCCGGACGGCGACATCGACATCGAGGTCGACCTCGACCACTCGATGGTCAAGCTGCTCGTCCCGCAGGACGCTCAGATCGACCACTGGGACCTGCGCTACACCGGCCGCGGCCGCGTCAAGGACTGGACCGGCGAGGACGGCGAAGGCCGCCGGATCAGGATCACCGGCGAGATCCGGCACGGTGAGATCCGCGTCCACCGGGGCGGCGTCGCGACCCTCTCGGCGATGTTCTCCCGCGAGTTCGTCCAGGACGTCCGCCGTGCCCGCCGCGAAGGCACCGAACCCACGATCGCCGACCCCGCCCGCGGCGCCTGACCCCCCTAAAGTCGCGTGACCTCCTGAAATGGTGCACGACCGTCGGTCGTGCACCATTTCAGCGGGTGGGGCGGGCGTTGGCCGTCGCCGGTGCTCTATCGGTCGGCGGTGAGGAGGGTGCTCAGCAGGGTGAGGCCCTCGTCGCGGACGTCCGGCAGGTCGTTCTCGATGCCATGGAGCACGTCGGTGGCCGGGTCCGCGAGCTCCCAGAAGCGCAGCTTGCCCTCCAGGCGTGCGTCGAACGGACGGCCCCGCTCCCGCTGAAGCCGCCGCACGAACGCACGGTTCGTCTCGGGCCAGAGGAAGCACAGGTCGTAATCGGGGTCCCCGATCTGCGCGTCCCCGAAGTCGATCAGCCCGCTGATGCGCGTTCCGGTGATCAGGAGGTGGTCCAGGCTGATGTCGGCGTGGATCAGCGTGGGAGGGCCGTCGAAGTTCCCGTCGTCCGCGAGGTAGCGCTCGTAGGCGGCGATCAGGAGCCGTGCCTGGTCCGGCGGCAGCAGCGGGACGACCTCGGCGCGGACGAGCCGCAGGTCCTCGGTGAACTCCGCGCGCGGATCCACCTCGGGCACGCCGAGTTCGCGGGCACGTTTCACGGGAAATGAATGGATCGCCTCGATCAGGCCCGCGAGCTGGCGGACGGGCGCCGGCTCGTCCAGGAGCCCGCGGGCATGCCAGTCGTCCTCGGACAGCGACTCCCCGGGCACCACGGGATAGCAGCAGAACTCCCCTGGCCCGAGCGGGTTCGGGGCGGTGAAGGCGAACCGGGGAACGGGGACGTCGAGCAGCCCGGCTAGCTCGGGCAGCAGCCTGGCCTCGCACGCGATGCCCTCCGCGCCGTCCTCTCCGCGCGGGAAGCGGAGCACGTACGACTGCCCCCGGTCCGTGTCAACGAGCCGGTCCGTGTCGACGGGCCCGTTCGGCTCGACGGGCCCGTTCGGCTCGACGGGGTGGTTCGGCTCAAGGAGTAGGGCCACGCTTTCGAATCCGGCGCCTAGCGGTCGCAGCGCGCCTGGCGCGAGGTCGGGTCTGACGGCGGCGACGGCCGCGCGTACCTTCGGCTCCCACCCGTCCGGAAGGGCGACATTCCTGGTCACTCGGGCACCCCTGTCGACGATTCATGATGGTGGCGGGTTGAGTCTCTAGTCACTGGAGCCCTCATGGTGGACGGCATGGACGGCGGCACCCTCTACACGATCGGGGAACTGGCGCGCCGCACCGGCCTTCCGGTGCGGACGATCCGGTTCTACTCCGACGAGGGCGTGGTGCCGCCGTCCGGACGTACCGCGGCCGGCTACCGGCTGTACGACGCGGCGGCCGTCGCGCGCCTCGACCTGGTGCGGACGCTGCGCGACCTCGGTATCGACCTCGGCACGGTCCGGCGGGTGCTGGACCGGGAGATCGGCGTCGGGGAGGTCGCGGCGGTGCACGCGGAGGCGCTGGACGTGCGGATCCGGACGCTGCGGCTGCGCCGTGCCGTGCTGCGGGCCGTCGCGAAACGCGGATCCACTCCAGAGGAGATCGAACTCATGCACAAGCTCGCCCGGCTGTCCGACGAGGAACGGCGGCGGATCATCACCGACTTCATCGACGAGTCGTTCGCCGGGCTCGACCTCAACCCCGACTTCGCGGCGAAGATGCGGTCCGCGCTGCCGGAACTGCCCGACGACCCCGAACCCGAGCAGGTGGACGCGTGGGTCGAGCTGGCCGAGCTGGTCGGCGACCCGGGCTTCCGCGCGTCCGTCCGGCGGATGGCCGAGGCCCAGGCGGCGGACATCTCGCGGGGCTCCTACCCGGACGACCCGGTGCGTCTCGCCGAACTGACGCGGGAGAAGATCGAACAGGCCATCGCGGACGGCATCGCACCCGAGTCGGACGCGGCCCGTCCCATCGCGGACGAACTGGCGCGCGCCTACGCGGACGCGTCCCAGACCACCAACGACGCCGAGTTCAGGCGCGACCTGCTGGCGCGCATGGAGATCGGCACCGACCGTCGTGCGGAGCGGTACTGGCAGTTGCTCACCGTCATCAACGGCCGGCCCGTCCCGCCGACGCTGACACCGTGTTTCGAGTGGTTCATCGAAGCACTGCGCGCAAGCGGCGCCAACTCCGGCTCTGGCGCCGACACGCGGCGTTAGGACGACGGGACCGGGACGCTGGTGTGGCGGGCGCCGCGCCAGCGTCTCAGCGAGATCACATCGTGCGCTCCGTCGAGGACGCCGCCCGCCGGGTCGTCCGCGCCGTCCGACCGCATGAGGTCGCCGGACGGGCGCAGTACGTCCCACACCACCAGCGCCGCCAGCGCAAGGACGGTCACGAACCGCGCGAGCAGCGCCAGGTGGTAGACGTCCTCGCTGATGCCGCCCTCCGGCGCGTCGAGGCTGAGCACCGCCGACATCGTGTCGGAGAGGTCCGCGCCAGGCGTCTGCGCGGACACCGACAGCAGGAACCACCAGATGCCGAAGAAGTAGACGATCTCGCCGACCTGCCAGACCACGAACGCGGGGAGCTTCGGACGCGCCAGCACCGCGAGCGGCAGCAGCCACAGCACGTACTGCGGCGACCAGACCTTGTTCGGCAGCATGAACGCGACCAGCACGAGGAACATCAGCTGCGGCAGGCGCGGGCGGCGCGGCGCCGTGAACGCGAGGACCGCGATGCAGGCGGCGAGGACGAGGAAGGTCCCCGTGCCGAGGAGGTTGAGCGTGCCGGTGTCGGACGTGGTCTTCTCCAGCCCGTGGTCCTGCAGGTAGAAGAAGATGGAGCCCCAGTCGACGCCGCGTTCCTGGCTGAAGGTGTAGAACTCCTTCCAGCCGTCCCACGCGAAGAGCATCACGGGCACGTTGACCAGCAGCCATGCGGCGGCGGTCCCGGCGAGGACGCGTCCGAGGGCGCGCCATTGCCCGGCGCGCACGCACAGCAGGACGAGCGGGCCGAGGAGGAGCAGCGGGTAGAACTTCGCCGCGATCGCGAGGCCCAGCAGCGCCCCGGCGAGTGCCGGGCGCCGCGCCGACCACGCGGCGACGGCGAGGGCGGTGAGCGCGACCGCCAGCAGGTCCCAGTTGATGTACGCGGTGAGCAGCAGGGCCGGGGACAGCGCCACCATCAGGCCGGTGCGCAGGGACCGCCGTCCGGCCGCGTACGCGGTGGCCAGGACGGCGACGACCGCGAGGACGGCGAGGAGCAGGACGGTGACGTTGTAGAAGGCCATTCCGCGCTCGTCCAGGCCGAACGGCTTCACCAGCCACGCGGCGAGCTGCATGAAGCCGCCGCTGAGCACCGGGTATTCGACGTAGTGGATGTCGGAGCCGGTGAACGAGTCGAAGTACGGGACCTTGCCGTCGTTCAGCCCGCGCACGTAGTAGAGCGGATAGATGTCGGTGTAGCAGGCGTTCGTCGTCGTCTTGGCGAAGTCGAAGTTCGCCGACGCGCACGGCCGTTTCTGCAGCCAGCCCAGCACGCACACGAATGCCGTGAGACCCGTCAGGACGGGGGCGAGCCGCGCCAGCCGACCAGGGCCGCCGGGGCCGTCCGCCTCGTCGTTGCCGGTTCCGGCCGCGGGCATCCCGAGCCTTTCAGAAGACGACGCCATGGACAGCAAGACTATTGGTCATCACGCCCGCCCGCGCGCCCCGCGAACGCCCGGGGAATCCGGACGCGGAACGGCCCGGAACCGCTGCGGGCTCCGGGCCGTTCCGTTCGGGGCCGTCCGTTCAGGTCGTCCCGTTCGGGTCGTTCGTGTAAGCCGTCCGCCTAAACCGTCCGATCGGGATGCCGGTCGACGGCCGGGTGGGCTAGTTGGCGTTCGGATCAGTCGGTTCTTCCCGCCTGCAGGCCGGGTGGTTCCTGTTCTCGGGTTTCTCGCACCACCAGGACTTGTCGCCTTCGGGCGGAAGGTTCGGGTTGCAGCCGAGCGGCAGGCCGTACTCGTTGCAGGGCTGCCCCGCGCCCGGGGTCGGCGTCGTCGGGAACGACGGGCCCGGGGACTGCGTCTGGCAGCCCGGCGTCGGCCGGCCCGGCTCGCAGGTCGGACGGTCCGACGGGGACGGGGACGCCGACGTCGTGGGAGCCGGCTTCGGCTTGGCCCACGGGGCGACCTCGCCGCCGTTGACGGGCGGCGGGAACTGCGCCATCTCCTTACCGTCCAGCGCCTTCGTCATGAAGCGCTTGAACAGGTCGGCCGGGACCGTACCACCGTAGACCTGGCTGTAGTTGCCGACGCCGATCAGCGACTTGCGGTTCCCCTGCTTGTCCTGCCGCCACATCGCCGCCGACGTCACGAGCTGCGGCGTGTAGCCGACGAACCAGGCGGACTTGTTCTCGTCCGTCGTACCGGTCTTGCCCGCCACCGGTCGGGCGCCGAGGCTCGCGCGCCTACCGGTACCGGACGTGACGACCGCCTGCATCGCCGACGTCGCGTCGGCCGCGACGCCCTCGGAGAACACCGTCTCGGGCTTCTGCCACGGCAGCTTCTCCAGGACGTCGCCGTGCCTGTTCGTGACCGGGTGGCCCGTGTTGGTCTTGATCTCGGAGATGACGTGCGCGTTCCGGTGCTTGCCCCCGGCGGCGAACGTCGAGTACACCGACGCCATCGTGACGGGGGTCGCGTCGATGACGCCGAGCGGCAGCGAGGTGTACGTCGGGTTGAGGTTCGGGGTGTTCTTCGGGATGCCCATCTTCTTGGCCATCTCGATGACGTTGGGCAGCTGCACCTTCTGCCCGAGCTCGACGTACGACGTGTTGATGGACATCGCCGTCATCTGCTTGAGGTTGTAGACGCCGTTCTCCGACCTGCTGTCGTTGGTGAACGTGGCGCCGTTGATGGTGCGCTTGTAGCTGCCGTCCATCGTCGTCTGCAGGCTGATGCCCTGGTCGAGCGCGGTGGCCAGCACGATCGGCTTGAACGACGACCCGGGCTGCACGTTGCCCTGGAAGGAGTTGTCGAACTGCTGCTTGCGGTAGTCCGGACCGCCGTAGGCGGCCACCACCCCGCCCGTCTTCGGGTCGATGGCGGCGAGGCCGAACTGGATGTCCGCGCCGAGCCCGTTCTCCTTCTTGATCTGCTTGACGACCTTGTTCGTGTAGTCCTGCATCGGCCGGTTGAACGTCGTCTTGATCCGCAGGCCGCCGGTCTCCAGCATCTGCTCGTCGATGCCGAGCTGCTTCAGCTCGGCGAGGACGCGGTCCTGGAGGTAGCCGGTGTTCTCGTCGTCCGGGACGTCGCTCCAGTTCTCCTGCGTCTGCGGGAACTTCGCCGCCGCGCGCTTGTTCTGGTCGAGCCAGCCCTCCCCGACCATCCCGTCGAGGACGTAGTTCCAGCGGTTGATCAGCGCCTGCTTGGCCGGGTTGGACGCCGGGCCGTAGGTCGCGAAGTACCCGGGACGCTGGATCAGCGCGGCGAGCATCGCCGCCTCGGACTCGTTGATCTCGGTGACGGGCTTGTGGAAGTAGGCGCGGGACGCGGCCTGGATGCCGTACGACCGGCGCCCGAACGGGACGGTGTTGAGGTACAGCTGGAGGATCATCTTCTTGTCCATCTCCTTGCCGAGACGGATCGAGATGAGGATCTCCTTGAGCTTGCGGCTGACCGACCGCTCCTGGCTGAGGCCCGCGTAGTAGTTCCGGGCCATCTGCTGCGTGATCGTCGAGGCGCCGGCGACCTCGCCGCCGGCGACCGCCCGGTACATCGCGCCCGCGATGCCCGTCGGCGAGATGCCCGGCTCGTGCCAGAAGTTGCGGTCCTCCGCGGCGAGGACCGCGTCCTGGACGTGCTTCGGGACCTTGTCGAGCGGGACGTCCTCGCGGTGGGTGCCGATCCTGGCGAGCGGCGCCCCGTCCGAGAACGTGATCAGCGACTCCTGCCGGAGCGCGGCCTGCTGCTTCTCCGTCGGGATCGGGGTGTTGGCGTACGCGACGACGACGAGCGTGGAGATCCCGAGGATCAGCACGCTGACGACGGCGACGACGATCTTCCAGGACGGGACGTACCGCCGCCAGCCGGTCTTCTCGGGGTCGTCGCCGTCCGTCCGCTTGTCACGCCGGTTCAGGAAGCCGAGGCCCCCCTCGCGCCGTCCGCCGCCGGAGCCGCCGCTGTCGCCCCAGAAGCTTTCGTCTCCGCCGTCTCCGGGGCCGCGCCGACCGGGGCCGCCGCCTCCGAAGCCGCCGCCTCCGCCGCCGGGACCGCGTCCGCCCGGACCGCCCGGGCCACCAGGGCCGCCGGGACCGCCCGCGACACCGGGGCCTGCGACACCGGGGCCCGCGGCCCCTGGACGGCCGCCCGGTCCCGAACGCATCGATGAGGGCGTTCCGCGGCGACGTCCGCCGCCACCGCCTCCGCCGCCGATTCTCGCGGGCCCGCCGCTCCGTCCGCCCGACCTGCCGCCGGGGCGCGGAACCCGGCCGGGGGTGCCGGACGATCCGCCACGCGGCGCACCGGGGGGCGGGCCGGATCCGCCGGAGCGGGGGGTCGCCCTCCGGTCGGGGCCATCTCCGAATTCCGGTCCGTATGGGCTTCGGTTACTCACGCGACCTCATCAACTGGGGTACGGCTGTGCGTCGTCAGAGAGTACTGCGCCCTCGGAGCCGCGGGGGCCGAGGCGTCGAGCCTCGCCTCCCCCCGGTGCTCTGAACGCGCTCGGTCACGCCCCCTGGCGTGCGGTGACTCGGGAACATGCTTCATGTCACAACACCGCCTCCATGGAACGGTTCGGACGGGACGGCCCACCGGTTCATTCCGGTGGCCTCGACAGTGGGTACAGCGGTGCGAGGCCCGCCGTACTGGGCTCGTTGAGGCCACCTCCGCGCATCCGGCAGGCGGGGTGGCCCTGGTGCAGGTTGCACCACCACTGCGGCGGCGGGAAGCTCGGCGGCTTGTCCGGGTTGCAGTTGGGGTCGGGGAACGGCGACTGGCACGGCGGCTTGTTGCCCCCGCCATTGCCTCCGCCGTTACCGCCGCCATTGCCGCCGTCGCCCTTGCAGCGCGGGTCGAACTCGCCGATCGGGCTGTCGCACCACGGCGGCCTGTCGTCCTTCTTCTTCGGCGGCTTCGCCCAGGTCTGGACGATCCCGCCCCACGCCGGCGGCGGGAACTGCCTGGCCTCCACGCCGCGCAGCGCGTCCGACATGTAGGACCGCCAGATGCGGGCGGGGATCGTGCCGCCCTCCACCTCGCCGATCCCCGGCAGGATCACCGACTTCTTCTTCCCGTCCCGCCCCACCGAGTCGTTGTAGAGCGTCACCGCCGTGGACACCTGCGGCACGTATCCGACGAACCACGACGAGACGTTCCGGTCGGTCGTGCCGGTCTTGCCCGCCGCCTGGCGGCCGTCCGGCAGCCGCGCCGCCGTCGCCGTGCCGCCCTGGATGACCTGCTGCATCGCGTACGTGGCGTCCGCCGCGACCTTCGGGGTGAAGACGCGGCGCTTCTCGTACTTCGGCCTCAGCCGCGGCGTCTTGTTGTCGGACTGCCTGACCTGGCGGATCACGTGCGGCTGGTGGTACACGCCGCCGTTGGCGAACACCGCGTACCCGGCGGCCTGCTCGATCGGGCGGATGTCGTTGACGCCCAGCGCCAGGTTCAGGCAGCAGTCGTGCGGCTTCAGCAGATCGGACGCGATCCCGGCGTCCGTCTCCGTCTTGATCACCTCTTCGATGCCGACCTTGCCCATCAGCTGGAGGAACGCGGTGTTCACCGACTCCTCCGTCGCGGTGATGAGGTTGACCGCCGGGGCCACCCGATGGGAGTTCGGGACCATCACGGCGTTGGGGTCGCCCCGTGACACGACGTTGCCCTCACCGTCGAGCGGGATCTTCGACCGGCCCTCCACCATGCTCTTCAGGCTGTAGTTCTGCTTCAGCGCCGTCGCCAGCACGTACGGCTTCATCGCCGACCCCGCCTGCGCCTTCCCCTGCCAGACGTTGTCGAACGCTTGGTCCAGATAGTCGGGCCCGCCGTAGAACGCGACGACCTCGCCGTTCGCGGTGTTCACCGACACCAGCCCGACGCGGATCTTCTTCTTCGCCAGCTTCTTCGGGTCCACCTGCGGGACGGTCCGCTCCGCCGCCCGCTTGGCCATCGACATCCGCTTGCGGTCGAACGTCGTGTAGACGCGCAGGCCCTTGGTCGTCAGCTCCTTGTCGTCGACGCCGAGCCGGGCCAGCTCCTTCTTGGCGCGCATCAGCATGTAGCCGCGCTGGCCGCCGTACAGCTGGTTGCCCGTGCCCGCCTCGTTGATCTTGGGCAGGCGCTGCTTGTACTTGTCGGCTTCGGCCTGGCTGAGCTTGCCCATCTTGACCATGCCGCCGAGCGTGTACTGGTACCGCGCGGTCACCCACGCCCGGTTGGCCTCTTCGCCCGGGTCCCGGTTCGGGTTCTGGATGATGCCGCCGAGGAACGCCGCCTGGTCCGGCTTGAGCTTCCACACGTCCGTGCCGAAGTACTCGCGGGACGCCGCCTGGATGCCGTACGTGTCGCGGCCCATGTAGATGGTGTTCAGGTACAGCTTGAGGATCTCGTCCTTGGTGTGCTTGTCCTCCAGCTTCAGCGAGATGAACAGCTCCTTGAACTTCCGGTTCATCGTCCGGTTGTTCGGGTCGGAGTAGTAGTTCTTCGCCAGCTGCTGCGTGATCGTGGACCCGCCGCCCGACCCGCCGGTCAGGTTCTTCCACACCGCCCGCGTCGTGCCCCTGACCGAGAACCCGGGGTCGGTGCGGAAGCTGCGGTTCTCCGCCGCGAGCACCGCGTCCTGGACGGTCGGCGGCACCCTGTTCAGCTCGACGCTCTGCCGCTTCTTGCCGATGCGTCCTATCTCGGTGCCGTCGGTGTAGTAGATGATCGACGCCTGGTCCTCGACGCCGGCCACGGTGGGCTCGGCGGGCGTCGGCGTGTTCGCGTACGCGACCCAGATCAGCGTGATGAACGCGGCGAATCCGAGGCCGCAGACACCGGCCACGACCTTCCAGGACGGGATGTACTTGCGCCACCCCTCCCCCCGGGACCGCAGGTGATCGATGAAGCTCGTCTTGTTCGGCCCGGGTCGTCCGGGGCCGGGGCCACCTGGGCCGCCCGGTCCTCCCGGGCCGCCGGGTCCGCCTGGACCGCCGGGGCGTCCCGGTCCCGGCCCGCCCGGCCCGACCGGTCCTCCGGGGCCGCCCGCGCGATGCGC